>NZ_JBIRAW010000038.1:0-94097 GCF_044326315.1 Actinomadura sp. 9N407 | reverse complement strand
CCCGACCCGACCCCTGGACAGGGGAAAGGTGATGCGACCCCAGCGCGGCCGCCAGCGGCGAAGGGGAGCGCAACGAGGCGTGAACGACCGAGCCGCAAGCTCGACCGTTCACGGCCGAGAAGCTGACCAAGCAGTTCTTCACCCATGATCGACACCACATGGGACGGCGAGGCTTGGACGCCGACGTTCCCCCAGGCCAGATACATGGCGCTGGACGCGGAGCTGCGCTGGGCGGCGGAGGAGTACGGCCGGGATCCGGGCTTCATGTACGGCTCGTACGCCGACAGCATCCTGCCTCTCATCGAGCGGCGGCGGATCGAGCCCGTCCAGGACGGAGCCCGGATCTGCGACCGGATCGAGATCCGGGCCGTACCGGGACACACTCCGGGCTCGTCGGTCGTCATCGTGGAGGGGGACCGGGAGACCGCCGTGCTGTCGGGGGATCTGATCCACCACCCGCACCAGTTCGCCCACCCCCTGACCTGCTCGCGGTTCTGCGTGGACCGGGCCGGGTCGGCGCGCGCCAGGCGGGAGACGCTCGGCTGGATCGCCGAACGCGGGGCCGTCCTGATGCCGGCGCATTTCGGCTGGGGGCGGGTCGCCAAGGAGGACGGCCGGTTCCGGTTCCGGCCGATCCCGCGCTGATATAGCCATATGGCTATGCCTTGTGCGGCAGTTGGTATTGGACAGGTATAGCGCGCGGGGCGATGATGTGGATGGCGGCCGTGCCGGTCACGATGCGGCCGCCCGACCAGCGACAGTGAGCATGACCAGCGCGACGAGCGTGACGAAATTGACGAGCACGACGAGCACGACGAGCACGGCAAGCACGGCCAGTACGACGAGCACGAGAGCGGTGACGGGTTGATGAAGCCGGCCCATTATGTTGGCGGGTCCTTCCTGCCGGACGCGCCCGGCGGGACGACGTTCCCGCTGCTCGACCCGGCCGACGGGACCGAGCGGGGACAGGTCCCGGAGGCCACCCGGGAGACGGTCGACGAGGCGGTACGCGCGGCGCGCGCCGCGCTGAAGGGTGCCTGGGGCGCGACCGGCGACACCGAACGGGCGGCGGCGCTGCGCCGGATCGCCGACGGCATCGAGGCCCGGTTCGAGGAGTTCGTGGACGCCGAGACCGGCGACACGGGCAAGCCCCGCGAGCTGGCCGCCACCGTCGACGTCCCGCGCGCGATCGGCAACTTCCGCGCCTACGCCGATCTGCTGTACGGGCGTCCCGAACGGTCGTACACGACCCAGATCCCCGGCTGGAGCGCCGGCGCGGGCGGGCAGGCGCTCAACTACACCGTCCGGCGCCCGCTCGGGGTCGTCGCGATCATCTCCCCGTGGAACCTGCCGCTGCTGCTGCTGACCTGGAAGGTCGCCCCGGCGCTGGCGGCCGGCAACACCGTGGTCGCCAAGCCGTCGGAGGAGACCCCCTCCACCGCCACCCTGCTGGCCTCGGTGATCGACGAGGCCGGGCTGCCGGCCGGCGCGTTCAACCTGGTCCACGGGCACGGGGCGGGCGCGGCGGGGGAGTTCCTCACCGGGAACCCGGGCGTCGACGCGATCGCGTTCACCGGCGAGTCGGCCACCGGCGCGGCCATCATGCGCAACGCCGCCGACCATGTCACGCCCGTCTCGTTCGAGCTGGGCGGCAAGAACCCGGCGCTGGTGTTCGCCGACGCCGACCTGGAGGCCGCGGTCGCGGGGACGGTGCGCTCCTCGTTCACCCACTCCGGCCAGATCTGCCTGTGCACCGAGCGGGTGTACGTGCAGCGCCCGATCTTCGAGGAGTTCGTCGCCGCGCTGGGCGAGCGGGCCCGCGCGCTGGACGGCTACGGCCCGATGATCTCGGCCGAGCACCGCGACAAGGTGCTGTCGTACTACCGGCTCGCCCGCGAGGAGGGCGCCACGGTCGTCGCCGGCGGCGGTGTCCCGGCGTTCGGCGATGGGCGGGACGGCGGCTTCCATGTCGAGCCGACCGTGCTCACCGGGCTGCCGGAGACCGCCCGTACCGTTCGCGAGGAGATCTTCGGGCCGGTCTGCCACGTCACCCCGTTCGACACCGAGGAGGAGGCGGTCCGGCTGGCCAACGACAGCCCGTACGGGCTGGCCGCCACCGTGTGGACCCGCGACCTGTCCCGGGCGCACCGGGTGGCGCCGCGCGTCGAGACCGGGATCGTGTGGGTCAACTGCTGGAACCTGCGCGACCTGCGGACCCCGTTCGGCGGCGTCAAGGCCTCCGGTATCGGGCGCGAGGGCGGGGAATACTCCCTGGACTTCTTCTCCGAACCCGTCAACGTCTGCATCCAGATCTGATCAGCACGCACTTTTCAGCACGCACCTTGGACACCGCACCGTAGAGAGCGAGCCCGTGACCGACACCGCCATTCAAGCCGCCGCGGAACGCCTCCTGCGGGCGCACGCGACCGGGGAGCCGTGCGCGCCCGTCCGCGACCTGATCGGGCCGGACGACGCGTACGACGTCCAGCGGCACCTCACCAAACACTGGCTCGCCGAGGGCCGCCGCCCGGTGGGCCGCAAGATCGGCCTGACCTCGGCGGCCGTGCAGCGGCAGCTCGGCGTGGACAGCCCCGACTTCGGGATGCTGTGGGCCGACACCGCCGTACCCGACGGCGCCGAGATCCCCGCCGGGGCGGTCCTGCAGGGGCGCGCGGAGGCCGAGGTCGCGCTCGTCCTGGAACGCGACCTGACGCACGAGCGGCACACGGTCGCCGACCTGATCCGGGCGACCGCGTTCGCGCTGCCCGCGATCGAGGTGGCGGGCAGCCGCGTCCGCGACTGGGACATCACGCTCGCCGACACCGTCGCCGACAACGCCTCGTCCGGGATGTACGTGCTGGGCAACCGGCCGGTCAAGCTGGCCGACGTCGACCTGCGGCTGTGCGGGATGGTGCTGGAGCGGCGCGGCGAGCAGGTGTCGACCGGCACCGGCGCCGCCTGCCTCGGCCACCCGCTGAACGCCGCGCTCTGGCTGGCCGACACCCTCGCCCGGGTCGGCAACCCGCTGCGCGCGGGCGACACCGTGCTGACCGGCGCGCTCGGCCCGATGGTCGCGGCCGTCCCGGGCGACGTCCTGGAAGCCCGCATCGAAGGGCTCGGCGACGTCCGCGTCGCCTTCGCCAAGGAGGCCTCATGAGAGAGCCGGAGGGAAGGCGGTGCCTGAAGGCGCCCCGGAGTCGAGCGGGGGACACGGCATGAGTGAAGGACACAGCGGGGGAGAGCGAGAGCCGGTGAACGAGTTCGCGTTGGCGGAGACGCTGGACGCGGCGGTACGGGACGTTCGCGCGATCCCGAGGCTGACCGACAAGGCCGCGCTCGACGTGGAGGCCGCGTACCGGGTGCAGCGCGCGGCGATCGGGCTGCGCGAGGGGCGGGGCGAGGCGCTCGCCGGCGTCAAGATGGGCTTCACCAGCCGCGCCAAGATGGTGCAGATGGGCGTGCACGACGTCATCTGGGGGCTGCTGACCGACGCGATGCTGGTCGAGTCGGCGGTGGACGTCGACGGGCTGATCCATCCCCGGATCGAGCCGGAGATCGCGTACCTGATCGGCCGCCCGGTGCGGTCGGCCGCCGATGTGGACGCGGCCGTGGCCGGCGTCGCGGTCGGCTTCGAGGTGCTCGACTCGCGGTACGAGGACTTCTCGTTCACGCTGCCCGACGTCGTCGCCGACAACGCCTCGGCCGCCGGGTACGGCGTCGGGGCCTGGCACGACCCGCGCTACGTGTCCAACGTCGGGATGCTGATGGAGATCGACGGCCGGGCCGTGCAGGCGGGCTCGTCGGCGGCGATCCTCGGCGACCCGATGCGCTCGCTGCGCGCGGCGGCCCGGCTCGCCGGGGCGGCCGGGATCACGCTGGAGCCGGGCTGGGTCGTGCTCGCGGGCGCCGCGACGGCGGCCGTACCGCTGCCCAAGGGCGCGCACGTACGGGTGACCGCGTCCGGGCTGGGCTCCGTGGAAGTGACGACATGAGCCGCGACCTGGGTGAGGCGCTGCTCGTCGAGGGCAAGGCCAAGCCGCGCGGGCGCTTCCCGCACCTGAAGCGCGCCGGTGACCTGGTCTTCGTGTCCGGTACGAGCTCGCGCCGTCCCGACGGGACGTTCGCGGGCGCGAGCGCCGACCCGATGGGCGTCACCGCGCTGGACATCCGCGAGCAGACCCGGGCGGTCATCGAGAACATCCGCGACCTGCTGCGGGCGGCCGGGGGAGACCTGTCCGACCTGGTGAGCATCACCACCTACCTGGTGAACATGAACGACTTCGGCGGCTACAACGAGGTCTACGCCGCGTACTTCGACGAGACCGGACCCACCCGTACGACGGTGGCCGTGCACCAGCTGCCGCACCCGCACCTGCTGATCGAGATCGCGTGCGTGGCGCACCTGCCCGCGGCGCCCGTCCAGGAGCCCGTCCACGAGCCCGTCCAAGAGAAGGAGGCCGGAAGATGACCACCCTGCCGAAAATGTCGTTCGGCGCGCCGTTCAACTTCGAGCGGTGGATCGACGAGCACCGCCATCTGCTCAAGCCGCCGGTCGGCAACGTCCAGGTCTGGCAGGACTCGGGCCTGATCGTGATGGTGATCGGCGGTCCCAACCAGCGCACCGACTTCCACGACGACCCGGCCGAGGAGTTCTTCTACCAGCTCCAGGGCAACATGGTGCTGCGCGTCATGGAGGAGGAGGGCAAGCCGCCGGTCGACGTCCAGATCAACGAGGGCGACACGTTCCTGCTGCCGCCGCACGTGCGGCACTCGCCGCAGCGCCCCGAGGAGGGCAGCATCGGCCTGGTCGTGGAGATCGGCCGGCCGGAGGGCACGCGCGAGGCGTTCGAGTGGTACTGCGTCAACTGCCACCACCTCGTGCACCGCGTGGACCTGCAGGTGCGGTCGATCGTGGACGATCTGCCGCCGGTGTTCCAGAGCTTCTACGACGGCGACCGCACCTGCGGCAACTGCGGCGCCGTCCATCCCGGCAAGCAGTGGCCCGAGGACATGCGCCCGGTGACCGAGACCCGCACGTGACGGTCATCGACGTTCACGCGCACGTGTTCCCGCGCGTGTCCAGGGACGAGGCGCGGGTCCTGGCGGACGCGGGGGAGCCGTGGCTGCGCGAGCACCGCGACGGCACCGGCATGATGATGAGCGGCGACGCGGAGTACCGGCCGGTCGGCGTGGAGCTGTGGGAACCGGGCGCCCGCGTCGCCGCGATGGACCGGCTCGGCGTGGACGTGCAGGCGGTCTCCTCGACCCCCCTGATGTTCGGGTACGAGGCCGAGCCCGCCCGCGCCGCCGAGTGGTGCGAGCTGGTCAACCAGCGGATCCTGGACTACTGCGCGCAGGCGCCCGACCGGCTGCTGCCGCTGTGCCAGGTCCCGCTGCAGGACGTCGGGCTGGCCCGCCAGGCGGTCACCAAGGCTGCTGCCGCGGGGCACAAGGGCGTGCACATCGGCAACCACGTCGGTACGCGCTATCCCGACGACGCGGAGATCGTGGACTTCCTCGCGCACTGCGCGAACGAGGGCATGCCCGTCCTCATGCACCCCTGGGACATGCTCGGCGGCGACCGGATGGACGGCCGCTACATGCTGCCGTGGCTGGTCGGGATGGCGGCCGAGACCCAGCTGTCGGTCCTGTCGATGATGCTCTCCGGCGCGTTCGAGCGGCTTCCGGAATCGCTGCGGCTGTGCTTCTGCCACGGCGGAGGCAGCTTCGCCTACCTGCTGGGACGGGCCGACAACGCCTGGCACAACCGCGACATCGTCCGCGCGGACTCGCCGCGCCCGCCGTCGGCGTACACCGACCGGTTCTTCGTCGACTCGGCCGTCTTCGACCCGCGCGCGCTGCGGCTGCTGACCGAGGTGATGGGACCGGAGCGGGTAATGCTCGGCACCGACTTCCCGTTCCCGCTGGGCGAGCTCGAGCCGGGCTCGACCGTACGGGCCTGCGACGCGCTGACCGACGGCGAGCGCGCGGCGATCCTCGGCGGCAACGCGCGCCGCTTCTTCTCGCTCCAGGAAGGATCTCTCCAGGACGCCTCACTGCAGGAACTCACTCTGGAGGCGGTCTCTCTGCAGGAAGGGGAGGGAGCGCAGCGGTGAGCACCCAGGACGAGCAAGAGGCGCGGCGGCTGGATGCCGTGGATCCGGTGCCGGTGCTGCGCGAGGAGTTCCATGTTCCGCCCGCGCCGGGTGGCCCGTACGAGGAGGCCGCCTATTTCGCGGGCAACTCGCTCGGGCTCCAGCCCAGGAGCGTCGCGCGCTACCTGAACGAGGAGCTGGAGGACTGGGCGCGGCTCGCCGTCGAGGGGCACACGCAGGCGCGCCGTCCTTGGGTGGACTATCACGAGGCTGCGCGCGCGCCCGCCGCGCGCCTGGTCGGGGCTTTGCCGCACGAGGTCGTGGCGATGAACTCGCTGACGGTCAACCTGCATCTGATGATGGCCACGTTCTACCGGCCCGCCGGGGAGCGCACCTGGATCGTCATCGAGGACGCGGCCTTCCCGTCCGACTCGTACGCCGTCCGGAGCCAGGCCGTCCACCACGGCCTCGACCCGGAACGGACCGTCGTCCGGCTGAAACCGCGCCCAGGCGAGGAGAACCTGCGTACCGAGGACGTCGTCGAGTACCTCGAACGCGAGGGACGGCATGTCGCCCTGCTGCTGCTGGGCGGGGTCAACTACCTGACCGGCCAGCTGATGGACATGGAGTCCATCACCAAGGCCGGACGCGCCGCCGGAGCGGTCGTCGGCTGGGACCTCGCCCACGCGGCCGGGAACGTACCGCTGCGCCTGCACGACTGGGACGTGGACTTCGCCGCCTGGTGCACGTACAAGTACCTCAACAGCGGCCCGGGCGCCGTCGCGGGCTGCTTCGTCCACGAACGGCACGTTCGCGACGCGGCGCTGCCCAAGCTGTCGGGCTGGTGGGGGACCGACCCGGCGACGCGGTTCCGGATGGACCCGCGGATCGATCCGCCCGCCTCGGCCGACGCCTGGCAGCTGTCCAACCCGCCCATCCTGGCGCTGGCCCCGGTGCTGGCCTCGCTGGAGATCTTCGACCGGGTGGGGATGGACGCGCTGCGGACCAGGAGCGAGCGCCTGACCGGCTACCTGGCCGGTCGCCTGGCGCCCATCTCCGGGCTGGAGGTCGTCACGCCGCCCGAACCGGCCGCGCGCGGCTGCCAGCTGTCGATCCGCGTCCCCGACGCGGCCGCGCTGACCGAGCGCCTCGCGGTCTCGGCGGGCGTGCTCGCCGATGCCCGTGAGCCCGATATCGTCCGGCTCGCCCCGGTGCCGCTGTACTCTACGTTCCACGATTGCCACCGCGCCTCCGTGGCCCTCGCGGCCATGCTCGGGTAAGTCATGCTCGGGTGAGTCATGCTCGGGTGAACAAGAGCACGCCCAAGCCGCCGTACGCCCGAATCCGGCACCGTGTGCCCGCGCGGAACGCCGAATCGGCTTCCGAGGTGAAGGACATGGAGCCGCACACGCCGTCCGCTCGAACGGACTCAGCGCACGGCGACCAGCAAGACCGCAGGAACCAGCAAGACCGCAGGAACCAGCAAGACCGCAGGGACCAGCAAGACCACCGGGCCCGCACGGAGACCGAGCTGGACCGCCGGCTGGCGTCCGCCGCGCACCGCGCCGACGGGGCGCGCGGTGTCGTCCGGGTGCTGCGTGAGGAACTCGGGCTCGGCTGCTGGGTACTGTCACCGCTGGCCACCGTCTGGGCGTCGGCCGGCGAGGGCCCGCACCCGGACGAGATACGGCGCGTCTGGCAGCACGTGTCGGGCCGTCCCCGCGACGCCTCGACGGTGCCGCTCGGTGACGGCGTACGGGCATCGGTCCACACGATCCGCGGCGAGGACGGAGACGTCCGCGGCCATCTGGTCTGTGCCCGCAAGGGCTCGGCGGGGTCGCGGGACGCGCTGCGCACGGCGCTGCGGATCATCGGCGGCGAGCTGGACCGGGTGGAACGGCGGCGGCAGGCCGAGCGGCGGCGCGTACAGGACCTCCTTGACCTGCTTACGCCGGACGAGACGGTGCCGGAGAACGAGACGGTGCCGGAGAACGAGACGGTGGCTGCGAAAGAGGTCGCGGCGCGGCTCAGGAAGCTGGGGGCCGATCCCGCGCTCCCGTTCGTGGCCGTCGCGGCACGCCTGGACGCCGGGCTGCCCAGGCCGTGGATCATCGGCGGCGTGCTGTCCGGCCGAGCCCGCAGGGTGCTGCTGTCCGAGCGGGACGGGGACGTGATCGCCCTGGTGAACGGGCGGATCCACGCGGAGGCCGTCGAGGAGGCACTGCGCGGCGCGCACACGAGGTACGGGCTCGTCCTGGACGGCCGCGCGCTGGCCGTCGGGGTGAGCGAGACCGTACCCGGCGCGGACGGGCTGGCCGGCGCCATCGGCGAGGCCAGGCGGTGCCTGCTGTCGGCACGGGCCGGCGCCGGTCCGGTGACCGTCGTGCCGGCCGCGGAACTCGGCTCCCATGGGCTGCTGCTGGCCGTCCTGCCCGGGAGCGTGCGCGACGCGTACCGCGAACGGCTCCTCGGCCCGCTGCAGGAGTACGACGCCCGGCACGGTTCGGAGATGGTCGGCACGCTCGAGACGTTCCTGGAAACGTGCGGCTCGTGGCAGCGATCGGCCGAGTCGCTGTACGTCCACGTCAACACCCTGCGCTACCGCGTCCAGCGGATCGAGGAGCTCACCGGGCGCGACCTGACGTCGATGCGCGACCGTACCGACCTCTACCTGGCGCTGCGCCTGCGGGACGCCCGCTGATCCGGCCGGTCCGCGGTCAGGTGTCGCGCCCTGCGCGGTGCAGCAAGGGGAACTGGCTCAGCGGCATCGGCGATCCGCCGCCCGCGGTGACGAGGGCGGCGAGCCGCTCGGGCGGGATGCCCCCGGCGGCGGCGCTGCAGGGCGCCCAGGTACGAGGCGCGGCCCCGCCCGAGGCCGGGTCCGGAACGCAGGCCTTGATCGCCACGCTGGCCAGCGAGATGACCAGGGACCGATCGGAGTCGGCGTCGAGCCCGACCACGATCCACTCGCGCCCGGGCCGGATCGCCACCCGGCCGGAGTCGGCGAGGGCGGGCCCGAGCCGGTCGATGACGGAACGGGTCAGCCGCAACTCGGCCGCCCCGCCGCCGTGCAGATGCATGATCTGGACACCGCCGGCCGCGAGGGCCACCCCGGTACCGCAGTCCGCCCGCTCCCTGGTCACCCCCGGCCAGGCAGCGAGCCGTTCCGCGATGCGGACATCATGGGAAGTCGCGCCACTCCCGTCGGCTGCCACGTCTCCATAGTCGCGTCCAGATGGCGGTACGCGGAACCTGCCGAGTCGAAATCGTTACGTGTGCCCCAAGTGCAGGCATGACCGTGAGCACAGGGCGCGGTCGTCACGCGCGACCGTATGCCGGGCGCGCTATCGGTCGGGCGCTCTCGGTCAGGTATGGCCGGGCGGCGGCGACGGGAGCCGCTCGCCGGACCGCAGCCGGTCGAGCCCGAGCCAGACGAACTCGACCGCCATCTGCTCGGCCCGTTCCCGCGCGGTGTCGGGATGCTCCAGCCACCACGACACCATCGACAGCATCGACCCGTACATGAGCGGGACCAGCAGCCTGGCCCGCCGCTCGTTGGCGGCCAGCGCGGCCGGCGACAGCGCGGGATCGGCGCGGCGGCGCCGCAGCAGCAGGTCGGCGAACGCGGTGCCGAGCCGTTCGCGCAGCTCGCGCAGCCCGAGGCCGACGTCGGGCTTGTCCAGATGCCGGATCACCAGCGCCCACGCGTCCGGGTCCTCGGTGGCGTAGTCGAACAGCACCCGCACCATCGCGCGGATGCCCTCGATCGAGTCCTGCCGTCCCCGCACCGAGGCGTTGAGCCGCCCGGTGAGCTCGGCCACGATCGTCTCGCTCACCTCGGCGAACAGCTCCTCCTTGGAGGTGAAGTGCTGGTAGAGCAGCGCCTTGGACACCTGCGCGGCCGCCGCCACGTGCTCCATCTGCGTCAGGTGGTAGCCGCGCCGGCCGAACTCGGCCAGCGCCACCCCGAGCAGCTGCTCCCGCCGCCGGGCGTGCGGCATCCTCCGCCGCACGCCCGGCCCTGCTCCCCCCGTACCCGCTCCCCCCGTATCGCTCGTCATTGGCCGGTGTACTTGCCCAACTCGGTACGGGCCACCGACCGCACGTGCACCTCGTCGGGGCCGTCCGCGAGACGAAGCGTGCGCAGGCCCGCCCACATCGCGGCCAGCGGGGTGTCGTCGCTGACGCCGGCGCCGCCGTGGATCTGGATGGCGCGGTCCACGACCTCCAGCGCCACCCGGGGCGCGATCACCTTGATGGCGGCGACCTCGGTCCGGGCGCCCTTGGGGCCGTGCTGGTCGATCAGCCAGGCGGTCTTGAGCGTGAGCAGCCGCGCCTGCTCGATGGCCATCCGGGACTCGGCGATCTGCTGCTGCACGACGCCCTGGCGGGCCAGTTCCTTGCCGAACGCGACGCGGGAGACGGCGCGCTCGCACATCAGCTCCAGCGCGCGCTCGGCCATGCCGATGGCGCGCATGCAGTGGTGGATGCGGCCGGGGCCCAGCCGGGCCTGGGCGATGGCGAAGCCGCCGCCCTCCTCGCCGACGAGGTTGCCCACCGGAACGCGCACGTCGGTCAGCTGGATCTCGCAGTGGCCGTGCTGGTCGGAGTAGCCGAACACGGGCAGCGGCCGGACGATCTCCACACCGGGGGTGTCCAGCGGTACCAGCACCATGGACTGCTGCTGGTACGGGTGCGCGTCGGGGTCGGTCTTGCCCATCAGGATCATGACCTTGCAGCGTGGATCGGCCGAGCCGCTGATCCACCACTTGCGCCCGTTGATGACGTAGTGGTCGCCGTCGCGCTCGATCCGGGTGGCGATGTTCCTGGCGTCGGAGCTGGCCACGTCCGGCTCGGTCATCCCGAACGCGCTGCGGATCTCGCCGTTCAGCAGCGGGGTGAGCCAGCGCTCCTTCTGCTCGGGCGTGCCGAACAGGTGCAGGACCTCCATGTTGCCGGTGTCGGGCGCCGCGCAGTTGATCGCCTCGGGGGCCAGGTTGGGGGAACGGCCCGTGATCTCGGCCAGCGACGCGTAGTCGGTGACCGACAGGCCGTGCGCGGGCTCCTCCTCGGCACTCACCGGGGGGTACAGGGGGGTCGTCCCCCCTGAATGACTCGGCAGGAAGAGGTTCCACAGGCCGCGCTTGCGCGCCTCGACCTTGAGGTCCTCCACCACCGGGGGCACCGTGTGCTCCTCGCCGGCGGCGCGCAGCTCGCGCCGCTGCGCCGCGTACACCGGCTCGGCGGGGTAGACGTGGGAGTCCATGAAGTCCTGGAGGCGGCCGAGATAGTCCTGGGCCCGCTCGCTCAAACCGAAGTCCATTCCGTTATAGTAACTGACGAGTCAGTTACTTTGGAGGGCGCACACATGGTGGCTTTCGACGGCGCGGGGTGGGACGGTCGGGGCAAGACCGCACTGATCACCGGCGGGTCCAACGGCATCGGGGCGGCCGTGGCACGCCGGCTCGCCGGGCAGGGCGCCAAGGTGGTGCTCGCCGACATCGACACGGAACGCGGCGGCGCCCTCGCGGAGGAGTTGGGCGGCCGGTTCGTCCGCTGCGACGTGCGCGAGCCCGGCGACAGCACGGCCGCCGTCGCCGCGGCGGTGGACGCGTTCGGCGGGCTGGACGTGGCCTTCCTGAACGCGGGCATCTCCAGCGGCTGCGGCCTGGACGGCGACTTCGACCCCGAGGTCTACCGGCGCGCGATGGCGATCAACCTCGACGGCGTCGTGTACGGGGTGCACGCCGCCCTGCCGGCCCTGCGCGCCCGCGGCGGCGGCGACATCATCGCCACCGCGAGCATGGCGGGCCTGACCGCCACCCCGTTCGACCCGATCTACGGCGCCAACAAGGCCGCCGTGGTCGCGCTCGTCCGGGCCCTCGGCCCGACCCACGCGGCCGAAGGGATCAGGGTCAACGCCCTGTGCCCCTCGTTCGCCGACACCGACATCCTGGGCGGGATGAAGGGGACGCTGGAGGAGCAGGGCTTCCCGATCCTGGAGGTGGACCGCGTGGTCGAGGCCGTCACGGCCATCCTGGACGGCGACGACGCGGGCGAGGCCTGGTTCGTCGTCCCGGGCCGCGAGCCCGGCCCGTTCGGCTTCCGCGGCGTCCCCGGACCCCGCTGACCCTCGAAGCCCGCGGGCGCGGGCAAGGCCCGTCCCGAAGCACGGTCTCGAAGCAGGTGCCGAAGACAGGTGCCGAAGACAGGTGTCGAAGCAAGGAGGAGAGAGCATGCGCGCGATCCAGATCACCGAGTTCGGCGGTCCCGAGGTGCTGACCGTCACCGAGCTGCCCGACCCGGTCGCCGGGGCCGGGCAGCTGCTCATCGACGTGTCCCGGGCCGGGATCAACTACGCCGACACCCACCAGGCCGAGGACAGCTACCTGTCCAAGTCCACGCTCCCGCTGGTCCCCGGCGGTGAGGCGGTCGGCCGTACGCCCGACGGCCGCCGGGTGGTCGCGCTGCTGGGCACCGGCGGCTACGCCGAGAAGGCCCTGGCCCCCGAGGCGATGGCCTGGGACGTCCCGGACGGCGTCGACGACGTCACCGCCCTCGGCATGATCGTCCAGGGCGCCTCGGCCTGGCTGCTGCTGCGCCGCAGCGTCCACATGGCGCCGGGGGAGTCGGTCGTCGTGCACGCCGCCGCCGGCGGTGTCGGCACGCTGGCCGTCCAGCTGGCCAAGCAGTGGGGCGCGGGCCGCGTCATCGCGACCGCCTCGTCCAAGGAGAAGCGCGAACTGGCCCTGGAGCTGGGCGCCGATGTCGCCGTGGACGCCAACGAGCCCGACATGAAGGCCGCGCTGATCGAGGCCAACGAGGGCCGGCGCGTGGACGTGGTGCTGGAGATGACCGGCGGTACCGTCACCGACCAGAGCCTCAAGGCGCTCGCGCCGTTCGGCCGGCTGGGCTTCTACGGGATGGCCTCCCGGCAGGCGCCCTCGCCCGTACAGCCGGGCAACCTCATGGCCCACTCGACCACCATCGCCGGAATGTGGCTGGCGCACGTGTTCCAGTTGCCCGGCGACGTGATGGGCACCGCGCTGGGCGAGCTGTTCGCGCTGGCCGGCGACGGCCGGCTCCGCGTCGTCTCCGGCGGCGAGTACGGCCTGGCCGAGGCCCGCCAGGCCCACGAGGACCTGCGCGCCCGCCGCTCGACCGGCACCGACCGGAGCGCCGCCTACGAGTCCGTTCTCGTACGCGTAGACCACGGCCTGGGTGCGGTCGCGGAGGGCGAGCTTGGTCAGCACGTGCCCGACATGGGTCTTGACCGTCTGCTCGGCCAGCACGAGCTCGGCGGCGATCTCGGCGTTCGACAGGCCCCGCGCGATGAGGCGCAGCACGTCCAGCTCGCGCGGGGTCAGCGAGGAGGTCGCGCCGGGGCTGGGCCGCTGGTGGTGGCGGCGGCGGGCGAAGTCGCCGATCAGCCGGCGGGTGATCGACGGGGCCAGCAGGGCGTCGCCGGCGGCGACCACCCGTACCCCGTTGACCAGGTCGGCGGCCGAGGCGTCCTTGAGCAGGAAGCCGCTGGCCCCCGCGCCGAGCGCCTCGTAGACGTACTCGTCGAGGTCGAAGGTCGTCAGCACCAGCACCTTGGGCCGGACCCCGGCCGGGTCGACGCCGTCGGCGGGCGGGGCGCCGACCAGCTCGGCGGTCGCGGCCAGGCCGTCCATCTCCGGCATCCTGATGTCCATCACGATGACGTCGGGATCCAGTTCCCTGGCCATCTCCACCGCCTCCAGGCCGTTGCCGGCCTGGCCGATCACCTCGATCCGCGGATCGGAGGACAGCAGCGCGGCCAGCCCGTCGCGGATCATCACCTGGTCGTCGGCGATCAGCACCCGAATCGTCACGGGATGAACAGTAGCGGGGGTGTTCCCCTGGTCGGGTCCCGCCTGCTCGGGCCGCCTGCTCGGGCTACTCGGTCTCGCCGCCGTACGGGACGTCCGCCACGACCGACCAGCCGCCCTCCGGCCGGCCGCCCGCGGTGAGGGTGCCGTCCAGCATCGCCACCCGCTCGTGCATGCCGACCAGCCCGTGCCCGCCGCCCTGCGACTCCTCGGGGGTACTGCGCGGGCCGTCGTCGACGACGGTGACCCGCAGCGAGGACTGCCCGTACCGGACCTCGATCTGGACCCGTGAGCCGGGCGCGTAGCGGGCGGCGTTGCTCAGCGACTCCTGGACGATCCGGAACGCCGACAGGTCGACCCCGACGGCCAGCGGCCGGGGGACCCCGACCACGGTGACGCCCACGGCGAGGCCGGAGCGGCGGGCGGCGGCGACCAGGTCGTCCAGCCGCTCCAGTCCCGGCTGGGGCGCCCGCTCGACGGTCTCGTCGTCGGAGCGCAGCAGCCCCACCACCCGGCGGGTCTCGGTCAGCGCCTCGCGGGCGGCGTCGCGGACCACGCCGAAGGTCTGCCGGGCGGCGTCGGGCAGATCCGGGATCTTGTACGGGGCGGCCTCGGCCTGCATCGCGATCACCGACATGTGGTGGGCGACGACGTCGTGCAGCTCGCGGGCGATCCGGGCGCGCTCCTCCAGGACCGCCTGCCTTGCCAGGTCCTGGCGGCGCAGCTGCTCCTGCTCCCGCACGATCGCCTCGGCGGTACGGCGGCCGCCGACCGCGTCGCCGAACGCCAGCACCACCAGGACGACTCCGGCCAGGATCGCGGCGAACCAGCCCGGCATGCCGAACAGCACGGCGGGACCGAGCAGGCCGCCGATGCTGACCGCGCCCACACCTACCAGGGTCTCCCGGTCGCAGGCGAGGGAGACGAAGAACAGGATCGCCAGATGGGCCAGGAACGCGGTGACCGGCCACGGCCAGAAGCCCACCCCGCGGACCATCAGCACTCCGATGAAGAACCCGGCGGCCGACAGCCGCCAGGCGGCCAGCGGGCGGGTCACGGCCAGCAGCAGTGGCGCGGCCTGCAGGACTCCGAGCAGTGCGCTGATGCCGGGCGAGCGGTGGTCGACCTCGATCGGGATGGCGATGGAGCCTGCGGTGAACCCGATGGTCATGGCCAGCAGGAGCAGCAGGATCGGCGTCCGCAGCCACATCCGCGAGGGCAGCATCGTGGTGTGCGGGTCGTGCGGGCCGGGCAGCAGCGCCGCGCGGATGCCCTGCAGGAGCCGCGCGTGGTCGTGCCGCTCGGGGTCCGGCCGGTACGGCCGGTCATGCCACTGGGGACGGGAAGGTTCGCTCATCGCACTTCGGAGCCTATGGCGCGGACCGGCGAGTTGGCGTACCCCGGGGGAGCCAGATGGCGACCGGCCCCTGGGTAGCAGGCCCCAGCGGGAGGGAGTGCGACACTGCGAGGATGACCGCTGATCACGTTCATCCCATCTTCGCCCGGATCTATCCCCGGCTGGACGCCGCCGCCGCGCGGGCCGGGGGCGCCGCCCACCGCGACGAGCTGCTGGCCGGCGCCCGCGGCCGGGTGCTGGAACTCGGCGCGGGCCACGGCGCCAACTTCGCGCACTACCCGGCCGAGGTGACGGAGGTGGTCGCGATCGAGCCGGAGCCCGGGCTGCGCGCCCGCGCGGTCGCGGCGGCCGCCGCGACCGCGGTCCCGGTGGCGGTACGGGCGGGTGTCGCCGAGGACCTCGATCTCGACGACGCCTCGTTCGATGTGGCCGTGGCCTCGCTGGTGCTGTGCTCGGTGGGCGACCCGGTACGGGCCCTGTCCGAGCTGCGCCGGGTCCTGCGGCCGGGTGGCGAGCTGCGCTACTACGAGCACGTCCGCGCCGTGACGCCCGGGGCGGTCCGGTTCCAGAAGTACACCGACGTGTTCTGGCCCTACCTGGCGGCAGGCTGCCATGTGTCCCGCCCCACCGGCGAGTGGATCGCGCGCTCGGGCTTCACCGTACGGAGCGAACGGCGGTTCGCCTTTCCCGACTCCCGGCTGAACCCCGCCTCGCCCCACCTGATCGGCGTCGCCGTGCGCGACTGAGGCGGCCGCATAACGTCTTTGTCTCCGGGAAGAGCTGCCCCATGGCTGATGATGGGGTGCCCGCAGAGACGAGGCCGCCGGGCGGACCACCGCCGGAGCACGGGCCGCACCCGGCGGCGACCGCCGTGCTGCTGGCCGGCGCGGCGGCCCTGGGCGGCTTCCTGTTCGGCTACGACTCCTCGGTGATCAACGGGGCGGTCGGCGCGATCGAGTCGGAGTTCGGCCTCGGCTCCGTGGCGGTCGGTCTGGTGGTGTCGTCGGCGCTGCTCGGCTGTGCGGCGGGCGCCTGGTTCGCGGGCCCGATGGCCGACCGGTACGGCCGGGTCCGGATGATGCAGATCGTCTCCGTCGTGTTCGTGATCAGCTCGGTGGGCGCCGCGCTGGCGTTCAACGCCTGGGACCTCACCCTCTGGCGGGTGGCCGGCGGGCTGGCGATCGGGGCCGCCTCGGTGATCGCCCCCGCCTACATCGCCGAGATCGCCCCCGCCGAGCTGCGCGGCCGGCTCGGCTCGCTGCAGCAGATGGCGATCGTGCTGGGGATCTTCGCGGCTCTGGTGGCCGACTACGTCATCGCCCGGGTGTCCGACGGGGGAGCGTCCGGCGAGTTCCCCTGGGGCGGCACCGCCTGGCGCTGGATGTTCGCCAGCGCGGTCGTACCGGCGGTGTTCTACGGGGTGATCGCCGCCACCATTCCCGAGTCGCCGCGCTACCTGGTCAAGAAGCGCGAGCTGTCGCGCGCCCGCGAGGTGCTGGCCAGGGTGATGGGCCGGGGCGATGTGGACACCAAGATCAGTGAGATCGTCCGCTCGCTGGCCCGCGACCGGCCGGTGCACCTGCGCGACCTGCGCGGCGACCGGTTCGGGCTGCTGCCGATCGTGTGGGTGGGCATCCTGCTGTCGGTCTTCCAGCAGTTCGTCGGGATCAACGTGATCTTCTACTACTCGACCTCGCTGTGGCGGGCGGTCGGCTTCAGCGAGCAGGACGCGATGCTGACCTCGGTGATCAACTCGCTGGTCAACGTGGTCGCCACGCTGCTGGCCATCGCGCTGGTGGACAAGATCGGCCGGCGCCCGCTGCTGCTGGCCGGGGCGGCCGGGATGACGGTCACGCTCGGGATCCTGACGCTCTGCTTCACCACCTCTCGGGTGGTGGACGGCGAGCCCGCGCTCGGCGACGTGGCGGGACCGGTCGCCCTGGTCGCCGCCAACCTCTACGTGTTCGCGTTCGCGGCCACCTGGGGCCCGGTGGTCTGGGTGATGCTCGGCGAGATGTTCAGCAACGTGATCCGCGCGTCGGCGCTGGCCGTGGCCGCCGCCGCGCAGTGGCTGGCCAACTGGCTGATCACCACCACGTTCCCCGGCCTGTCCGGCATCTCGCTGTGGCTGGCGTACGGGGTCTACACGACCTTCGCCGTGCTGGCCTTCTTCTTCGTGCTGCGCGCCGTACCGGAGACCAAGGGGCGCGAGCTGGAGGACATGGACCAGTTGAAATCCCCCGTCCGGCGCCGAGGCGTCGGTTAGGATGGTTCACATGGCAGCCGTCCACGCGTACGTTCACGCATCTCATGCGTACGAGACGACGACGCCGGGAAGCCCCCGGCGCGACGGCCGCACGTCCTGACATAGCGAGCGGCGAGGCCCCGGGAGCGATCCCGGGGCCTCTTCGCTTTCGCGGGTCGTTCCGGGCGCTCCCCAGACAGCACAGGAGCAGGAGAACGATCATGGAACACGACGCGTCCGGTGACCGGCCGGAGTCGATAGCATCAGGGATCGCAGCGGGAGCGGCCGCGGACGGAGAGAACGTCCCGGGCGCCGCCCCCGTGCCATCCACTTCATCATCGCGAGGAGTACCCGTGTCCACCGTGTCTGAGCTGCGCATCACCCTCGACGGAAGCGAGCGGGTGGTGGCCGCCGGCTCGACCGCCGGGCAGGTGCTGGAGGGGGCCGGGGAGGCCTCCCCCCAGAAGGGGCCCGCCGGCGGCGCGACCGTGATCGCCGCCCGGGTCGGCGGCGAGCTGCGCGACCTGGCCTACGAGCTCCGTGACGGCGAGGTCGTGGAGCCGGTCGAGCTCGGCTCCGACGACGGGCGCGCCATCATGCGCCACTCGGCCGCGCATGTGATGGCGCAGGCCGTCCAGGAGCTGTTCCCCGAGGCCAAGCTGGGGATCGGCCCGCCGGTGGAGAACGGCTTCTACTACGACTTCGACGTCGAGACCCCGTTCACCCCCGAGGACCTCAAGCGCATCGAGAAGCGGATGCGCGAGATCGTCAAGCAGGGGCAGCGGTTCTCCCGCCGGGCCGTCTCCGACGGCGAGGCCCGCGCGGAGCTGGCCGGCGAGCCGTACAAGCTGGAGCTGATCGGCCTCAAGGGCGGCGCCGGCGATGTGGCCGACGCGGCGGACGGCGCCGATGTCGAGGTGGGCGGCGGCGAGCTGACCATCTACGACAACCTGGACGCCAAGTCCGGTGACCTGCGCTGGAAGGACCTGTGCCGGGGGCCGCACCTGCCCACCACCCGGATCATCCCGGCGTTCAAGCTGATGCGCGCGGGCGGCGCCTACTGGCGCGGCAGCGAGAAGAACCCGCAGCTCCAGCGAATCTACGGCACCGCATGGGAGTCCCGCGACCGGCAGGACGAGTACCTGAAGCTCCTGGAGGAGGCCGAGAAGCGCGACCACCGCAGGCTCGGCGCCGAGCTGGACCTGTTCTCCTTCCCCAAGGAGATCGGCAGCGGCCTGGCGGTCTTCCACCCCAAGGGCGGCGTCGTCCGCAACGTGATGGAGGAGTACTCGCGCCGGCGGCACGAGGAGGCGGGCTACGAGTTCGTCAACACCCCGCACATCACCAAGGGCACCCTGTACGAGGTCTCCGGGCACCTCGGCTGGTACAAGGACGACATGTTCCCGCCCATGGAGGTGGACGGGGGCGACTACTACCTCAAGCCGATGAACTGCCCGATGCACAACCTGATCTTCAGGGCGCGCGGGCGGTCGTACCGGGAGCTGCCGCTGCGGCTGTTCGAGTTCGGCACCGTCTACCGGTTCGAGAAGTCGGGCGTGGTGCACGGGCTGACCCGGGTGCGCGGCATGACCCAGGACGACGCGCACATCTACTGCACCCGCGAGCAGATGGTCGGCGAGATCAAGAACCTGCTCGGCTTCGTGCTCGGGCTGCTGCGCGACTACGGGCTGAACGAGTTCTACCTGGAGCTGTCCACCCGCGACGACTCCGACAAGTTCATCGGCGTCCAGGAGGACTGGGACGAGGCGACCGCGGCCCTCAGGGAGGCCGCCGACGACTCGGGGCTCGACCTGGTGGCCGACCCGGGCGGCGCGGCGTTCTACGGCCCGAAGATCTCGGTCCAGGCCAAGGACGCGATCGGCCGCACCTGGCAGCTGTCGACCATCCAGGTCGACTTCAACCAGCCCAAGCGGTTCGACCTGGAGTACCAGGCCGCCGACGGCTCACGGCAGCAGCCCGTCATGATCCACCGGGCGCTGTTCGGGTCGATCGAGCGGTTCTTCGGCGTGCTGCTGGAGCACTACGCCGGCGCGATGCCGCCGTGGCTGGCGCCGGTGCAGGTGGTCGGCATCCCGATCGGCGACGCGCACGTCGCGCACCTGGAGCGGGTCGCGGCCGAGCTGCGTGCCAAGGGGATCCGGGTGGAGATCGACTCCTCCGCCGACCGGATGCAGAAGAAGATCCGCAACGCGCAGAAGCAGAAGGTCCCGTACATGCTGCTGGCCGGGGACGAGGACGTCGCCAAGGACGCGGTGTCGTTCCGGTACCGCGACGGGGAGCAGCGCAACGGCGTCCCGATCGCCGACGCGGTGGACGAGGTCGTGCGGGCGGTCGAGTCCCGGATCCAGGTCTGAGCCGGTTCGCTCGTCGTTACCGTCCGGTAATGCCGGCCTTGGTAACGTCGGCGGTCACCGTTCGGCGAGCGGGGAGCGGTCCTCAGGGAGACCGGCCGGGAGAGCGGTAGAGCGGCGGAAAGATCGGCAGGAAGATCGGCAGGGAGATGAAGACGAGGAGCCGGACCGGGCGGCAGGGTTCGCCCTGGGGCCGGATCGCCGGGTACGGCGGCGCGGTGCTGCTGGTGGCGGCGGCCGTGGCGGTGCTGCTCTACCCGGTCCTCGACCGGCAGGGGAACGGGGCGGCCACGGCCGGCGGGCGGACGACCACCGGCCCGCAGACCGGCGGCCCCGCCGTCGCCGGGCCCGGCGATCCCGCCGCGTCCGGTGCCCCGGGCTCCGCCGGCCCCGATCCCCGGCAGAGCCCCAGCGCCCCGGCCCAGGGGCAGGGCGGTGGGCAGGGCGGCGGCCCGCCGATGCCCGGCCAGGGCGGCGGCGGCACGGTCACCTGGTGCCCGAACGGCACCGCGTTCTACCGCGCGGAAGGCACCACCCTGCAGGTCGTCATCCAGGTCTCGGCCAGCGGCTTCGTCCGGGCCGAGGTGTCGCTGAACGGGCGGGCCCCGCTGTCCAAGCAGGGCAGCGCCAAGGCCGGGCGCCCGCACACCCTCACGTTCCCGGGCGTTCCGGCCGAACTGGTCGAGCGGGTGAAGGTCACGACGGTCTCGGTCGGGGCGTCGATGCAGACCTGCTATGCCCGGATCGGCGCCTGACCCGTTCCCTGACCCGGATGGTTTCCCGCCGGGTTCTGAGGGATAACGAGAGGGTGACCGATACCCACGAAGTGGCACGTCGGACGGCGCGGCGCGCCGCCGAGGTGGCCGGACGGCTGGAGGAACTGCGCCGCCGGCGTCTCGATCTCGCCGGCGGCCCGCCGCGTGACCCCGGTTCCGGGGCCGCGCTGCTGGCGGCCGAACGGGCGGCCGAGGCCCGGCTGCGCGCCGTCCAGGCGCACGAGGACAGCATTCGCGCCCATCTGTCCGCCGCGGCGGCGCACGAGCGGGTGGCCGGCCTCTTCGAGTACCTCGCCGCCAGCGGCCTGGGCGACGCCGAGTACTGCCGGCGGCACGCCGAACGCCACCGGGAGGGGGCCAGGGCCGACCACGAGCAGGCCGAGCGGGCGCGGGAGGGACACCGGACGTGACTTCCACCGACGGCCGCGACGTGGTCGCCGTCGTGGCCTCCGCCGGCGGGATCGGCGCGCTCCGCGAGTTGCTGGGACGGCTGCCCCCCGGGCTGCCCGCGACGGTCCTGGTCGTGCTGCACGTCGCGCCGTACGGCGGCGGCGCGCTGCCGCGGGTCCTGCAGCGCGCCTCGCCGCTGCCCGTCGCGTACGCCGAGGACGGCCAGGGCCTCGCCCGGGGACGGGTTCTGGTGGCCCCGCCCAACCGCCATCTGCTCCTGGCCGGCGACAGGGCGCGGCTGTCCACCGGCCCCCGGCAGAACGGGCACCGGCCCGCGGCGGACTCGCTGCTGTTCAGCGCGGCGCTGGCGGCCGGGCGCCGGGTCACGGCCGTGGTCCTCACCGGCGCGCTCGACGACGGCGCGGCGGGTGCCGCGGCCGTACGGCGGCACGGCGGTGTCGTCCTGGTGCAGGATCCCGGCGAGGCGGACTTCGCCGGGATGCCCCAGGCCGCGCTGCAGGCCGTCCCGGACGCGGCCGTGCTCACCCTGGCCGGACTGGCGGAACGGGTGGCCCGCGAGGCCCGCGAGCCCGCCGGCGAAGAGTTCGCAGGGCCGCCGCCCGATCCCGAGCTGGAACGCCGCGTCTCCTGGCTCATGCCCGAGGACAGGGGGATCTTCCTGCCGGGACGCACCGACCCCGAAGGGCTGTCCTGCCCCGAGTGCGGCGGCCCCATCTACCGAGGCCGGCGGGGTCGACACGAGCCCGCCCGCTACGAGTGCGTCATCGGACACGCCTGGACCGGCCGTACGATGCTCGGCGGCCAGGCGCACCAGGTGGAGTGGGCACTGGAGCAGGCCGCGCGGCAGTTGATGGAGCGCGAGCGGCTCAACCGGCGGCTGGCGGAGGAGGCGGCCGGGCGCGGCCACCACATCTCCGCGATGAGGTTCGCCGAGGCCGGCGCGGAGTCCGAGCGGGCGCTGGCGACGATCCGGCGGCTGATCGCCGAGGTGGGCGACGAGGGCGCGCGCGAACCCGCCGACGCCGGTTCCGAACCGGGCTGATCCCGCCCTGCGCCGATGCGGCCGGGAACGGGCGGGCCGGGACTAGGCTCGTGCCGTGGCGGCTATCTCGGGTGACGGCGAGGATCCCCGCGAGCTCGAGGAACTCCTGGCCATGCTGAAGGAGAACCGCGGCTTCGACTTCAGCGGGTACAAGCGATCGACCCTGACGCGGCGGATCGGCCGCCGCATGATCGCGGTGGGCCTGGCGACGTTCGGCGAGTACCGCGACTTCCTGGAGGTGCAGCCCGAGGAGTACGCGGCCCTCTTCGACAACCTGCTCATCAACGTCACCGGGTTCTTCCGGGACGCCCCGGCGTGGAAGGCGCTGGCCGAACGGGTCGTACCGGAACTGGCCGGCACGGCACCGGCCACCGAGACGGGCGGCACGGCATCGGGCGGCACGGAAGCGGCCGGTACAGCCTCGGGCGGCGCGGCATCGGGCGGTCAGGCGCGCCCGATCCGGGTGTGGAGTGCGGGCTGCTCGACCGGCGAGGAGGCCTACACGCTGGCGATGGTGCTGGCCGAGGCGCTCGGGGCGGACGCCTTCCGGGAACGGGTCAAGATCTACGCCACCGATCTGGACGAGTCCGCGCTGCAGACCGCCCGTACCGGCGCGTACCCGGAACGCCGGATGCGCGACGTCCCGGCCGAGCTGCGCGCCAAGTACTTCGAACGGGTGCAGTCCAACTACGTCTTCCGGCGCGATCTGCGCCGCCAGGTCATCTTCGGCCGCAACGACCTGACCAGGGACGCCCCGATCTCGCGGGTGGACCTGCTGGTGGTCCGCAACACCCTGATGTACTTCAACGCCGAGACCCAGGCCGGCATCCTGCGCCGGATGCACTTCGCGCTGAACGACTCGGGCTACATCTTCCTGGGCAAGGCCGAGATGCTGCTCAGCCACGGCGACTGGTTCGAGCCGGTCGACCTGCGCAAGCGGCTGTTCCACAAGCTGCCCGGACGGCCCAGGGCTCCCCGGATCGCGGTGGGCGACGCCGTCGGCGAGCACGCCGTGCGGACGGCCAGGATCCGGGCCGCTGTGCTGGCGGCGGGCCCGGTCGCCCAGCTGGCGCTGGACACCGCGGGCGATCTGGTCGTGGCCAACACCCAGGCGGAGGCCCTGTTCCACCTGCACCCCAAGGACGTCGGCCGGCCGTTCCAGGACCTGGAGGTCTCCTTCCGCCCGGTGGAGCTGCGGTCGATCATCGAGCGGGTCAAGCAGGAGCTGCGGCCGGTCGAGCTCAAGCACGTCGAGTGGCAGCGCTCCCCGTCCGCCGACAGGTGCGTCCTGGACGTCGTGGTCGGGCCGCTGTTCGACAACGGGCAGGGCCTGCTCGGCGTGGGGATCAGCTTCACCGACGTCAGCCGCTACAGCCGGCTGCACGAGGAACTCGAGCACGCGAACGAGGAGCTCGAACGCGCGTACCAGGAGCTGCAGTCGTTGAACGAGGAACTGGAGACCACCAACGAGGAGCTGCAGTCCACCAACGAGGAACTGGAGACGACGAACGAGGAGCTCCAGTCGACCAACGAGGAACTGGAGACCACCAACGAGGAGCTGCAGTCCACCAACGACGAGCTCCAGGAGATCAACGATGCGCTGCGGATGCGCACCGGCGAGGTGGACGCGGCCAATGCCTTCCTGGGCTCGGTGCTGCGCAGCCTCGGCATGGCGGTGATCGTGGTCGACGGCGATCTGCGGGTGACGGTCTGGACCCAGGGGGCCGAGGAGCTGTGGGGAGTGCGCGCCGATGAGGCCCGCGGCCAGCACCTGCTGGGACTGGACATCGGCCTGCCGGTACAGGAGGTCGCCCCGCTGGTGCGACGGTCGCTGGAGTCGGGCCGCACCGGGCGCGGCGGCATGACGCTGGACGCGATCAACCGGCGCGGCCGTCCGGTGCGGCTGCGGATCGAGACCCTGCCGCTCAGCGACGACGGCGCCGGCCATGGCGTGATCCTGATCGTCGACCATGCCGGATCGGCGGGCGGCGGCACCGTGGCGGGGATGCCGGCGGGACGCCCTTAGAGCCTTCCCAGGCCGTCCAGCGGTCCGGGGGACTCTCGGAGCGTGGAACCGGGGGCGGACCCGCACACTCCCAGTCGTCCCGCCGGCGCTTCAAGCGGTGAGGGGGGAGTCACCGCCTGAGCTGATGCGTCCGGTCGCCGGGCGGGTGTCAGGCGGTCGGCATAGCGGGTGGCGAGGCGCCGGGACTCGCCCGCTGCCCTGCGCAGCACGTCGGCCTTGTCGCGGTAGTGCATCGCGTTGCCGGGACGGACCTCGGCGAGGCGGGTGAAGGTGTCGGCCGCCTGCTCCTGCAGATCGGCGCTGCGCAGCAGGTTGCGCACGAGCCGGGAGGTCGCCTCTGAGGCCAGCGACCGCTGGCGCTCGACGGCCTGGCGGGTCGCCCGCGGATCGCCGCCCGCGGCGGGCGGCGGCGGATCGGCGCGGCGGCCGGGCGCGGTGGCCTCCGGCGGCCCGGCCGGTCCGGGCGGGCCGGGCGGGAGGGAGGACGCCGGAACGTGCAGCTGCCTCGGGGTGATCGGCAGGCCGGCGTCGGCGGCCGTGGTCGTGACGATGCTGCGCAGCGTGCGCTCGGCCAGCCGGCGGCCGCGCCGGCCGACGAACAGGGCCGGCTCGGCGGGGTCGGCGCTGAGCAGCGCGGGCCGGGTCCGCAGCCAGCGCCGCAGCGTGTCGTGGACCTCGCCGTACGGGAGGGTGACCAGGCGCCGGACCTGCCCCGGGCCGTCGCGCAGGACCAGGTGCCAGCGCCGCGAGCCGCGGACGATGTCGTCCAGGTCGAGCGCGGCGAGCTCGGTGACGCTCATCCCCGAGTGCACCAGCAGGAGGCAGATCGCCGCGTCCCGGTCGGAGTGCAGCCGCCGGGCCGCCTCGTGGAACCGCCCGCGCGACCGGGCGTCCAGGACGGCCGGCGACCGGTCGGGCAGTCGTTCCCGTACGGCCCGGGCCGGCCCCAGATCGCGGTGGAAGGTGTAGAAGTGGTCGATCGCCGCCAGGTAGTTGTTGATCGTGCCCGGCTTGCAGCCGTGCATCTCGCGCAGGTGTGCGCAGAAGCCGGCGACCGCGTGGTCGCGGAGGGCGGGGTCGGTGAGCGCCGTGCCGCCGCCGGGCGGGCCGGCCGGCGCGTTGGCGGCCAGCCATGCCAGGTAGCCGCGGAGCCGGGAGAGGTAGACCTGGCGGCTTCCAGGTGACAGCGAGGAGTGGCGCAACGCGGCCCGGTACGCCCACAGCTCCTGCAGTTGGGGGTCCGCAAGCGTGGCCGGGCGCCCGCGCCGGCCGCATCCGGATCCGTCCATGCCGCAGCTGTCACCATCGCCAGCGGTCTGCGCCATGACGACCTCCTGAGCCGGGGGGCCGGGCCGCGTTCCTCTAGGACTATCCCGGCACGGGCGGAACAGGAAACGGCTCAGCGGAAAAGAATCGGCGTTTCTTTCAGTAGCCGCGGCTTTCCGCAGGCGAGCCCGCCGCCCGTCATCGGCCCGTCATCCGGCCGGAGACGGCGCGCGGACGTCGTCGACGGCGACGTTGACCGCGATCACCCGCATCCCGAGCATCCGGCTGACCACCCGCGCCACATTGGTCTTGACCTGCTTGGCCACGTCCATGATCACGCAGCCGTACTCGACCGCGACGCTGAGGTCCAGCGTCACCTCGTTGTCGTGCAGGTGGACCCGCACGCCCGGCTTGGGCGCGTCGAGCCCCGGGACGGGTACGGGGGCACGGGTGCCGGCCGTTTCCGCGGGCTCGCTGCGGGCGGTGCAGGCGGCGGACCCCGCCACCCCCGCCACCTCCAGCGCCGCCAGCACCGCGATCTTCTCGATCACCTGGTCCTCGATGGTGATGCGTCCCTTCACGACCGCGGCCGGGGTGGCGGCCGGGATGGTGTGGGTGGTGTGGGTCTGGACGGGGTCGGCAGGGATGGGGCCGGCGGGCACCGTACCGGCCGGAACGGTGTCGGCCGGAACGGTCTCGGCCGGAACGGTGTCGGCCCGGATCGGGTCGGCCGGGAGGGCCGGGGCGGGCACGGCCGGCGCGGCGGGCGGCGCCGGCCGTGCCGCCGGATGCGGCGGTGCGGCCAGCGGGACGCCGCCGGTGGACGGCGGGCCCGACGACGGCGGTGACGGGAAGAACGGCATGGACCTGCCCTCGGGCCGCGGGGCCTCCGCGCCGTTGCCCGGGAATCCCTTGTCGAGGTCGGTCATCGATCGGCTCCCCACGGTGGATGTGCCCTCCATGGTGTCGGAGCGGCCCCCCGGGCGTCCGCCATGTCGGGTGAAGTCCGGTGAAATCCGGGTTTCTCACTCGGTGCGGGCGCGGGCCGGGGCATCCCGGCTTCAGGCCCTCCGGCTTCTCTCTCTATGCTGCTGGTCAGGCCGCGAACGCTGATCAGGCCGCGAACAAGAGGAGAGCGCCGCCTTGAGCCTAGAGCCGGAGAAGCCCGCGTCGCCGGAGGCGCGCGAGGGCGCGCCCGTCCCGGGCGCGCAGACCGCGAGCGGGCCCCGTCCCGGGGAGCCCCGCTCGAAGGAGCCTCGCTACGAGGAGGAGCGGGGCGGCGCGGGCACAGCCGACAACTTCCAGCGGCTGTGGACACCGCACCGGATGGCCTACATCAAGGGCGAGGGCAAGCCCACCGGCGCCGGCGCCGAGGACGGCTGCCCGTTCTGCGAGATCCCCGCGATGACCGACGACGACGGCCTCATCGTGGCCCGCGGCGAGCGCGTCTACGCGGTGCTCAACCTGTACCCGTACAACTCCGGGCACCTCATGGTCGTCCCGTACCGGCACGTGGCCGACTACACCGGGCTGGACGCGGCCGAGTACGGCGAGCTGGCCGAGCTGACCCGGCACGCCCTGACCGCGCTGCGCCGGGCGAGCGGCGCGCAGGGCTTCAACGTCGGCATGAACCTCGGCCAGGTCGCCGGCGCCGGGATCGCCGCGCACCTGCACCAGCACGTGGTGCCGCGCTGGGGCGGCGACACCAACTTCATGCCGGTCGTCGGCCACACCAAGGTTCTCCCGCAGCTGCTGCGCGACACCCGCAAGATCCTCGCCGACGCCTGGCCGTCCGCCTGACGGCCCCGCCCGGCGGCCGGGCCCCGCGGTCATCCGTGACCGCGGGGCCGGCCGTGGCCGTCAGCCGTCCCGGGAGTCCGCCGCGACCTTGTCGGTCAGGTGCGAGGGCAGCGGCTCGTACCGCAGGAAGTCGCGGTCGAACGTGCCGGTGCCCTGCGACAGCGAGCGCAGGTCGATCGCGTACCGGGTGATCTCCAGCTGCGGGACCTCCGCCTTGATCAGGGTGCGCCCGCCCGGGACCGCCTCGGTGCCGAGCACCCGGCCGCGGCGCGAGGTGAGGTCGGACATGACCGCGCCCACGTAGTCGTCGGCGATCAGCACCGAGACCACGTCGACCGGTTCCAGCAGCAGGATCGGCACCTTGGCCGCGGCGTCCTTGAGGCCCTGGGCGCCGGCCGCCTGGAAGGCCATGTCGGAGGAGTCGACCGAGTGCGCCTTGCCGTCGTGCAGCGTGACCTTGATGTCGACCAGCGGGTATCCGGCCGACACCCCGCGCGCCATCTGCTGCCGGACGCCCTTCTCCACCGACGGGATGAACTGGCGCGGTACCACCCCGCCGACGATCTTGTCGACGAACTCGAAGCCCTCGCCGGAGGCCAGCGGCTCGACGTCGATGTGGCAGATGCCGTACTGGCCGTGGCCGCCGCTCTGCTTGACGTGCCGGCCGAGGCCCTTGGCGGCGCCGCCGAACGTCTCGCGCAGCGGGACGCGCAGCTCGACCCGCTCGACCTCCACCCCGTACCGGGTGCGCAGCCGCTCGATCAGCACGTCGGCGTGCGCCTCGCCCATGCACCACAGCACCAGCTGGCGGGTCTCGGCGTTGTTCTCCAGCCGCAGCGTGGGGTCCTCGGCGACCAGCCGGCCGAGCGCCTGGCCGAGCTTGTCCTCGTCGGCCTTGGAACGGGCCCGGATCGCCACCGGGAGCAGCGGGTCGGGCATCGTCCAGGGCGCCATCAGCAGCGGGGCGTCCGGATCGGAGAGGGTGTCGCCGGTCTCGGCGCGGGCCAGCTTGCCGACCGCGCAGATGTCCCCGGCCGAGCAGGACGGCAGCACGCGCTGGGCCTTGCCGAGCGGGGAGCTCAGCGCGCCGACCCGCTCGTCCACGTCGTGGTCCTCGTGCCCGCGGTCCTCCAGGCCGTGCCCGGAGACGTGCACCGTGGAGTCGGGACGCAGGGTGCCCGAGAACACCCGGACCAGCGAGATCCGCCCCACGTACGGGTCGGAGGTGGTCTTGACGACCTCGGCGACCAGCGGGCCGTCGGGATCGCACCTGATGTCCTTGGGCGGGCCGCCGGTGACACCGGTGACGGGCGGGATGCCGTGCTCCGGCGGGGAGGGGAACGCCTGGGTGATGACCTCCAGCAGCTCCAGCATCCCGATGACCGGCCCGGGATGGTCGCCGTGCGGTACGGAGGTGGCCAGGACCGGGTAGAAGCTGCCGCGCGCCACCGCGGTCTCCAGGTCCTCGATGAGCGACTTGACCGGGATCTCCTCACCGCCGAGGTAGCGCTCCATGAGGCCCTCGTCCTCGCTCTCCTGGATGATCCCCTCGATCAGCGCGGCGCGCTGGTCGGCGATCTGGTCCAGGTAGCGCGGATCCGGGTCGCACTCGACCCGCTCGCCGGTGGAGTAGTCCAGGCAGCGCCGGGTCAGCAGCCCGACCAGCCCTTCGAGGCCGTCGCCGGAGTCGACCGGGAAGTAGCAGGGGAGTACCCCCTCGCCGAAGACGTCCTGGCAGGTCAGCACCACGTCGTCGAAGTCGCCGCGCTGCTGGTCGATCTTGGTGATGACGACCGCCCTGGGCATCGCGACGCGCGCGCACTCCTCCCACAGCAGCCGGGTGAGGCCGTCGATGCCGTCCACCGCCGAGACCACGAACAGCGCGGCGTCGGCGGCGCGCAGCCCGGCCCGCAGATCGCCCACGAAGTCGGCGTAGCCGGGGGTGTCGATGAGATTGACCTTGATGTCGCCGTGCGTCAGCGGGGCGAGCGTGAGGTTGACCGAGCGCTGCTGGCGCACCTCGACCTCGTCGAAGTCGCTGACGGTGGTGCCGTCCTCGACGCGGCCCCGCCGCTGGATCGTGCCGGTCGCGGCGAGCAGCGCCTCGACCAGCGTGGTCTTGCCCGCTCCCGAATGGCCGACCAGCGCGACGTTGCGCACCCTGTCGGGCCGGCCGGCCTCCGGTGCCCTGCCGTGGCCTCCCGGATGGCCTCCCCTATCCGCCATTGACTACCTCCTCGGACGGGCCCGCGCGGGGCCGCGTGCGGCTGAGGGCCCGGCCCCTCCGCCGGGGCCCGGTCCTGTCGTCCGAGTGCGCCGCCTGGCCACCTTCCGACGTGCGTGACCGACGTCACACCCGTGTCCACACCTTTTCCCGTGGCGGCACGGATCACAAGAGGCGGACGGCAAACGTCCGTCATCTCTTACCGCCGGACGACCGCGCCGCGCCGCCTCGACCCCTCGTGGCGGGCGCTCGCACTACGATGGGCCCGCGCTGCGCGGCCCCCCGAGCCCGGCGCGGCCCCGCGGCGAGCCTCTCGGCACGGGACCATGACCTCGACACCACAGGATCGGACGCGATGCTCAACAAACTGCGGCCCGCGCTGGGACGCGTTCTGACCCCCATCGGCCAGACCGTCGCGCGGACCGGGGTCTCGCCCAACGCCATCACCGTCATCGGCACGGTCGGCGTGCTGGCGGGCGCGCTGGGCTTCTTCCCGCGCGGCGAGTTCTTCTGGGGCACGATGGTGATCACCGCGTTCGTGCTGTTCGACATGCTGGACGGCGCGGTCGCCCGGGTCACCGGCAAGATCTCCCGCTGGGGCGCGTTCCTGGACTCCACGATGGACCGGGTCGCGGACGCGGCGATCTTCTCCGGGCTGATGATCGGGCTCTACCGGGACGGCCAGGACGTCCTGGCCGCCGTCGCGCTGTACTGCCTGGTGTCGGGCGTCGTGGTGTCGTACGCCAAGGCCCGGGCCGAGGGCCTCGGCTACACCTGCGACGTCGGCATCGCCGAGCGCGCCGAGCGGCTCATCGTGGTCCTGGTCGCGGCCGGCTTCGACGGCCTGGGCGTGCCGTTCATCCTGGCGGCGGCGCTGTGGGCGCTGGCCGTGCTGAGCACGATCACGGTCGGGCAGCGGTTCGCGACCGTACGGGCGCAGGCCATGGCCGAGCCGGCGGCCGAGGCGGCTCCGCAGGTCGAGCCCAAGACCCGGCCCGGCAAGCCGCAGGGCGGCACCGGGGCGGCCGGCCGGGCCAAGCCCCGGGCGGAGCGCCGCGCGTGACCCCCGGCATCCGGCCGCCCAAGCCGCCCAAGCTGCCCCGGCCGCCCAAACTCTCGGAGGCCCGGGACGAGGTGATGGACACCGCCTACGCCCTCGGCTGGACGGTGGTCCGCAAGATGCCCGAACGCGCCGCGCGCGCCGCGTTCACCGCGCTGGCCGACCGCACCTGGCACCGGTACGGGCCGGGCGTCCGGCAGTTGGAGCGCAACCTGTGCCGGGTGCTGGGCAAGGACGCCGTCGACGACGAGGTCCGGGTCCTGAGCAAGAAGGTGCTGCGGTCGTACTTCCGGTACTGGCTGGAGGTCTTCCGGCTGCCCGAGTACGACCGCGACCGCATCGTCGGCCGGATGCGCATCACCGGGCACGAGAAGATCTTCGAGGAGCTCGGCTCCGGCCGGGGCGTGGTGCTGGCCCTGCCGCACATGGGCAACTACGAGCACGCCGGTGCCTGGCTGGTCCACCAGGGCCACCCGTTCACCACGGTGGCCGAAAGGCTCAAGCCCGAGTCCCTTTTCGACCGGTTCGTTGAATTCCGCGAGAGTCTGGGCATGGAGGTGCTGGCGCACCGGGGGGCGTCCGCGTACGGGCGGCTCGCCCAGCGGCTGCGCGCCGGCCGGCCGGTGTGCCTGGTGGTCGACCGGGACCTCACCGAGAGCGGCATCGACGTGGACTTCTTCGGCGCGACCGCCCGGATGCCCGCGGTGTCGGCGGCACTGGCGATCCAGACGGGAGCCGCGCTCATTCCGGTCACCTTGTGGTACGAAGGCGAGTACTGGGCGGCGCGGGTCCACGACGAGATCCCGGTTCCTGACGGGGGCGTCAGACAGGAGAAGATCCAGGCGATGACGCAGCGGCTCGCGAACGTTTTCGAAGAGGGCATCCGGGAGCATCCCGAGGACTGGCACATGCTCCAGAAGGTGTGGGTCGAGGATCTGGCGGAGGGGCGCCGGGAGAGACCGGCGCCGGAAGGATCGGGACCGTGAGGATCGGCATCGTCTGCCCCTACGACTGGGACGTCCCCGGCGGCGTCCAGCAGCACATCCGCGACCTGGCCGAGGCACTGATCGAGCTCGGCCACCAGGTGTCGGTGATCGCGCCCGCCGACGACGACGCGGTGCTGCCCCCCTACGTCGTCCCGGCGGGACGCGGCGTGCCGGTGCCCTACAACGGCTCGGTGGGCCGGGTCTCGTTCGGGTTCCTGTCGGCCAACCGCGTCCGGCGCTGGATCAACGAGGGCGCCTTCGACGTCCTGCACGTGCACGAGCCCGCCGCGCCGTCGCTGGGCATCCTGGCCTGCTGGGCCGCCGAGGGCCCGATCGTCGGGACGTTCCACGCCTCGTACCAGCGCTCGCGGCTGGTGTCGGTCACCGCGCCGATCCTGCAGAGCGCGCTGGAGAAGATCACCGGCCGGATCGCGGTGTCGGAGGCGGCCCGCAACACGCTGGTGGAGCATCTGGGCGGCGACGCGGTGCTGATCCCCAACGGCGTGGCCACCGAGCGGTACGCGATGGCCGACCCGCTGCCGGGCTGGCCGGGCCGCGGCGACGGCGACGCCGCGCAGGACGGGTCCGGCGGCGTGCTGGGCTTCCTGGGCCGGATGGACGAGCCGCGCAAGGGCCTGCAGGTGCTGATGCGCGCGTTCGAGATCCTCGGCCGCGAGCGGCCCGGGCTGCGGCTGCTGATCGCCGGGCCGGGCGACGCCGACGACGTGGTCGCCAAGGTGTCGCCGGAGCTGCGCGACCGGGTGGTGATGCTCGGGCAGGTCAGCGAGGAGGACAAGGTCCGCGCCTACCACTCCGTGGACGTGTTCGTGGCCCCCAACCTCGGCGGCGAGAGCTTCGGGATCGTGCTGGCCGAGGCGATGTCGGCGGGCGCGCCGATCCTGGCCAGCGACATCGAGGCGTTCGACCGGGTGCTGCGCGGCGGCCGAGCCGGGGCGCTGTTCCCGACCGGCGACCACAAGGCACTGGCCGCCGCCGCCGGGGAACTGCTGGACGATCCCGCCCGGCGCAAGCAGCTGTCGGCCGAGGCGCGGGCGGCCGTCCGCGCCTACGACTGGTCGTCGGTGGCCCGCGACGTCCTGCGGGTGTACGAGACCGTCGCCCTGGACGGCGCCGGCGTGGTCGAGTCCGGCCGCCGAGCCTGAGAGGCGTTCGTCACACATGCCCTTCCCCGACTGGATCATCGACGTCCTGTTCTGGATCGCGGTCGTCTTCCTGATCGCCGTGTACGTCTCCTGGCGCGCGACCCGCCTCGACCGGCTGCACGTGCGGGTCGAGACGGCCCGGGCCGCGCTGGACGCCGCCCTCGTGCGGAGGGCGGCGGTCGCGCTGGAGATGGCGGCCTCCCGGCAGCTGGACCCGGCCACCAGCCTGGTGCTGGCCACCGCCGCGCACGAGGCCCGTACGGCCGATGCCGACGGGCGCGAGTTCGCCGAGAGCGACCTGTCCCGGGCGCTGCGCGCGGTCGTCGACCAGCCCGACTTCACCGAGACGCTCAAGGCCAGAGGCGACGGCCAGCCGGTCCTGGACGAGATGGCCTCGGCCTCGGCCAAGGTCGTCTACGCCCGCCGCTTCTACAACGACGCCGTCTCCGGCGCGCGGATCGCCCGCCGCAAGAGGCTGATCCGGGTGCTGCCGCTGGCCGGCCGGGCCCCGCTGCCGGGCTTCTTCGAGATCGACGACGACCCTCCGGAGGCGCTCCGGGGCTGACCGTACGGGCCGGGGCGCCGCGTGCGCGCCGGCCGTACGGGCCGGGTCACGTCGGGGGATGAACCGGACATAGTGCTTTTACGTATTCGCTACCCTCGGGCTGGTCCGCCGTTGGGAGGCAGAATCGTGGGTTTCGTGTGGGGTCCCTCGGGGACCCGTGGCCGCGTCCGGGGCCGTACGGCCGCCGGGATCGGGGCCGTCGCCCTCGGGGCCGCCCTGACCGCGTGCTCAGGCGGCTCGGGGCCGGAGACGGCCGTGCCCCCCGGCGCCGAGGGCGAGCGCCCCTCAGGCAAGCCCTCAGCCCCCGCCACGCACCCGTTCACCGGGGGCAGGAGCGGGCTCGACAATCCGGTGCTGGCCGTGAAGGTCGAGAACACCCGGCCGGCGCTGCCGCAGACCGGGGTCCGCTCGGCCGACATCGTGTACGTCGAGCAGGTCGAGGGCGGCGAGACCCGGCTGATGGCCGTGTACTCGTCCAAGCTGCCGTCCCGGGTCGGCCCGGTCCGCAGCGCCCGCATCTCCGACCTGCACATCCTCCCGCAGTTCGGGAAGCCGGCGTTCGCGTTCTCCGGCGTGCAGAGCAAGATGAAGAAGTACGTCAAGCAGGCACCGCTGTACGACATCTCGCAGGAGAACGCCGGGTCGGCCTATTTCAGGGCCGGTTCCAAGCCCATCCCGTACAACCTCTACGCCAGCCCCAAGTCGCTGCTGAAGCAGGCGCCCAAGGCGGAGGGGCCGCGCGACATCGGCTTCCGCTTCGGACCGGCCCCCGAGGGCGGCAAGCCCCTCAAGACCTTCACCGCCAAGTGGCCCTCCACCCGGATGTCGTTCACCTGGTCGGCCAAGCAGAAGCGCTGGCTGTCGGCCCACAGCGGCCGTACCAACACCGCCGCCGAGGGCGGCGTCCTGGGCGGCCAGACGGTCGTGATCCAGTACGCCAAGACCACCAGGTCCAAGTTCCACGACTTCCTCGGCAACTACACCCCGCTGATCGAGACCACCGGTACGGGCCGCGCCCTCGTCCTGCGCGACGGCAAGGCCTACGACACCCGCTGGTCGCGCCCGTCGGAGGGCAAGGGGACGACGTTCACGACGGCCGGCGGCGAGCGGATGACGTTCGCCAAGGGACAGGTCTGGATGGTCATCGTCAACGACGGCGAGCCCCGCATTCCGTAGCCCGCGCCCCTGCCGGCGGGGCGTTCCGCGCCGGTGCGCGCAACCTGTGAGAACGGGACGTGGAAGCTTGACACTCTGCCGGGTCCGATACCGGGTCGAGCAGGCAATATCATGGAAACCGACTTGCCGTCCGTTCACGTGAGGAAGACTCGTGTCCAACACTGCCAGCTCTGCCAACGACACTCCCGCCACCGGCACCGCCCGGGTCAAGCGCGGCATGGCGGAGATGTTCAAGGGCGGCGTGATCATGGACGTCGTCACCCCCGACCAGGCGAAGATCGCCGAAGACGCCGGCGCGGTCGCCGTGATGGCCCTGGAGCGGGTGCCCGCCGACATCCGCGTCGAGGGCGGCATCTCCCGGATGAGCGACCCCGACATGATCGAGGGCATCAAGGCCGCCGTCTCGATCCCGGTGATGGCCAAGGCCAGGATCGGGCACTTCGTCGAGGCCCGGGTGCTGCAGGCGCTCGGCGTCGACTACGTGGACGAGTCCGAGGTGCTCACCCCGGCCGACTACGCCAACCACATCGACAAGTGGGCGTTCACCGTCCCGTTCGTGTGCGGTGCCACCAATCTCGGCGAGGCGCTGCGCCGGATCACCGAGGGCGCGGCCATGATCCGCTCCAAGGGTGAGGCCGGCACCGGCGACGTCTCCAACGCCACCACCCACATGCGCGAGATCCGCGGCGAGCTGCGCCGCCTGCAGTCGCTGCCCGAGGACGAGCTGTACGTGGCCGCCAAGGAGCTCCAGGCCCCGTACGAGCTGGTCAAGGAGGTCGCGGAGGCGGGCAAGCTGCCGGTGGTGCTGTTCACCGCGGGCGGGATCGCCACCCCGGCCGACGCCGCGATGATGATGCAGCTCGGCGCCGAGGGCGTGTTCGTCGGCTCCGGCATCTTCAAGTCCGGCGACCCGGCCAAGCGCGCCGAGGCCATCGTCAAGGCCACCACGTTCCACGACGACCCCGACGTGATCGCCAAGGCCTCCCGCGGCCTCGGCGACGCCATGGTCGGCATCAACGTCGCCTCCCTGGGCGAGGACCAGAAGTTCGCCGGCCGCGGCTGGTGACGACCGGCCTGCACCCCTGGTGACGGGCCGCTCGTGACAGGACGAGGGGAGGGGCGCCGTAAGTGACCGGACGGTTACCTACGGCGCCCCCTCCCGCTCGCGCGGCCCAGGGTTTACGCTGGCCGCGCGGTCCTTCGGGGGCGGAACGGCCCCAGGGCGGCCCGGCCGCGAGAGGGGACGATCATGGGGTGGTCGGTCGCGCTGGCGTGTGCGAGCGCCGGTGAGCCCGCCGAGGTCTTCCGGCCCGGCCTCGACCCCGATCCCGACCCCGGGGCGGCGGCCACGCTGGCCCGCGGCCTCTACCCGGCCGCCACCCTCACCGAGACCGGCGACACCGTCCTGGACTTCGCCCTCTGGCCGTACGAGGACGAGCTGTTCGTCGGCGTCTTCGACCGCGCCGTGCTGCTGTGCGACCGGCGGCTGTTCTGCCTGGACGACGACGCCCGCCGGATCGCCGACACCGCCGCCGCCGCGCTGCCCGGCGCCCGCTGCGGCGTGCTGGTCCTGCACAGCGTGATCTCCGGCTGCTGGTTCCGCTGGTACGAGGGCGGCGAGCTGCGCCGCGACGTCTTCGTGACCGCCGAGGACGGCGTGGTCGTCGACCAGGGCGAGCGGCTGCCCGCCGAGCTCCCGTACTGGAAGGCCATCGACGAGGGCACCCCCGACGTGCCGCTGCCGTTCGACCCCGAGGAGTTCGGCCTGGCGCTGGCGGGCACCCACATGTTCGGCCGCGGCATCGCCGACCGCGGCGACGACGGCTTCCTGCCCCTGGAGCTGCCGCTGCGCCGCTTCAAGCTCTGCTGACCAGGGGAAGATCCTCCCGTTCCGGGGACGTTGTACGGTCGGAACACCACCTCCCCGGAAGGCTTCAACGTGACCGCTGTGCCCACCATCGGAGTTCTCGCCCTGCAGGGCGACGTGCGCGAGCACGCCAGGGCCCTGGAGGGCGCCGGCGCGCGCACCCTGCCCGTACGCCGCCCCGACGAGCTCGAGAGCGTCGACGCCCTGGTGATCCCCGGCGGCGAGTCCACCACGATGTGGCGGCTGGCCCGCACGTTCGAGCTGCTGGAGCCGCTGCGCAAGCGGATCGAGGCGGGGATGCCCGCCTACGGCTCCTGCGCCGGCATGATCATGCTCGCCGACCGGATCCGGGACGGCGCGGACGGCCAGGAGACCTTCGGCGGGATCGACATGACCGTCCGCCGCAACGCCTTCGGCCGCCAGGTCGACTCGTTCGAGAGCGAGGTGCGGCTGACCGGCGTGGGGGACACGCCGTTCCACGCCGTCTTCATCCGCGCCCCCTGGGTGGAGTCGGTCGGCGGCGGAGTCCAGGTGCTCGGCCGCACCGAGGGCGGCCCGAACATCGATAGGATCGTCGCCGTCCGGCAGGGACGCCTCATGGCGACCGCGTTCCACCCGGAGCTGACGGGCGACCACCGCGTGCACCACTACTTCGCCGACTTGGTGCGCCGGGCGATCGAGGAGGAGTAAGAGAATGTCCGGCCATTCCAAATGGGCGACCACCAAGCACAAGAAGGCGGCCCTCGACGCCAAGCGGGGCAAGCTCTTCGCCAAACTGATCAAGAACGTCGAGGTCGCGGCCCGTACCGGCGGCGGTGATCCCGACGCCAACCCGACCCTCTACGACGCCATCTACAAGGCGAAGAAGAACTCGGTCCCCAACGACAACATCGAGCGCGCGCGCAAGCGCGGCGCCGGTGAGGAGGCCGGCGGCGCCGACTGGCAGAACATCACCTACGAGGGCTACGCCCCCGGCGGTGTGGCCGTCCTGGTCGAGTGCCTCACCGACAACCGCAACCGCGCGGCCTCCGAGGTGCGGGTCGCGCTGACCCGCAACGGCGGCTCGCTGGCCGACCCCGGCTCGGTGTCCTACCTGTTCAACCGCAAGGGCGTCATCATCGTCCCCAAGGACGGCACCAGCGAGGACGACGTCATGATGGCCGTCCTGGACGCCGGCGCCGAAGAGGTCAACGACCTGGGCGACAACTTCGAGGTCGTGTGCGAGGCCGGCGACCTGATCCCGGCCCGCAGCGCCCTGCAGGAGGCCGGCATCGACTACGAGTCCGCCGACTCCAGCTGGCTGCCCAGCGTCTCGATCCCGCTGGACGAGGACAACGCCAAGAAGGTCTTCCGCCTCATCGACGCGCTGGAGGACAGCGACGACGTCCAGGACGTCTACGCCAACTTCGACGTCTCGGACGAGGTCCTCGCGGCCATCGACGACTGACGGTCCGTACACACCGAACGCCGCCGCGCCCGAAGCACGGCGGCGTTCGCCGTGGCGGGACCTTACCGCCACCATGACTCTCCGTGTTCATTCGTGGGCGTTCCGGCGTTGCGGCGAGGTCCGGCGGGTCGTACGGTCGAGATCATGGAGATCCGGGGGCTCGGCCAGGAGCACAGAGAAGCCGTCCGCGACCTGCTGGACAGGGCGTTCGGGCGGCGGTCGGACGCGTACTGGGAGCGGGCCTTCGAGCGCGCGCGGTCGACGCTGGGCGCCGGGCGGCAGTTCGGTGCCTTCGAGGGCGACCGGCTGGTGGCCACCGCGGTGATCCATGACATGGCCCAGTGGTGGCACGGCAGGCCGGTCTCCATGGGAGGGGTCAGCGAGGTCGCCGTGGCGCCGGAGATGCGCGGCCGCGGCATCGGGCGCGCGCTGATGACCGGGGTCCTGGAGAGCTGCGCGGCGCTCGGCCACGCGGTCTCCATGCTGTATCCGGCGACCACTCCGCTCTACCGCTCGTTCGGCTGGGAGCACGCCGGCGGGCTGCACGGGGTCCGGTTCGCCGCGGAGGCGCTGCGGTCCGTACGGGCGGAGCCCCTGGAGGTACGGCGCGCGACGCCCGACGACGCCGCCGAAGTGGCGCGAGTGATCGGGCAGGTGCACCGGGACGCGCGGGCGAGCGGGCCCGTCGACTGGGGCGAGGACCGGTGGCGGGTCCTCCTGGCCGACCCGGAGAAGTACTTCTACCTGGCCGAGGACGGCTTCCTCGAATACCGCTGGTCCGAGGGCAACGAGTGCCTCGAGGTGGGCAGGCTGGTCGCGGGATCGGAGCGGACGCTCCGCGCGCTCTGGGCCCTGGTCGGCTCGGGCTCGTCGACCGCCTCCTCCGTGACCGCGTACGTGGCGCCCCAGGACCCGGTGTTCTGGCTCACGCGGGAACGCTCCAGCGAGGAGGTGCAGCGGACCCGCTGGATGCTGCGCGTCGTGGACGCGCCCGCCGCGATCCAGGCCCGGGGTTACCCGGCCGGGGTGGCGGCCGAGGTACCCCTGATCATCGACGACCCCTGGTCGCCCGCCAACGCGGGCGCCTGGCGGCTGGAGGTCAAGGACGGTAGTGGACGGCTCGAGCGGTCGGCGGAGACCCCCGGAGCGGTCCGGGTCGGCGCGGGCGGACTGGCCGCCCTCTACTCCGGGGTGCCCACGGCCACGCTGCGGGCCGCCGGCCTGCTCGAAGGGGACGCGCCGGAGCTGGACGCGGTCTTCGCCGCCCTGCCCTTCTCGCTCGACCACTTCTGATCGTTCCGGACACTGATCGTTGCGGACACGGGGCGCGTGAGCGCGACGTATGTCCGGCCTGTTCGGTAGCGTGGCGGCTGCCGAACAGATGATCGAAGGAGTGCGTGTGCGGGTGATGGGCGTGGATCCCGGGCTCACCAGGTGCGGGGTCGGCGTGGTCGACGGCTCGCCGGGCAAGCCGCTGCGGCTGGTCCGGGTGACCGTCGTGCGGACCAGCCCCGACGACGATGTCGCCCTCCGCCTGCTGGGCATCGAGGCGGGCATCGAGGCGCTGATGGACGAGCTGCAACCCGACGCCGTCGCGGTCGAGCGGGTGTTCTCGCAGAACAACGTGCGCACCGTGATGGGCACCGCCCAGGCCGCCGGGGTCGCCATGCTCGTGGCGGCGCGCCGCGGGCTGCCGGTGGCGCTGCACACGCCCAGCGAGGCCAAGGCCGCCGTCACCGGTAACGGCCGGGCCGACAAGGCGCAGGTGACCAACATGGTGACCCGGCTGCTGCGGCTGGACGCCCCGCCCAAGCCCGCCGACGCGGCCGACGCGCTGGCGCTGGCCATCTGCCACGTGTGGCGCGGCGGCGCGCAGGCCAGGATCGACGCCGCCCGGACCAGGACCACCCGTACCGGCGACACTCGTACCAGCGACACTCGTACCAGCGACAGAGGGGGAGCAGGGCTGTGATCGCCTTCGTCAGCGGCCGGGTGGCCGCCGCCGGGCCGGACGGCGCCGTGATCGACGTGCACGGGGTCGGGATGGCGGTGCAGTGCACCCCGGCCACGCTCGCCGGCCTGCGGGTCGGCGAGCAGGCCCAGGTCCCGACCTCCCTGGTCGTACGGGAGGACTCGCTCACCCTCTTCGGGTTCGCCGACGACGACGAGCGCTCGGTGTTCGAGCTGCTGCAGACCGCCAGCGGTGTCGGCCCCCGCCTCGCCCTGGCCATGCTGGCCGTGCACACCCCCGACGCCCTGCGCCGCGCCGTGGCCACCGAGGACTTCACGTCCCTCACCAAGGTGCCCGGGATCGGCAAGAAGGGCGCCCAGCGGATCGTGCTGGAGCTCAAGGACCGGCTCGGCGGCCCGATCGGCGACGGCTCCGACGTGCGCGCCCCCGTACGGGCCGAGCCGTGGCGCGAGCAGGTCCAGATGGGCCTGGTCAACCTGGGCTGGACGGCCCGCGACGCCGACGCCGCCGTGGACGCGGTCGCCGCCGACATCGACGGCGCCGAACCCCCGCCCGTCGCCGCCCTCCTCAAGGCCGCCCTCAGGAAGCTGAGCAAGTGATTCCCGGAGGCGAGCGGAGCGAGCCAATGGGCGCGAGCGGCCGCGCGGCGGCTGGACTGAGGAGCGCAGGGAGCCTGCGACCGGAGCGACGAGGGAAGCCGTCGCGTGAGACGGCCGCGAGCCGGCGAGCGGAGCGAGCCAATGGACGCTGATCGGTTGGTCTCGGCCGCCGTGGACGGGTCCGAGGAGTCGGTGATCGAGGCCGCGCTGCGGCCCAAGAAGCTCGACGACTTCATCGGGCAGGAGCGGGTGCGCGAGCAGCTGTCGCTGGTGCTGCAGAGCGCGCTGCGGCGCGGCCGCACGCCCGACCATGTGCTGCTGTCGGGCGGGCCGGGGCTGGGCAAGACGACCCTCGCCATGATCATCGCGGCCGAGCTGGGGCAGCCGCTGCGGATCTCCTCGGGGCCGGCGATCGAGCGGGCGGGCGATCTCGCGGCGGTGCTGTCGACGATGGCGGAGGGCGAGGTGCTGTTCCTGGACGAGATCCACCGGATGGCCCGGCCCGCCGAGGAGATGCTCTACATGGCGATGGAGGACTTCCGGGTCGACGTCATGGTGGGCAAGGGGCCCGGGGCGACCGCGATCCCGCTGGAGATCGCCCCGTTCACGCTGGTGGGGGCCACGACCAGGGCGGGGATGCTGCCCGGGCCGCTGCGCGACCGGTTCGGGTTCGTGGCGCACATGGACTTCTACGAGCCGGCCGAGCTCGAGGTGATCGTCAAGCGGTCCGCGCGGCTGCTGGGGGTCGAGATCACCGACGACGCCGCCGCCGAGGTCGCGGGCCGGTCCCGGGGCACGCCGCGGATCGCCAACCGGCTGCTGCGCCGGGTCCGCGACTTCGCCGAGGTACGGGCCGACGGATCGGTCGACCTGGACCTGGCCCGGGCCGCGCTGCGCCTGTACGAGGTGGACGAGCGGGGCCTGGACCGGCTCGACCGGGCCGTGCTGGGGTCGCTGATGCGCAAGTTCGGCGGCGGGCCGGTCGGGCTGTCCACGCTGGCGGTGTCGGTGGGGGAGGAGCCGGAGACCGTGGAGGTCGTCGCCGAGCCTTTCCTGGTCAGGCTGGGGCTGCTGGCCAGGACGCCGCGAGGGCGGATCGCCACGCCGGCCGCCTGGGCGCATCTGGGGCTCACCGCACCCGCTTCGGCCCCCATGGCCGGTACGCTGTTCGAACTGGACGACGACGCCGAGCCGCCCGAGCAGTGATCACGAACTGACATGCGGCCCGTAACGGGTTGGGAACTTCACCGGGCTCCCGATCGTCACGTCGTTGCCCGGTGTCTGGCGTACTCTCTAGACTCCGGGACTCGGTCACCCCGTGCCCGGCCGGCCGCTCCATCGGACACCGTATTCAGGTGACAGGCCGGGCAAACCACATCGGAAGGACGCCCCAGTGATGGGCAGCGACATGATTATTGCGGCAGAGCAGGGTGGCAGCGGAGCGTTCAACCTTCTGCTTCTGCTGGCCGTTCCCCTGGTCTTCTACTTCCTGCTGATCCGCCCGCAGAGCAAGCGGCGCAAGCAGCAGATGGAGATGCAGAGCAATCTGCAGCCGGGCGCCAAGGTCGTGACGACCAGCGGGATGCACGCCAGCGTGGTCTCCGTCGACGACGACGGCATCGTGCTGGAGATCTCCCCGGGCGTCGAGGCGCGGTTCGTCAAGGCGGCCGTGATGAACGTCGTCAAGTCCACCGGGGAGGACGTCGACCTCACCGAGGACGAGGACGAGGACGACGAGGACGAGGACCTCACCGAGGACGACGAGGCCAAGACCGACCTGTCGAAGTCCGGCGCCAAGGCCGACCTCGGCAAGTCCGACGCCAAGGCCACGGACGAGGACGGCGAGACCGGCGAGGACGCGGAGTCCGCGGGTGCCACCGCGGTCGGCAAGGGGTCGAAGAAGTCCTCGGGCTGACCCGGCCCCGACATCAGTGACGACGGGAAGTTAACCGACCAGTGGCTCCGCCTAGAAGCAACGTACCCAAGCCAGGGCGCACGCTCCTCGTGCTGTTCGTGGTCATGGCGGCCCTCACGGGCGTGATGTTCCTGCAGGGGCCGCCCACGCCCAAGCTGGGGCTCGACCTGGCGGGCGGGACCACGGTCACGCTGACCGCCAAGACCGCGAACGGCAAGACGCCGCCCGCCACCCAGATGGACCAGGCCGTCAAGATCATGACCCAGCGGGTCAACGGCCTGGGCGTCTCGGACGCGGAGGTGGCCAAGCAGGGCTCCAGCAACATCGTGGTCAACGTCCCCGGGCAGGGCCAGGACCGCGTGGTCCAGCTGATCGGCACCACGGCGAAGCTGCAGTTCCGCCAGGTGTACGCGATGGCCGACGGCAAGCCGGCCGGGGCCGCCCCGGCTCCGTCTCCGTCGCCCACGGCCAAGGACAAGGCCAAGAGCGACAAGGACAAGGGCAAGGACGAGAAGGGCAAGTCGCCCTCGCCGTCGCCCAGTCCCTCGACGACGCCGCGCGGCCGGGCGCTGTCGGAGGCGCTCGCCGCCGCGCCGACGCCCACCCCGTCCGCATCGGGCTCCGGTGCCCCGCCGAACCCGTCCCCGTCCGGGCTTCCCACGGGGCTGCCGGCCACGCCCGACGCCGGCGGGGTGGATCTGTCGGGCATCGACGACAAGGCCGTCGTCCAGCAGTTCGAGGCGCTCAACTGCTACGTCCCCGACAAGCGGGTCCCGGGGTCCAACGACCCCAACCGCAAGTGGGTCGCGGCCTGCGACCAGAAGGAAGAGAGCGGCCAGGTCGCCAAGTACATCCTGGGCCCGACCCGGGTCCTGGGCGAGAACGTCTCCGACGCGGCCGCGATGCCGCCGGACACCACCCAGGGCCAGAGCAGCTGGTTCGTCAGCCTGGAGTTCGACTCCAAGGGCGGCAAGCAGTTCGGCGAGGTGACCACCGACGCCTTCCGGGCGTACCAGCAGAGCCCCGGCTCCGCTCGCTCGCAGATCGCGATCGTGCTGGACGGGCAGGTCGTGTCGGCGCCGAGCATCAGCAAGGGCGCCATCACCGGCGGTACCGCCCAGATCGACGGGCCGCCGGAGAGCTTCACCCAGGCCTACGCCACCGACCTGGCCAACGTGCTCAAGTACGGTGCGCTGCCGCTGGAGTTCACCCAGAGCTCGATCGACGAGGTGTCGTCCACGCTGGGCTCCGACCAGCTGCGCGGCGGCCTGATCGCCGGCGCGATCGGGCTGGTGCTGGTGCTGCTGTATTGCCTGCTCTACTACCGGGGCCTGGGGCTGGTGGCGGTGTCCAGCCTGGTGGTGGCGGCCGGGATCACCTACGTCTCGGTGGTCATCCTGGGCGAGAACATGGGCTTCCGGCTCTCGCTGCCGCACATCATCGGACTGATCGTCTCGATCGGCATCACGGCCGACTCGTTCATCGTCTACTTCGAGCGGCTGCGTGACGAGCTGCGGGCCGGCCGGATGCTGCGGCCCTCGATCGAGGTGGCGTGGAAGCGGGCGCGGCGCACCATCCTGGTCGCCGACGCAGTGACGTTCCTGGCCGCTCTGGTGCTCTACTTCCTCGCCGTCGGCGGGGTCCGGGGCTTCGCGTTCGCGATGGGCCTGACCACGCTGATCGACGTCGTGGTGGTGTTCTTCTTCACCAAGCCGCTGGTGGGGCTGCTGTCGCGGACGAAGTTCTTCGGCAAGGGCCATCCGCTCTCCGGCCTCAATCCGGCCCGCCTGCACAAGGTCGTCCCGGCCGTCGCCGGCGCCGGTGTCAGCGCCGGTGCCGCCACGGTCGCCCGCCCGAAGAGTGCGAGGAGCCCGAAGGGCCCGGGAAAACCCAGCCCCAAGAGCCCGAAGAGCCCCAAGAGCCCGAAGAGCCAGGAGGCCTGATGCTGGGATTGCGCGCGATCGTTTCCCGCGTCTACCGGGGCGAGATCAGCGCCGACATCGTCGGCAAGCCCAAGGTCTGGTACTCGATCTCGGGGCTGCTGCTGGTGTTCTCGATCGCCGGGCTGCTGTTCCAGGGCCTCAACTTCGGCGTGGAGTTCAAGGGCGGCTCGGTCTTCACCTTCAGTGCGCCGAGCGCCTCGATCGAGCAGGTGCGCGGCGCCATCACCGGCGGCGGGGCGCACCAGGCCATCGTCCAGGAGGCCGGCGACGGCTGGCGGGTCACCACCGAGAGCCTGAGCTCCACCGAGGTGACCGAGGTCAAGGCCAACGTCGCCGAGGAGCTGAACGTCCCGGCGCAGAAGGTCAGCACCCAGGTGGTGGGGGCCTCCTGGGGCGGCGAGGTCTCGGCGAAGGCGTGGCAGGCGCTGCTCGTCTTCATGATCTTGATCATCGCCTATCTCTCGGTGGCGTTCGAGTGGCGGATGGCGCTGGCCGCCGTGGTGGCGCTGGTCCATGACCTGGTGATCACCGCGGGCGTGTACGCCTGGTCGGGCTTCGAGGTCACCCCGGCCACGCTGCTGGGCTTCCTGACCATCCTCGGCTACTCGCTGTACGACGCCGTCGTGGTGTTCGACATGATCAAGGAGGTCACCAAACCGCTCAGCGCGTCCTCCAAGATCACTTACAGCGAGGCCGCCAACCAGGCGCTCAGCAGCACGCTGGTGCGCTCGCTGAACACCTCGCTGGTGGCGATCCTGCCGGTGGCGGCGATCCTGTTCATCGGGACCACGCTGTTCGGCGCGGGCACGCTGAAGGACCTGTCGCTGGCCCTGTTCGTCGGCATGGTCGTCGGTACCTACTCCTCGATCTGCGTGGCCACCCCGCTGCTGGTCCAGCTCAAGGAGCGGGAGCCGAGGTTCCGCGAGCTGCGGGCCAACATCGAGCGCCGGCAGAACAGCGCCAAGCGCCAGGCCAAGAGCGCCAAGGCCGCCAAGGCCATGGTCCCGGCGGGTGAGGGCGGTCCCGTCGACGACGTTCCCGAGGACGACGTCCCGGCGGACGACGCGGGCCAGGACGAGCTCCCGGTCGCGGTGACCGTCCGCAAGGTCGTCCAGCAGGGGCCGCGCCAGCAGCCCAAGCGGGGCACCCGGCAGCAACGCCGGAAGTAGCAGAGCCCCGGGCGGGCATGCCCGGGGCAAGCAAGCCCAGAGCAGGTACACCCCCGGGCGGCAAGCCCGGGAGAACGGCAAGCAGCGAGCACACCGGCCGTGTCCACCCCCAGCCATGGGCGTGGGCACGGCCGGCGCGTGACCAGGAAGAGAGCGACGCACGTGGACCTCGACAAGCTGATCCAGGACCGGATCCGCGACGTACCCGACTACCCCAAGCCCGGCGTGGTCTTCAAGGACATCACCCCGCTGCTGGCCGACCATGTGGCGTTCGCCGGGGTGGTGGACTCGATCGTGAACCATCACGGCCGCGGCACCGTCGACAAGATCGTCGGGATCGAGGCGCGCGGCTTCATCCTGGCCGCCCCGGTCGCCTACCACTTCGGCGCCGGGTTCGTTCCGGTGCGGAAAAAGGGAAAGCTGCCATCGCGGGCATACGCGGAGACCTATGATCTCGAGTACGGGACCGAGACGATCGAGATGCACGAGGACGCGTTCGGTCCCGGTGAACGGGTGCTGATCGTCGACGATGTCCTGGCCACGGGCGGCACCGCGCGCGCGGCGGCCGAACTGGTCCGCCGCGGCGGTGGCGAGGTCGTGGGGCTCTCGGTCCTGATGGAGCTGTCGTTCCTGCACGGGCGCGACAAGCTCGGGAATCTGGACGTCCATTCACTGGTTACGGTCTAGTACGAAATAGCTGCCGATACACTGGCGGTATCGGGTCCGGTGGGGAAACGGGCGCATCCCGCGGGGCGACGAGGGTATGGCGTCCCGAGTTTGAGGAGGCTGGGTGCCCGGTGAGGTGGTATCGACCGACGCGGTGACCGACACCGCGACAGGCCCGGCGAGGAAGCCCGGGGCCGAGGCGGAGTCCGCCGCGGCCGGATCCGGGCCCGTGCTCGATGACACCGCGATCGATGACGCCGTGCTCGACGAGACGGTGCCCGACGAAGCCGCGCCCGCCGAGACAGCGCCTGCCGGGACCGCGGCGCCGCAGGACGCGGCCGCACCCTCCAAAGGCACCGCCACGCCCGCCGATCCGACTCCCGCCCCGGCGGCCCTGGACCCGAAGGTCCCCATCCCCGCCGGTGAACGCTCTTCCAAAAGTGGACTTCCCCAAGGTGATTCAGCCCCTGAAGGCCCAGGCTCCCGTACGGCGCGCCCAGCCGCCCCGGGCGCACGTCCCGGCACGGGCTCCGGCTCGCGTTCCAGCACGGGCTCTCGGTCCGGCACGGGCACGGGCACGGGCGGCGGCTCTGCCCGGCCCGCACCAGGCACGATTCCGCCGTCGGCCGCACGGGTCCGCCGGCGGCTCGCCCGGCTGGGCGCACAGCGGAGCCCCTCGATGAACCCGGTCCTCGAGCCGCTGATCAAGACGGTCCGCAACACCCATCCCAAGGCGGACCTGCGGCTGATCGAGCGCGCGTACGACGTCGCCGCCCACCATCACCGCGACCAGAAGCGCAAGAGCGGCGACCCGTACATCACCCACCCGCTCGCGGTCTCGGCCATCCTCGCCGAGCTCGGGATGAACACCGAGACGGTCTGCGCGGCGCTGCTGCACGACACGGTCGAGGACACCGCGTACACGCTGGAGGAGCTGCGCTCCGACTTCGGCGACGAGATCACCGCGCTGGTCGACGGGGTGACCAAGCTCGACAAGGTCAAGTACGGCGAGGCGGCCGAGGCCGAGACCGTGCGCAAGATGGTCGTGGCGATGTCCCGCGACATCCGGGTGCTGGTGATCAAGCTCGCCGACCGGCTGCACAACATGCGCACGCTGCGCTACATGCCGCGGCACAAGCAGGAGAAGAAGGCCCGCGAGACGCTGGAGGTCTTCGCCCCGCTGGCGCACCGGCTGGGGATGAACACGCTGAAGTGGGAGCTGGAGGACCTGTCCTTCGCCACGCTCTACCCCAAGCGGTTCGACGAGATCGCCCGGCTGGTGGCCGAGCGCGCCCCGCGCCGCGACGACTTCCTGCAGGACGTGATCGAGAACGTGTCGACCGACCTGCGCGAGGCCAAGATCAAGGCCAGCGTGACCGGGCGGCCCAAGCACTACTACTCGATCTACCAGAAGATGATCGCCCGGGATGTCAGCTTCGACGACATCTACGACCTGGTCGGCATCCGGGTCCTGGTCGACAGCGTCCGCGACTGCTACGCGGCGCTCGGCTCGATCCACGCGCGATGGAACCCGGTCCCCGGCCGGTTCAAGGACTACATCGCGATGCCGAAGTTCAACATGTACCAGTCGCTGCACACGACCGTGATCGGGCCCGAGGGCAAGCCGGTCGAGCTGCAGATCCGTACTTGGGGCATGCACCGGCGGGCCGAGTACGGCGTCGCGGCCCACTGGAAGTACAAGGAGGAGACGGTCGGCGGCCGCAAGGCCGGCGACATGCAGTGGCTGCGGCAGCTGCTGGACTGGCAGAAGGAGACCGCCGACCCGGCCGAGTTCCTGGAGTCGCTGCGGTTCGACCTGTCGGTCTCCGAGGTCTTCGTCTTCACGCCGAAGGGCGACGTGATGGCCCTCCCGCAGGGCGCCACGCCGGTCGACTTCGCGTACGCGATCCACACCGAGGTCGGGCACCGCTGCATCGGCGCCCGGGTGAACGGGCGCCTCGTACCGCTGGAGTCCACGCTCGACAACGGCGACACCGTCGAGGTCTTCACCTCCAAGTCGCAGGACGCCGGGCCCAGCCGCGACTGGCTCAACTTCGTCAAGAGCGCCCGCGCCCGCAACAAGATCAAGCACTGGTTCTCCAAGGAGCGCCGCGACACCGCGATCGAGTCCGGCAAGGACTCCATCGCCCGCGCGATGCGCAAGCAGAACATGCCGCTGCAGCGGATGATGTCGGGCGAGGCGCTGCTGGCCCTGGCCCGCGACATGCGCTACCCGGACGTCTCGTCGCTGTACGCGGCGGTCGGCGAGGGGCACACCTCCGCGCAGCACGTCGTGCACCGCCTGGTGGAGGCCCTGGGCGGGGTGGAGAGCGCCGAGGAGGACCTGGCCGAGATCGCGCTGCCCACCAAGCGCAAGCGCAGCCGCGCGACCGACCCCGGCGTCGTCGTCGCGGGCGACTCGGACGTGTGGGTACGGCTGTCGCGATGTTGCACGCCGGTTCCGGGCGACGACATCGTCGGGTTCGTCACCCGCGGGCACGGGGTCTCGGTGCACCGGGCCGACTGCGCCAACGTGGCCAGCCTGAAGACCCAGCCCGACCGGCTGATCGACGTCAAGTGGTCGCCCGGCGAGGACTCGGTCTTCCTGGTCGCCATCCAGGTCGAGGCGCTCGACCGCCCGCGGCTGCTGTCGGACGTGACCCGGGTGCTGTCGGACCAGCACGTCAACATCCTGTCCGCCTCGGTCACCACCACCCGCGACCGGGTGGCCGTCAGCCGCTTCACCTTCGAGATGGGCGACCCCAAGCATCTGGGCCACGTCCTGAAGGCCGTCCGGACCATCGACGGCGTCTACGACGTCTACCGCGTCACCAGCGGCACCAGCCGCTGAACCTGTGTCTCAAAGTCTCGGCCCACGGTGCTCGCCTGGCGGCTGTGTTTCTAAAGACCCGGCCCAGGTACTCGCCTGGCGGCTCGTACCTGACCGGTTCTTGGGCGAGCGCGGCATCGCTTCGCGATCTGGCCGGTGAGGCTCGCCTCCGGCTTTGCCTCTCCGGCCGGGTAACGCGCTCGCGCGGTGGCTGAGGCCACTTTGAGACAAGCCCTAGCCCCCGTAAGGCGGCAAGGGCCGGCCCCGAGGGACCGGCCCCTGCTCAGCGAACGATGATCACTCCTGCGGAGCCCGCTGCCCGTCCTGGCCTTCGGCCTTCTTCTCGGGCTTTGCGTCGATGCCCGCCTCCCGGCGCTGCTGCGCCGTGATCGGGGTCGGCGCGGCGGTGAGCGGGTCGTACCCGGACGCCGCCTTCGGGAAGGCGATCACGTCCCGGATCGAGTCCTGGCCGGCCAGCAGCATGATCATGCGGTCCCAGCCGAACGCGATCCCGCCGTGCGGGGGCGGGCCGAACTTGAACGCCTCCAGCAGGAAGCCGAACTTGGACTCGGCCTCCTCCTTGGACATCCCCAGCACGTCGAAGACCCGCTGCTGCATCTCGGCGCGGTGCACGCGGATGGAGCCGCCGCCGATCTCGTTGCCGTTGCAGACGATGTCGTAGGCGTTGGCGAGCGCCTCGCCGGGCCGGTCCTGGAAGTCGTCGGCGTACTCGGGCTTGGGCGCGGTGAACGGGTGGTGCACCGACGTCCAGCCGACCTGCTCGCCCTTGTCGTTCTCGGCGGGCTCGAAGACCGGGGCGTCGACGACCCAGCAGAACGCCCAGGCCGACGCGTCGATCAGCCCGCACCGCCGGCCGATCTCCAGCCGGGCGGCGCCGAGCAGCTCGCGGGTGGCGTGCGGCTTGCCGGCCCCGAAGAAGATCGCGTCACCGGGCACGGCGCCGGTCTTCGCGGCCAGCCCGGCCTTCTCCTCGTCGGACAGGTTCTTGGCGACCGGGCCGCCGAGCGTGCCGTCCTGCTGGACGAGCACGTACGCCAGGCCCTTGGCGCCGCGCGCCTTGGCCCAGTCCTGCCAGGCGTCCAGCTCCTTGCGGGTCTGGGACCCTCCGCCCGGCATCACGACGGCGCCGACGTAGGGGGCCTGGAAGACCCGGAACGAGGTCCCCGAGAAGTACTCCGTCATCTCGGTCAGCTCGGTGCCGAACCGCAGGTCGGGCTTGTCCGAGCCGTACCGGGACAGGGCGTCGGCGTAGGTGATGTGGGGGATCTCGGGGATCTCGTACCCGGCGATCTCCTGCCACAGCCGCCGCACCAGGTCCTCGGCGACCGCCAGCACGTCGTCCTGCTCGGCGAACGACATCTCGATGTCGATCTGGGTGAACTCCGGCTGCCGGTCGGCGCGGAAGTCCTCGTCCCGGTAGCAGCGGGCGATCTGGTAGTAGCGCTCCAGCCCGCCCACCATCAGCAGCTGCTTGAACAGCTGCGGTGACTGGGGCAGCGCGTACCAGTGGCCCGGCTTGAGCCGTACGGGCACCAGGAAGTCGCGGGCGCCCTCGGGCGTGGAGCGGGTCAGCGTCGGCGTCTCGACGTTGACGAAGCCGTGCCGGTGCATGATCTCGTGCACCAGGTACGAGGCGTGCGAACGGGTCCGCATCGTCTTGGCCACGGCCTCGCGGCGGATGTCGAGGTAGCGGTACTTGAGCCGGATCTCCTCGTTGACGTTGACGTCGCCCTCGATCGGGAACGGCAGCGGCGCGGCCTCCGAGAGCACCTCGATGTCGCCCGCCACGACCTCGATGTCACCGGTGGGCAGGTCGGGGTTCTCGTTGCCCGCGGGCCGGACCCGGACCTCGCCGGTGATCTTGACGCAGTACTCGGCGCGCAGGTCGTGCGCGGTGTCCTCTTCGCGGAACACCACCTGCGCGGTGCCGGAGGCGTCGCGCAGGTCGATGAACGTGACGCCGCCGTGGTCGCGGCGGCGGCCCACCCAGCCGGCCAGCGTGACCTGCTGCCCGGCATGCTCCCTGCGGAGCGTCCCCGCCTCATGCGAGCGGATCATCGTTTAAGCCTTTCCGTCAACGTGGTAACGATCTCGGGGAACGGCACGGCGGCCTGCTCGCCGCCTTCCAGGTCCTTCACCTGCGCGGACCCGGCGGCGATATCTCGCTCACCGAGGATCACCGCGTACCGGGCCCCGGACCGGTCGGCGTCCTTCATGGCGCCCTTCAGCCGCTTGCCCCCGAAGGCCATGTCGGCCGCGATCCCCGCCCGCCGTAGCTCGTCGACCAGGGAGAAGACCTTCCGTTCGGCCTCCTCGCCGAGCGCGACACCGAACACCTCGCAGCGCGGCGGGGCGGCGAACTCCGCCCCCTCGGCCTCCAGCGCCAGGATCGTCCGGTCCAGGCCGAGCCCGAACCCGATGCCCGGCAGCGGGGGACCGCCGATGTCCTCCGACAGCCCGTCGTAGCGCCCGCCGCCGCCGATGCCCGACTGGGCGCCCAGCAGCGGGTGGTCGAACTCGTAGGTCGTGCGGGTGTAGTAGTCGAGGCCGCGCACCAGGCGCGGGGCGTCCTCCCAGGCGATGCCCAGGTCGGCCAGCAGCTCCCGGACGCGGTCGTGGTGGGCCTTGCAGCCCTCGCACAGGTGGTCGGCCATCAGCGGGGCCCCGCCCAGCTGGTCGGCCACCGCCGGGCGCTTGTCGTCCAGGACCCGCAGCGGATTGATCTCGATCCGCGCCCGGGTGGCCTCGTCCAGGTCGAGCCCGCGCAGGAACTCCTGCAGCCGCGCCCGGTAGGCCGGCCGGCACTCGCGGCAGCCCAGCGAGTTCAGCAGCAGCCGCACCCGGGTGAGGCCGAGGGAGCGGTACCAGCCGGCCGCGATCGCGATCGTCTCGGCGTCGACCTGCGGGTCCTCGCTGCCGATCGCCTCCAGGTCGAGCTGGTAGAACTGCCGGTAGCGGCCCTGCTGGGGACGCTCGGCGCGGAACGCCGGCCCGGTCGTCCAGACCTTGACCGGCAGCCCGCCCCGCTTGTGCAGGCCGTTCTCCAGCACCGACCGCAGCACCCCGGCGGTGAACTCCGGGCGCAGCGTCAGCGAGCGGCCGCCGCGGTCCTCGAAGGTGTACATCTCCTTGCTGACGACGTCGGTGGACTCGCCGACGCCCCGCCTGAACAGGTCGGTGTCCTCGAAGACCGCCAGCTCCAGATAGCCGTATCCGGCCAGCCGGGCCCGCTCGGCGAACGCCTGGCGGTCGCCGAGAACAGGTCCGCGCGCGGCGGAACGTATTCACTGACCCCCTTGGGGGCCTGAAAGCTCGAACTCATGATCCCTCTGGTCAGAATCCCTTGTCGGGACCGTCGGCCGGCACAGCCGTGTCATTCAGGGGAGACGATCCCCCTGTGCCCCCCGAAAGCCCGGAGAGGAAAGGATTGGTGGAACGCTCGCGCCCGATGCTCGTCTGCGGGCCGTGGCCGGGCAGGACGGCGGTGTCGTCGGGCAGCGAGAGGCAGACCCGCGACAGGCTGGCGAGGATCGACTCGTACGAGCCGCCCGGCAGGTCGGTGCGCCCGATCGACCCCGCGAACAGCAGGTCCCCGGTGAACATCACGTCGGGGATCTCCTCCGTGGGCGGTGTACGGAACGTCACCGACCCGGGCGTATGGCCCGGGGCGTGGTCGACGGTGAAGCTGAGCCCCGCCAGCTCCATGACCGCGCCGTCCGACAGCTCGCGGACGTCGTCGGGCTCGCTCAGCGACAGCCCGCCGAACAGCTGCTGGCCGGCCTGCAGCGACAGGCCCTTGGACGGATCGGTGAGCAGCTCGCGATCGTCCGGATGGATGTAGGCCGGGACGTCGCGGGCCCCGCAGACCGGCGCGACCGACCAGACATGGTCGAGATGGCCGTGCGTGAGCAGCACCGCGACCGGCTTGAGCCGGTGCTCGCGCAGCAGCTCGTCGATCCCGGCCTCGGCGTCCTGGCCGGGGTCGATGATCACGCATTCCTCGCCCGCGGCGGGTGCCACGACGTAGCAGTTCGCGGCGAACGATCCGGCTGGGAACCCGGCGACGAGCACGGTCGTCCTTCCTTCAGGCCGTTGAGGCCGATTCACTGGAATATCACTGGGATTCGTCCCGGGAGCCGTATCCCTGGCGGACGTGTCCCCGGAGCTTGTGGGCCTCGCGCCGCGGCCGGGCCACACCCGGCCACCCGCGCGGTGGCTTCGAGGGTACCGGCGCGGCCATGGCCACCGCGAACGAGATCCGCCGATCGCCGTGTCGGCGCCCCCGCGGGCGCCGGGCGCGGACGGGCGGTGGTAACGGCGGCCCGCGGCGGGTCCCGCCGGTCTCCGCGGACCGCTACTATGCGCTGCACGTTCCCCAGATCACCGGAGGCTAGGCACGTGGCGGGTAAGGACCGCAAGAAGGAGCTCGCGCGCCAGCGCTATGAGCGTCAGCAGCAGCGCCGCCGGGCGCAGGAGGCCCGCGCGCGCCGCATCAAGATCATCGGTGTGGTGGCCGCCGTCGTGGTCGTCGCCGGAGGTGCGGGAGGCTTCGTCGCGTTCACCGGCGAGGACGACAAGTCCGACACCGTGAAGCCCCAGGCCAAGGCCGACGGCTGCGCCTACACCAAGGCCGCCGATGACAAGGGTGCCCCCAAGGACCTCGGTACGCCCCCGGCCAAGCCCGTGAACACGGGACCCGTCCAGGCGACGATGAAGACCAGCCAGGGCGATCTCGGCATCACCCTGGACGGGGCCAAGGCCCCCTGCGCCACGAACTCGTTCACCTACCTGGCGCAGCAGAAGTACTTCAACGACACCGAGTGCCACCGGCTGTCGGCCAGTGAGGGCCTGAAGATGCTGCAGTGCGGCGACCCTACGGGCAGCGGCATGGGCGGACCCGGCTACCAGTTCGCCGACGAGAACATCGAGGGCGCCACGTACCCCAAGGGCACGATCGCCATGGCCAACTCCGGTCCGGGCACCAACGGCAGCCAGTTCTTCCTGGTGTACGGGGACTCGCAGCTGCCCCCCAGCTACACGGTGTTCGGCAAGATCACCAAGGGTCTCGACATGCTGGAGAAGGTCGCCAAGGCCGGCGTCACCAAGCCGGGCCAGGACGGCACCGGGCCGCCGAAGAAGAAGGTCGAGATCCAGAGCGTCGCGATCGCCGGGAAATAGGCGAACGGGATACTAAGGTGTGGAGGGCCCGATGGTCGTGAACACGATCGGGCCCGCGATTCAGGAGGCAAGCGTGTCCAGCGCGACCGATCCCTGGGGCCGGGTGGACGAGGACGGCACCGTCTACGTGAAGACGTCGGACGGCGAGCGTGTCGTGGGCTCCTGGCAGGCCGGCGCGCCGGAGGAGGCCCTGGCCTACTACAAGCGCAAGTACGACGGGCTGGCCACCGAGATCGGTCTTCTCGAGCAGCGGCTCCGCACCACCGACCTGCAGCCGGCCCAGGCCCAGCAGAGCGTCGCCCGGCTGCGTGAGGCGGTCGCCGACGCGCACGCGGTCGGCGACCTCGACGGCCTGCTGCGCCGGCTGGACGCCCTCACCGCGCAGGTCGGCCGCAAGCGCGAGGAGGTCAAGGCCCAGCGCGAGCACGCCCGGCACGAGGCCCGCGAGATCAAGGAGCGGATCGTCGCCGAGGCCGAGCGGATCGCCGTCGAGGAGACGCACTGGAAGAACGGCGGCGAGCGGCTGCGCCTGCTGGTGGAGGAGTGGAAGGCCGCCGACCGCATCGACCGGCCCACCGAGACGGCCCTGTGGAAGCGGCTGTCGGGCGCGCGCAACGCGTTCACCAAGCGCCGCAAGGCCTACTTCGCCACCCTGGACGACCAGCGCGACGAGGCCCGCCGTGAGAAGGAGCGCCTGGTCGCCGAGGCCGAGGCGATGACCGGCTCCACCGACTGGGGCGAGACCGCGTCCGCCTACCGCGACCTGATGCGCCGCTGGAAGCTGGCCGGGCGCGCCTCGCGCGATGTCGAGGAGGACCTGTGGGCCCGGTTCAAGGGCGCCCAGGACGTCTTCTTCCAGGCCCGCGCCGCCACGTTCGCCGAACGCGACGCCGAGCTGCGGGTGCACGCCGAGGAGAAGGAGAAGATCCTCGCCGAGGCCGAGCGGCTGCTGCCGGTACGCGACGTCCGGCAGGCCCGGCAGGCGCTGCGCTCGATCCAGGAGCGCTGGGAGGCCGCCGGGATGGTGCCGCGCGACCAGCGGGACCGGCTGGAGGGCCGGCTCCGCAAGATCGAGGAGACCGTGCGCGGCGCCGAGGAGAACGAGTGGCGCCGGACCAACCCCGAGGCGCGGGCCCGTGCCGAGGCCACGGTCGCCCAGCTGCGCGGCTCGATCGAGCGGCTGGAGAAGGAGCTGGCGAAGGCGCGCAACGCGGGCCGGGACAAGGCGATCAAGGACGCCGAGGAAGCCCTCAGCGCCCGCCGCGCCTGGTTGGAAGAGGCCGAGCGCACGCTCGCCGAGTTCTCCTGAGCGGTACTTTCACAGCCCCTGTCCTACGGGTTGTCGGCCGTACGGCCGAGGAAGGCCAGCAGCCGGGTCTGCTCGTCGGCCCCGCGCGGCGGGACCAGCGCGGGCCCCAGCCGTCCGGCCGCGCGCAGATCCGCCGCCAGCACGTGCGCGGTCGCGAACGCGTGGTGGACCAGGTCCTGGTCGAGCCGGCTCGGCAGGCAGGCGGCGCGGGCCAGATCCCAGGAGTGCACCAGCGGCTCCAGCACGTACGCGCCCAGGAAGTCGATCAGCGGCGGCTCGCCCAGCGTGCCGAACGGGATCGGGCGGCGCAGCGCCTCCGGGGTGAGCGCGGCCTCGCACTCCTTGCGGGCCGTGCTCCAGGCCGACAGCGCGTCCCCGGAGGCGTACCGGGCCGGCGCCTCGTTCGCGTCCGGCGCCGGCCGTCCCGTGGCCAGCGCCAGGATCGCGTACTGCCCCCCGATCACGTGCCCGGCCACCTCGCGGGCCGTCCAGCGCGCGCACGGCGAGGCGGCGGACCAGCGGTCCCGGGGCACGGCGCCGAGGATGCCCTCGAACAGATCGAGCGAACGGTGGTACCCGCTGAGGTCCTGAGCCATGGTGGCCAGTGACCCGCGATCGGCGTCCGCTGTCAAGCGGTATCGCCGGTTATGTGCCGATGCCCCGCTCGCGCAGCATGCCGGTCATGAGGTTGATCTCTGACCGCTGCCCGCCGACCATGGTCCGGGCCAGCCGCCGCACCCGCGGATGATCGGTCCGGGCCAGCACCGCCTCGGCCATGTGCAGGCCGCCCTGATGGTGGGCGATCATGAGCCGGAGGAAGCGCACCTCGGCGTCGCGGCCGGAGGACTTCGCCAGCTCGTCCAGCTGCTCCCGCGTCGCCATGCCCGGCATCCCGCCCGTGCCGCCCGTGGTGCCTGTACTGCCCGGGCCGCCTGCACTGCCGGGGGAGGCCGTTCCGGTGCCGTGGCCCGCATGGCCCTGCATCCAGCGCATCGGGCCCGCCGGATCGGCCTTGGGCAGCTCCCACTCGTCCAGCCAGGCCGTCATCATGCCGATCTGCGCCGACTGGGTGTTGATGACGTCGTAGGCCAGCAGCCGGACGCGCTCGTCGTCGGTGCCGTCCCGGACCAGGAACGACATCCGTACCGCCTGGGCGTGATGGACGCTCATGTCCCGCGCGAACCCCGCCTCGGGCCCGTTCGTCCCCGGCTTGCCGGGCAGCAGCGCCTGCACGACCAGGGCCCCGGCGGCGACCAGGACGAGCACCGCGAGGACGACGGTGACCCGCCGTCCCCGCGATGCGTGCCCCTCGGTCAAGGGGTGTCCTTCGCGCCACTGCAGGCAGCGCCGGGCTCGAGCGTCTGCGGGCCCTTCACGAACGACCGCAGGAAGACGTCCACGCGCGGGTCCGAGGCGTCCTGCAGCTTCAGCTGCTTGCCCCACGCGGTGAGGATGATGGGGGAGTCCTGGCCGGGGTACGGGCTCATCATGGTGTAGTCGGTGTTCTTCACCTTGCCGCCGAGCTTGTCGACCTGTGCGGCGGCCAGGCCGGGCTGGTAGGTGATCCAGACGGCACCGTGCTCCAGCGAGTGGACGGCGTTCTCGTTGCGGAGCCGGCTGTCGTAGACGCGGGCGTCGCAGTTCTGCCAGGCCGGGTCGTGGTCACCGCCCATGGGCGGGGTGGTCTCGTACCGGACGGTCCCGCTGGTGTGCTCCTGGCCGAGCCCGTCCTTCTCGATCAGGCCCTCGATGGCCGCGCTGGCGGGGCGGCTCTGGACGAAGGCCCAGCCGATCGCCACCACCGCCACCAGGCCGATGACGGTGAAGAACGCGATGCTCCCCCAGGGGACCTCGCGCTTGGTCAGGACGTTCTTCTGGGTGCGCTGGGCGCGGTTTCTGGCGCTCTTGGACATGCTGAGGCTCCCTCTCGGGCCGGGTACTCGGAAACGACTGGAATCAGGGCCGCGCGGGCCTGACTGTCACAGCCGGAGCACCTGCAGAGAGGCGAGGGAGAGTGCGAGGAAGGGCGGTTCGCCCGCCGGAGGCAGGAACGAGCGCGTACTGCGCGAGAGCAGGGTGCCCGCTCCCCGGCGCTTGGAGGCCAGGCCCAGTGCCATCAGACCGAGCAGGACGGCCAGGCACACGCACGCGGCGTCCGCCGGGCTGATCGGAGGCAGGTCCAGCGGGGCGGTGAAAGCCGGGGCACTGAACGCGGGGGCACTGAACGCCGCGGCGCCGGGAGCGGCGGCGGTGGTGCCGGCCATCGCGGCGGCGACGTCCGCCGGGACGCTCACCAGATGCGCGGTGCACACATCGCGCGGCGGGCCGTGCCCGAGGCCGTAGCTGAACATGAGTCCGGCCACGACGAACAGCGCCATGAGCAGCCCGGCGGGCCCACGGCGCGGGCGCGTGATCCCGCGTCCCCTCGTCATGCTCCGATTCCCACGGGCAGATCTTATCCGTGCCCGGGGGCGCCGGGACTGTCCGTACGGGGAGATAGTGTCGGAGCGTGACCAGCAGGGCAGAACCCGGACAACCGGAAGGACTCTTCGAGCACCCGGGAGGTACAGGGGGGTCGTCTCCCCTGAAGGGACAAGACGACCCGGCGGTGGAGGCCGCCAGAGCCACCGGGGCCTCCTACTCGCGGGGCGGGGCCGAGGAGCCGCTGGCGGTACGGATGCGGCCCCGGGGGCTGGACGAGGTCGTCGGCCAGCAGCACCTGCTCGGGCCCGGTACGCCCATCCGGCAGCTGGTCGACCGGGACGTGCCGATGTCGCTGGTGCTGTGGGGCCCGCCCGGCACCGGCAAGACCACCCTGGCCACCGTGGTGAGCCATGCCACCCGGCGCCGGTTCGTGGAGATCTCCGCGGTCAGCGACGGGGTGAAGCGGGTCCGCGCCGAGATCGAGCTGGCCCGGCGCGAGCTGGGGATGGCCGGCCGGCAGACCGTGCTGTTCGTCGACGAGGTGCACCGCTTCAACAAGGCCCAGCAGGACGCGCTGCTGCCCGCGGTGGAGAACCGCTGGGTCTCCTTCATCGGCGCCACCACGGAGAACCCGTTCTTCTCGGTGATCAGCCCGCTGCTGTCCCGCTCGCTGCTGCTCACGCTGGAGCCGCTCGGCGAGGACGAGCTGCGCGAGGTGGTCCGGCGCGCGCTGGCCGACGAGCGCGGGCTCGGCGGTGCGATCACGATGGACGTGGCCGCCGAGGACCACCTGATCCGGCTGGCCGGTGGCGACGCGCGCCGCGCCCTCACCTACCTGGAGGCCGGCGCCCTGGTCGTTCCCGAGGGCAGGGCGATCGACGTGGACGTGCTGGAGAGGGCGGTCGACCGGGCCGCCGTCCGCTACGACCGCGAGGGCGACCAGCACTACGACGTGATCAGCGCGTTCATCAAGAGCATCCGGGGCAGCGACGTGGACGCCGCGCTGCACTACCTGGCCCGCATGATCGAGGCGGGCGAGGATCCGCGGTTCATCGCCCGCCGGCTGATCGTGCACGCCAGCGAGGACATCGGGATGGCCGATCCGACCGCGCTGCAGACCGCGACCGCCGCCGCCCAGGCGGTCGACTACGTCGGGCTGCCCGAGGCCCGGATCAACCTGGCCCAGGCGGTGATCCATCTGTCCCTGGCGCCCAAGTCCAACGCGGTGATCATGGCGGTGGACGCGGCGATCGCGGACGTGAAGAAGGGTGACGCCGGCGCGGTGCCCGGCCATCTGCGCGACTCGCACTACAAGGGCGCGGCCAAGGTCGGGCACGGGCAGGGCTACAAGTACGCCCACGACCATCCCGGCGGGGTCGTCCGCCAGCAGTACGCCCCCGACACCGTGCACGGCCGCCGCTACTACCGGCCGACCAGGCACGGGGCCGAGGCGCGGTTCTCGGAGGTGCTGTCGCGCATCCGGTCGGTACTGTGGGGCAAGGGCGACGGGTAGGGCCGCCCGGGCCGATCCGATCTTCGTGGCCGGTGCTCCCGACATCGGGCCGCCAGGCCCGGTAGATTGCCCAGAACACCTCGGGTCCCGGGGCGCCAGCCGGTCACGGCGAGGCCCGCCGCGGAGGGCGAGCGGGGCATCCGACCCCGCACGGCCAGGGCCGGTACCCACGGTAAGGTCTCTCCAGACCGAGCCCGGACCGGGCCGAGACCCGAGCCGCACGCAGCGAACGGAAACCCTGATGCTTACTGGTGGACAGCTAGCGGGTCTCATCGTGGCCGTGTTCTGGGCGATCCTGGTCGCGTTCCTCGCTCTGACCCTGCTCAAGCTCGCCCGCCTGCTCAAGGAGGCGAGCGAGTTCGTCTCGGACCTCGGCGAGCAGGCCGGGCCCCTGCTGGAGGACATGACCCGTACGGTCAACCGCGCCAACGAGCAGCTCGGCCGTACCGACGTCATCACCAAGCAGGTCGCCGGCGTCACCCAGAACGTCTCGGCCGTCACGACCGTCATGACCTCCGTGGTCGGCGGCCCCCTGGTGAAGGCGGCGGCGTTCTCCTACGGGGTGCGCAAGGCCCTGACCAGCAGGGCCGAGGACGGGCAGGCCCGCGAGAGCAACGGCCGGGAACTGCAGCACCGCTCGTCCGGCAAGGGGCGCAGATGAGCGCCGGCCGAAGCGAGGCACAATGAAGAGGCTCTTCTGGCTCGGCGTGGGCGCCGGCGCGGGGGTCTACGCCACCCACCGGGTCAAGCGAAAGGTGGAGCGCTTCGCGCGCACCTGGTCGCCGGAGGGCGTGGCGGCCCGCGCGGTCACCGCCGGGCATGACGCGGGCGGCCGGTTGAGGCATTTCGCCCTCGACGTCCGTACCGAGATGCGAGCCCGGGAGATCGAGCTGCGGGAGGCGGTCGCGATGGACCAGGCCCCGCCCGAGCTCGACGGCCCCCGGCGCCGGGTCCTGAAGGCGCGTTACACCATCATCGACGACGACAAGGATGGCCACTGATCATGGAGTCGGCAGAGGTCGCACGCCGCTTCCTCGGTTTCTTCGAAGAGCGCGGGCACACCGTGGTGCCGTCGGCCGGCCTGATCGCCGAGGATCCCACGCTGCTGCTGGTGAACGCCGGGATGGTGCCGTTCAAGCCGTACTTCCTCGGCCAGCGCACCCCGCCGGCGGTCCGGATGACCAGCGCGCAGAAGTGCGTGCGGACACCGGACATCGAGGAGGTCGGCAAGACCACCCGGCACGCCACGTTCTTCCAGATGCTGGGCAACTTCTCCATCGGGGACTACTTCAAGGAGGGGGCCATCCCCTTCGCCTGGGAGCTGCTCACCCGGCCCCAGGCCGACGGCGGGTTCGGCTTCCCCGAGGAGAAGCTGTGGGTCACCGTCTACACCGATGACGACGAGGCCGCCGGCCTGTGGCGGGACAAGGTGGGCGTGCCCGAGGAGCGCATCCAGCGCCGCGGGCTGGCCGACAACTACTGGCACATGGGCGTGCCCGGCCCCGGCGGGCCCTGCTCGGAGATCTACTACGACCGCGGCCCCGAGCACGGGCGCGAGGGCGGGCCGGTCGTCGACGAGGACCGGTACCTGGAGGTCTGGAACCTCGTCTTCATGCAGTCGCAGCTCAGCGAGGTCCGTACCAAGGTCGACTTCGACATCGCGGGCGACCTGCCGGCCAAGAACATCGACACCGGCATGGGCCTGGAGCGGATGGCGGCGATCCTGCAGGGGGTCGACAACATCTACGAGACCGACACCCTGTGGAAGGTCCTCGCCCGCGCGGCGGAGCTGACCGGCGCCGCGTACGGCCGCGACCAGCGGGGCGACGTGTCGCTGCGGGTCATCGCCGACCACGTGCGCAGCGGGACGATGATGGTCGCCGACGGCATCCGGCCAGGCAACGAGGGCCGCGGCTACGTGCTGCGCCGCATCCTGCGCCGCTCGATCCGCAACCTGCGGCTGCTGGGCGGCCAGGACGCCGGTCTCATGCACGAGCTGACCGCGGTGGCCGTGGACGCGATGGGCGAGCAGTACCCCGAGCTGGTCCGTACCGCCGCCAACATCCACACGGTGATCGACGCGGAGGAGGACTCGTTCCTGCAGACCCTGCGCACCGGCACCGCGATCTTCGACCAGGCGGTCGCCGACACCCGCGGGTCGGGCCGGCCCGCGCTGGCCGGCGACCAGGCGTTCAAGCTGCACGACACCTACGGCTTCCCGATCGAGCTGACCCTGGAGATGGCCTCCGAGCAGGGCCTGCGGGTGGACGAGGCGGGCTTCCGCCGGCTGATGGCCGAGCAGCGCGACCGGGCCAAGAAGGACGCGCGCGACAAGAAGACCGGCAACCTCGACGTCTCGATCCTGGACGAGCTGCTCGGCGGCGCCGGCGGCAAGGTCGACTTCACCGGCTACACCGACGTCCTCGGTGAGGCCCGGCTCGTCGGCCTGCTGGTCAACGGCGCCAACGTGCCCGCCGCCGGCGAGGGCACCGACGTCGAGGTCGTGCTCGACCGCACCCCGTTCTACGCCGAGGGCGGCGGACAGCTCGCCGACCACGGCGTGATCCGTACCGGCAACGGCGCCGAGATCGAGGTGACCGACGTCCAGTCCCCGCTGAAGGGCCTGATCGTCCACCGCGGCCGGGTCCGTACCGGCGAGGCCCGCTCCGGTGACACCGCGCTCGCCGAGATCGACGTCGAGCGCCGCCGCGCGATCTCCCGCTCGCACACCGCGACCCACATGGTGCACGCCGGGTTCCGGCGGGCACTGGGCGAGTCGGCGGCGCAGGCCGGTTCGGAGAACTCGCCCGGCCGCTTCCGGTTCGACTTCACCGCCTCCGGCGCCGTCCCGGTCAGCGTGCTCCGCGACGTCGAGGACGAGGTCAACGACGTCCTGATCAACGACCTCGACGTCCGCGCGTTCCACACCTCCATCGACCAGGCCCGCGCGATGGGCGCGCTGGCGCTGTTCGGCGAGAAGTACGGCGACGAGGTCCGCGTCGTGGAGGTCGGCGACTACTCCCGCGAACTGTGCGGCGGCACCCACGTCGGCAGCTCCGGCCAGCTCGGCCTGGTCAAGGTGCTGGGCGAGGCCTCCATCGGCGCCGGCGTGCGCCGCGTCGAGGCACTGGTCGGCATCGACGCGTTCCGCTTCCTGGCCAAGGAGAGCGTGCTGGTCGCGCAGCTCTCGGAGCAGATGAAGGCGCGCAAGGACGAGCTGCCCGAGCGGATCTCCGGTGTCGTCGCCAGGCTGCGCGACGCCGAGAAGGAGCTGGAGCGGCTGCGTTCCCAGCAGGTCCTGGCGATCGCCGGCTCCCTCGCCGACGGCGCTGCGGACGTCAACGGCGTGGCGTTCGTGGGACACCGCGCGCCCGACGGCACCGGCGCCGACGACCTGCGCAAGCTGGCGGCCGACGTCCGCGGCCGGCTCGCCGCCAAGCCCGCCGTGGTCATGGTGGTCGGCGTGCCCAAGGACCGCCCGGTCGTGGTCATCGCCGTCACCGAGGGCGCCCGTGACCGCGGCCTCAAGGCCGGCGCCCTCGTCGGCGTCGCCGCCAAGACACTCGGCGGCGGCGGTGGCGGCAAGGACGACCTCGCCCAGGGCGGCGGCGCGAACGCCGGCGCGATCACCGACGCGCTGGCAGCCGTCGAACATACCGTAGGGGCCGCGTGAGCCCGGCCCCGGCGAGCGGAGCGAGCCCATGAACGAGAGCGAGCCCATGAGACAGGGCGTGCGGCTCGGGGTGGATGTGGGGACGGTCCGGATCGGGGTGGCGCGGAGTGATCCCGGCGGGATCCTCGCCACGCCGCTGGAGACGGTCAAACGGGGTAAGGGGGACCTCGGCCGGCTGGTGTCGCTCGCGAGCGAACACGAGGCGCTCGAGGTGATCGTGGGGCTGCCGACCTCGCTGTCGGGCCGGGAGGGCCCGGCGGCGGAGGCGGCCCGCAAGTTCGCGGCCCGGCTGGCGGGCCTCCTTCCTCCTGAGGCGGTTCGCTTGTACGACGAGAGGCTCACAACGGTCACCGCCGAGAGCGGGCTGCGCGCGGGCGGAGTCCACGGCCAGGCCCGGCGGCGGGTCGTCGATCAGGCGGCCGCGGCGGTACTGCTCCAGGCGGCTCTGGACGGGGAGAGGTTGACGGGCCGGGCCCCAGGCGAGATCGTCCGGGGAAGCTCATGAACGACTTGGACCTCTTCTCAGATCCCCACGGCTCCGATCAGTACGGCGCGGAGCCGTACGACCAGCGGGACCAGCGCGGTGGCCATGGCGGCCGCGGTGGTCGTGGTGGCGGCGGCCGTGGCGGCCGCGGCGGTGGTCGTGGTGGTGGCGGTGGCCGTGGTGGCGGGAGCGGGCGCGGCGGTCGCGGCGGCCCGTCCGGGCGCGGTGGCCGGGGCGGTGGCGATCGCGGGGCCCCGCGCGTCCAGCGCCGGCGGCAGCGCAAGCGGGCGCGCAACGGCCAGGCCGCGTTCCTGTTCGCGATGGCGTTCCTGGTCGCGGTCGTGGGCATCGGCGGGCTGTTCGGGTACGTGTGGGTCGACAAGCGGCTGAACCCGCCCGACTACGAGGGCGCGGGAGCGGGCAACGTCACGGTCCAGATCAAGGACGGCGACAGCGGCTCCGCCATCGCGGGCACGCTGCTGCAGAACGACGTCGTCAAGAGCACCGCGGCGTTCCTGGAGGTGTACGGCAAGAACCCCAAGGCGCCGAGCATCCAGCCGGGCTTCTACCAGATGCGCAAGCGGATGTCGTCGGCCTCGGCGATGGGGCTGCTGCTGGACCCCAAGTCGCGGTCCGGCAACCAGATCACGATCCCGGAGGGCCTGCGCGCTTCCCAGCTGGTCGTGCAGCTGGCGAAGAAGACCGGTATCCCGGAGAAGGACTTCAAGCGGGTCGTCGCCAAGCCGACCGGGCTCGGGCTGCCCGAGTACGCCAACGGCAAGATCGAGGGCTATCTGCTGCCGGGCCAGTACAGCCTGAGCCCCAACGCGTCCGCCAAGGAGATCCTCAAGGCGATGGTGGACCGCTTCAACAAGTACGCCTCGGACTCGGATCTGGTCGGACGGGCGGAGCGGGCGAACATGACCCCCACCAAGGCGGTCACGATGGCCAGCCTGATCCAGGCCGAGAGCGGCAAGCCCGAGGACATGCCGAAGATCTCCCGGGTGATCTACAACCGGCTCAAGCACGAGCCGGTGCCGATGTTCCTGAAGTTCGACAGCACCACGCTGTACGGGCTGGGCAAGTTCGGCATCGTCGCCAGCAGCCAGGACATCAAGTCCAAGAGCCCGTACAACACCTACAACTACCCGGGGCTGCCCCCGGGCGCGATCGGCAACCCCGGTGCCGACGCCTTCGACGCGGTGTTCGAGCCCACGCCGGGCACCTGGCTGTTCTTCGTGGCGACCGACCCGAAGAACCGGATCACCGAGTTCGCCACGACCGAGGCCGAGTTCAACCGGCTCAGGGTGAAGCTGGAAGCGTATCTCGCGGCCAATGGAGGTAACTAGTGACGCGGGCCGCCGTGCTCGGCAAGCCGATCGAGCACTCGCTGTCCCCGGTGCTGCACCGCGCGGCGTACGCGGCGATGGGGCTGGACGGCTGGAGCTACGACGCCTACGAGTGCGACGAGACCGGCCTGTGGGGGTTCCTGGAGTCCCTGGACGAGGAGTGGGCGGGGCTCTCGCTGACGATGCCGCTCAAGCGCACCGCGCTGAAACTGGTCGACAGCGTGTCGCAGTTGGCGGTCGAGGTCGGCGGCGCCAACACGATCGTGGTCCGCGACGGCCGCCGGCACGGCGAGAACACCGACGTGCACGGGATGGTGGCCGCGCTGGCCGAGGCGGGCCTCGGGGCGCCGGGCTCTGCGCTGGTGCTCGGCGGCGGCGCCACGGCCGCCTCGGCGCTGGCGGCGCTGGCCGAGCTGGGGCTGACCAAGGCCGGGCTGGCGGTCCGCAATCCCGACCGGGCGGCCGAGTCGGTGGCCGTGGGCAAGCGGTTCGGCCTGGACCTGCGGATCGGCTCGCTGGACCGGCTGCCGGACCTGCTGACGGCCGATCTGGTGATCTCGACCCTGCCGGGCATCGCCGCGGACCCGTTCGCGGGCCAGATCGCCGCCTCGGGCGCGGCCCTGTTCGACGTGGTGTACGCACCGTGGCCGACGACGTGCGCGTCGGCGGTCGAGGGGGCGGGCGGCACGGTCGTGGGCGGCTTCGCCATGCTGCTGCACCAGGCCGCGCGGCAGGTGGAGCTGATGACCGGCCGCGACGACGTGCCGGTCGAGGCGATGCGCGCCGCCGGAGAGGCCGAGCTGACCCGCCGTATCACCGAGCCGCCGGCCCCGATCGCCCCTCGCTTCTGATCCGGGACGTTCGCGGCCCGGTCAGACCGAGGTGCGCTGGGAGGACGGCTGGGGCGCGGGCGCCGGGGGAGGACGGCGGCGCTTCATCGCCTCGTGGGTGGTGGTCAGGACGATCGGCAGGATGACGCTGAGCCAGAAGTCCTTCCAGCCCCACACGCCGCTCGCGACGCCGCCGAGGCTGCCCACGGCCACCAGGCACAGGACGAGGATCGTCCAGTGGCGCTTGAACAGCGCGACCAGGTCGACGCGCGGGCGTTCGGGCAGCAGGGCGGCCAGCGGGCGGTCCCGGGCGTGCTCGCGCTGGACGATCGTCGCGTCCGGCATCCAGTGCAGCACGTCCTTGGGACGCAGCAGCGGCAGCCGGCCCAGCTCCATCAGCGCCTCCATGCGCCACCACAGCGTCCACAGGGACGTGCGGCCGCTGCCCGGGTAGCCGTTCCAGCGGGGTGCGGTCACCTTGCCCTTGACGAGGGTCTGGAACGCGCGCGCGACCGTGGGGCCGGACGGGCCGCGCGGGTCGCGCAGCAGCGCCATCAGCGCCAGGGGCAGGCCGTGGTGCCAGAGGGCCAGCCGCCACACGGGCTTGGACCCGGCGCCGTGGGGTGACACGTCGTAGGTCTCGATCCAGGTGTGCTCGTCGTCGGGGTCGAGGTGCTCGCGGAGCCAGTCGTGCGCCGCCAGCAGCCGCTCGTCGCGGTGCCCGGGCCGTGCCTCGGCGAGGGTCACCAGCACGAACGACGTGTGCGTGACGGTCGGGCCCGCCGAGGACGTGGGGCCCCAGCCCGGCCGGTCGGCGGTACGGTCGGCGGTCAGCCACTCCACGCCCCGCTCGACCGCGGGATCGTAGGGGTTGAGCTGGGTGAGGGCGCGCAGGGCCAGGCAGGTCAGCCAGACCCGGGACGGGCAGCCCAGCAGCGAGCCCCAGCCGCCGTCGGGGTTCTGGTTGCGCAGCAGCCAGCGGTACGCGCGCCGCACGTCGGGCGCGTCCTCGCGCAGGTCGCAGCGCGCCCGCGCGAGGAACCTGGCGATCCACGCGGTCGCCTCCACGACCGGCATGCCGAGGCTGGTCTTGGTGGCCCAGCCGCCGTCCCTGAGCAGGTCACCGGAGGCGGTCTGCCGCGCGGCGAGGTAGGCCAGCCCCTCGTCGAAGTGCTCGAACGGCCGCCGCGCCTCGCTGAACGCCAGCAGCCCGAGCGCGGTGGCGGTGGTGCCCGGCTCGGGGCGGGTCAGGTCGTGGTACCAACCGCCGCCGCCGTCGCCGTTACCGTCGGTCACCGCGTAGGAGTCGCGCAGGACGTCGAACGACTCGTCCAGGCGCGCGTTGAGGACGGCCATGTCCACGGCCGGTGGCCGGGGGGCCGGAGGGTTCGCCAACCTGCGGACGAGGGGGGAGTGCTGCACGCTTACCGCCTTTTATGGCTATGTGCCCGTTCGGTTGAGTTCTCTACCTCACTGGTCTGGTGGCTCTATCCGTGCCCGTACGGTCCGGCGGCCATTCCCGGGCACGTTCACTGAGAGACACGGGAGAGAACCCCAGGTGGGGGCACCGGCGATCCGCGGGAGGACAGGATGGACGAGCAGGCGGCGGGGCAGGAGGCGGGACAGGACTGCGTCCTCTGCCCGCCATTGCGGTTCCGGCTCAACGCGATGGCGGACCTCCCGGGGGCGCCGGCCGTCCTCGCGGCCGACGACGACTTCTTCCTCATGCCGGATCTGGCTCCGTTGGTCGAAGGGCACGTGCTGCTGGTGACGGCGAGGCATCTCCAGTGTGCCGGAGCCTTCGGGAAGGGTCTGTGGGCCAAGGCGTGGCAATGGCGTCACCGTGTCGCAAGGGTCTACCGTGCCGCCTACGGCAGCGATGACCTGCTGATGTTCGAGCACGGCCCCGGAACGCCGCAGGGCGGGGGCGCGTGCATCGACCACGCCCACTGGCACCTGCTGCCCGCCCGCGCGGGTGTACGGAGCGTACGGGCCGTCCTGGAGGAGCGCGGCCTGCACGGCACCGCCGCCACCCGCGATGCCGTACGCGCCCATTTCGGTACGGGCCACTCCTACCTGCTCGTGGAGGAGGAGGGCGAGGCGACGGTCCATCCGGGCGACGGGGTACCGAGCCAGTTCCTGCGCTGGGCGGCCAGGAACGTCTACGACCAGGACGCGGGCGGCCGTGCGTGGCGGTGGCAGGAGTCGTTCGGGCTGCCGGGCAGCCGTACGCGCTTCCTGCACACTCTGGGTGACCTGCGTGCCGCACTGGCGGCGGCGCACCAGGACGAGGGCGAGGAAGAGGTCTCAGCGGCCTGACCGCGCCGCCAGCCACCAGAACAGCTCGCCGGCGGCCAACCGGTCACCGAACCCGGCCCGTTCCACGCTGTCGTCGTAGCCGGTCGCGTACTCCAGTCGCAGCCCGTCCCGCTGGTACGCGAGAGCCTGTTCGAGCGAACTGGCGCCGTAGCGCAGCAGCCACAGCGGCCGTCCGGGCACGGTCTCGTCCATGACGGGCAGCAGCTCGCGCACCTCGGCGGAGCAGGTCATCGTCGCGGGCCGGCCGAGCAGCCGCGCCAGCGTCGGCGCCTCGCTGAACACGACGTCGGCCAGCCGGAGCAGGGGGATCACCTCGGGCGCCGGCAGCCGGGCGTCGATGTCGTGCGGGACGAGGTCGAACGCGACCAGCGTGCCGTGCCGGCGGGCGATCTCCGCCGCCCGCAGCAGCGCGCCGCGCGAGACCGGCGACAGCAGCGCGTACCCGTCGAGGAACAGCACGTCCGCGCGCCGGATCTCGCCCGCGGCGGCGTTCACGTCCCGTTCCGACAGGCGGCGGTTGGGCGTGTCCTCCTCGGCCACCAGCAGCCTGACCCCGTGGGCGCGGCCGGGCGCCACGCCGTCGCGCAGCATCACGGTGACGCCGTTGGCGGCGCCCCGCTCGACGCGGAGCAGGTCGCGCAGCCCGAGCCGGCGCAGTTCGCGCCGGATCACCGGGGTGTAGTCGTCGTCGCCGACGCGGGCGAGCACGCCGGCGCGCTTGAAGTAGCCGGCCGCCGCGCGGGCGAGGTTGACCGCCGTCCCGGCGACCATGGCCCGAGCGGGCGCGTAGGCGAGCCGGTCGGCGGTGACCTCGGTGAAGCGCAGGTCCGGCAGCGTCGCGCGGACCTCGATCCGGACGTCGCCGATCGCCAGCAGGCGGAACCGGCGCTCGGCGATCCCGTCGAGGCCGGGCCAGTCGGCGGGTGAACGGGCGGGAGTCTCGATGATGTCCATGGCGGGGGGCTGTGCGCGGGGTCAGCCGGGTGCCGGAGCACCCGGCGGGAAGGAGCCGGGCAGCCGCTCCGGCAGTGGCTCGGGCGGCCGCTCGGACAAGGGTTCGGACAGCGGATCGGAGAGCGGATCGGGGAGCGGATCGGGCAGGGACTCGGGCAGCGGATCGGACAGGGACTCGGACAGGCCGGCGGACATCGACCCGGGGACGGCGTCCGGGAGGGCGTCGGCGAGGGAGTTCAGCGGCGGGGCGGCCTCCGGATGCATCAGCAGGAACGCCCGCATCACCGGGCGCAGGCTCGGGATGAGGTCGTAGGCGGCGATCTCGGCCAGCGGCACCCAGGTGGGGTCCACCAGATGGTCGCCCGGCGTCTGGTTCTCCAGCGTGATCTCGCGGGTGACCGGCCGGCACAGCCGCGCGGCCGCCACCACCCGGATCGCCCGGGCGCGCTCGCCGAACGCGCCCGGCTCGCGGTGGTCGGCGCGGTCGCCGCGGACGGGCCGCCGGCTCCGGCGGTCGCGGCGGTCGGGCATGTACCACTGCCAGAGATGGAACGGCGGGCCCGGCTCGATCTTGAGGCCGACCTCCTCCCAGACCTCGCGCCGGATGTGCTCGTCCAGATCGAGGTCGCCGGCCACCTCCAGCCGGCCCCCGGGCACCTCCCAGCGCCCGGGGTGGTGCGGATCGGACGGGGCCTTGCGGACCATCAGCAGCCGGTCGCGGTCGGTGATGAACGCCTTCTGCGCGAACTCCAGCCTCGGCTGCGGTGAGGTGAGGGCACTGGGTAGTGGGGCATCGGTCCTGAATGCGGGCATAGCGAAGGAGTCTTTCCGTGCTACCGAACCCGGCGGTCCGTGCTGTGACCACGGTAACAATGATCCCCGGCACGGGGAATGAACGGCCCCGGCGGCATGTTGTGACCGTCACGTACCCCCGTCCCTGCCGTCCCTTCCGCTCCGCTCCGGCGTGAGCGGGCGTGGCGGCCCTTCACGGCCCCACGGCGCGGGTCACGGTAAGGCCCCGCAGGTGATAGGCTGAATAACCGACCGGCCCTGTGCGGACATCCCCGTGATGCACCCGCCCGGGGCGCTCAAGCGGAGGCCATCTCCCACCTGACCGGCCAGTCGAGGCCGGTGGGTTTCGGTCCGGCGTACGGGCGTCGCGGCGCCCGATCCGCCGTCGTCGCGGATGCTCAGGCGTCCGGACGGCGTCGGCGACGGCCGGAGGTGGCCCCGCATGCGAGTCGTGCGGGGCTTTTCGTATGGAAGGCCCGGGGTACGACCGGTCGCACAAGTCGTGAGAACGGCCCCAAGGAGGTCCCATCAGCGCTGAACCGCGTATCAACGACCGCATTCGCGTGCCCGAGGTCCGGCTCGTCGGCCCGAACGGCGAACAGGTGGGCATCGTTCCCATCGCCAAGGCCCTCGAACTCGCCCGCGAGTCGGACCTCGACCTGGTCGAGGTGGCGCCGACCGCGCGCCCGCCCGTCGCGAAGCTCATGGACTACGGCAAGTTCAAGTACGAGTCAGCGATGAAGGCGCGTGAGGCGCGGAAGAACCAGGCGCACACGATCATCAAGGAGATCAAGCTCCGGCCCAAGATCGACCCGCATGACTACGAGACCAAGAAGGGTCACGTGGTCCGGTTCCTCAAGGCCGGGGACAAGGTCAAGGTCACGATCATGTTCCGTGGTCGTGAGCAGTCCCGGCCTGAGCTGGGCTTCCGGCTGCTGCAGCGGCTGGCCGACGATGTCGAGGACCTCGGCTTCGTCGAGTCGCGGCCAAAGCAGGACGGCCGGAATATGATCATGGTGCTCGGACCGCACAAGAAGAAGGCGGAGGCCAAGGCCGAGCGCGCCGCCGCGAAGGCGGAGCACGACGTCGGCCCCAGCGCCGTCTGAGTCCCGGCCCCGCCGGGCCGGAACGGGGCGGCCGTCCGCGACCGCCCCGCCCTGATCCCGCGCTCGCGGGATCGTGACGCACGTACATTGAGCCTGTCCAGGCGCGTTCCAGCCGGCAGTCAAGCCGGTGGGACGGAACGCGTCCGTACAGGCACGCCCCCGCGCCCGCCGCGGCGGGCCCGGGAAGATCGAGGGAGACGACGGCGACCATGCCGAAGACCAAGACACACAGCGGTGCCAAGAAGCGTTTCAAGCTGACCGGCTCCGGCAAGGTGATGCGCCGCCGCGCCAACAAGAACCACCTGCTCGAGCACAAGTCGTCCAGGCGGACGCGCCGCCTCGACGGCCCGGCCGTGGTGGCTCCGGCCGACGCCAAGAACATCAAGAAGCTGCTGCGCAAGTAGCCGGCGACCCAGCAACCCGTACGACCGGCCGAGGCCTGGAGGCCCCGGCCCCCACGAAGGAGCACAACACGTGGCACGCGTGAAGCGGGCGGTCAATGCCGCCAAGAAGCGTCGGGTCGTCCTGGAGCGGGCGAGTGGCTACCGCGGCCAGCGGTCGCGCCTGTACCGCAAGGCCAAGGAGCAGCAGCTCCACTCGATGACGTACGCCTTCCGGGACCGCAAGGACCGCAAGGGGCAGTTCCGCCGGCTGTGGATCCAGCGGATCAACGCCGCGGCCCGCGCCAACGGCATGACGTACAACCGGCTCATCCAGGGCCTGAAGCTCGCCGAGGTCGAGGTCGACCGCCGCATGCTGGCCGAGCTGGCCGTCAACGACGCCCCGGCCTTCGCCGCCCTGGTGACGGTGGCCAAGAACGCGCTGCCCGCCGAGGGCAGCGAGGCCGCCTGACCGGCGGACGGCGTTCACCACATGGCGGGCCGCGAGCTGACCTCTGTCCGATCTCCACGGGTGAAGGCGGCTCGGCGGCTCGCCAAGCGCACCTTCCGGCGCCGCGAGCGGCGCTTCCTCGCCGAAGGGCCCCAGGCCGTACGGGAGGCCCTGGAGATCCCCGGCGGGCTGGTCGAGCTGTTCGCCACCGCCGAGGCCGAGACGCGTCACCCGGAGCTGGTGGCGGCCGCCGAGGCGGCGGGCGTTCAGGTGCTGCGGGTCAGCGGCGAGGTCATGGCCGAGCTGGCCCAGACCGTCACCCCGCAGGGGCTGCTGGCGGTCTGCGGCTTCGTCGACGTGACCCTGGAGTCCGCGCTGGAGCCGTCCCCGCGGCTGGTGACCGTGCTGGCGCACGTCCGTGACCCGGGCAACGCCGGCACCGTCCTGCGCACGGCCGACGCCGCCGGCTCGGAGTCGGTGGTGTTCACCGACGCCTCGGTCGACCCGTACAACGGCAAGTGCGTGCGGGCCTCGGCCGGGAGCCTGTTCCACCTGCCCGTGGTGATGGGGCCGCGCTTCGACGCGCTCATCCCCGAGCTGAAGAAGACCGGGCTGACCGTCCTGGCGGCGGACGGCGCCGGGACGCGCACCCTCGACGACGCCATGGACGACGGGCTGCTCGCGCGGCCCACGGCCTGGGTGTTCGGCAACGAGGCATGGGGCCTGCCGGAGGAGATCCTGCGGCATGTCGACGAGGTCGTCCGGGTACCCATCCACGGCCGGGCCGAGAGCCTCAACCTGGCCACCGCCGCGGCGGTCTGCCTGTACGCCTCGGCCCGCGCCCAGCGCGCGGCGGTCGGCTCGTCCGGTTCCTGATCGCAACACGGCCGTGTTCCGGTATGGCCGTGTTTCGGCATGGCGGTGTTTCGGTACGGCCGTGTTCTGTTCCCGCTCCGGTGACCGGATCCGGCCGGTTCGCGCGGGGTGTCGATGGTCCTGACCTGCGAGAATAGGGCCGCGCTCGGCGGCCGTACGGGGGACGTACGGGAGCGGGCGCGCCGGGCGGCTCGTTCCTGAGGAGGAGCGTGATACCAGACCGGCGAGGGATCCGCGGGCCTCACCAGATGCCTACGGTGTTGACGAGGACGGCGACGAGGCCGTGCGAGCTGGGGGCGACATGATGACCGACGATGGCAGGACGGCCAGGAGGCGTGCCCGACGGGTACCCGACCTGCGCTGCCGCGCGGGCGCGCCGCGCCCGGCGCGCGAGGCGGGGCACGACGGCACGGGGGTGCCGCCCTTCGCGGACGGCGGCTTCGAGATCGAGGTCGTGCGGACCGAGGGCGACGCGGCGGTCGCCGCCGCGTGCGGCGAGATCGACGTGCGGACCGCCGACATCCTGCGCGGCCGGCTGATGGAACTGCACGCCGCCGGCCACCGCCACCTGGTGGTCGACTTCTCCGATGTCGCGTTCTGCGACGCGGCCGGGCTCGGCGCGCTCGTCGCCGTGCAGAACCGCCTCGGCGCCGACGGCGGCGGGGTCCGGCTCGCCGGGGCGCGGCCCGCCCAGCGCAAGCTGCTGCGCATCACCGGCCTGCACCGCGTCTTCGGCCTGTACGACGACGTCGAGGGCGCGCTGGCCGCGACGGCCCCCTCCACGCGGTAGCCGCCGGGCCGGGCCCGCGGCCCTGGCCTCCAGGGCCACACATGCCTTGCCGCAGGGAGTTTCACGGGTCCCGCAAGGCGGTCCGGTGCCGATAGAGTCTCTACTCGACAGGCCGCGTTCTACCCGTGTCTGGAGGCCGTTGTGGGCGGAGACGACTCCCCGCACGCGCCTCGCCGCATGCCCTCGGCCGAGGGCGCCTCCCGTTCCGTACAAGAGGACATGAACGACGATCTCCCCGACGGGCTGCTGGTGGCGGACCGGGACGCCCGCGTCATCACGTTCAACGCCGCCGCCGTGCGGATGACCGGCATCGCCGGCGCCGACGCGATCGGCCGCGACTTCCGCGACGTGCTGCCGCTGCACGACGCCGAGGGCCGCGACTGGTGGAAGTGCCTGGCGCCCTACGACGGGCTGGCCACCCGCACCCGCCATCCCGAGCGCTCACTCTTCCTGCCCGGCGGTGTCGAGCTGCTGGTCACCGCCGCCTACCGGCGCGACGGCGAGGGGCGGGTGCGGCGCTTCACGGTGTGCCTGCGCGACGCCGCGGTCCGGGCCCGCCAGGAGCGCGACCGGGCCGACCTCGTCTCCACGGTCGCGCACGAGCTGCGCTCCCCGCTGACCAGCGTCAAGGGCTTCACCGCCACGCTGCTGGCCAAGTGGACCCGCTTCAACGACGACCAGAAGCGCGTCATGCTGGAGACCGTCAACGCCGACGCCGACCGGGTGACGCGGCTCATCACCGAACTGCTGGACGTGTCCCGGATCGAGGCGGGCCGGCTGGAGATGCGCCGCCAGGTGGTCGACCTGGTCGAGGAGACCCGCAAGGTGATCGCGGGCCGGGTCGCGGCGGGCGAGGCCGAGGACCGGTTCCGGTTCGAGGCGCGCGGCGAACTGCCGGAAATGTGGCTGGACCCCGACAAGGTGGACCAGATCCTCGGCAACCTGGTCGAAAACGCGGTGCGGCACGGCGCTGGTACCGTCACCATCGTGGTGGAGCCGGACGCGCACAAGGAGGGGGCCGCCGTGTCGGTACGCGACGAGGGCGAGGGCATACCGCCCGAGGCCGTCCCGCGCGTCTTCCGGCAGTTCTGGCGCGGTCCCGGCGGCAACCGCCGCGGCGGCACCGGTCTCGGCCTCTACATCGTGAAGGGCCTCGTCGAGGCGCACGGGGGCACCATCACCGTCCGGCGCGCCCCCGGTGGCGGCGCCGAGTTCCGATTTACGATGCCCGCGGGCGCTCCCGACTACGCCTCCTGATCGTTCTCAGGGAGCCGTACCCCGGGCCGAGCGCCGGCGGGCTTTCCGGATCCCCATCGCCCGCGCACTAGACTCGGGCGATCCACGCCGACCGGAGTTCATCACACCACCATGTCTGCACCCAATAAGTCCTACGACCCTGTCGAGGTGTCCGCGTTGCAGCCCGAAGCGCTCGACGCCGCGCGTGACGATGCCCTCGCGGCGATCGCCGCGGCGGCCGGCCTCGACGAGCTCAAGCAGGTCCGGCTGGCGCATGCCGGCGACCGTTCCCCGCTGGCCCTGGCCAACCGCGAGATCGGCGCGCTGCCGCCGGCCGCCCGCGCCGAGGCCGGCAAGCGGATCGGTGCCGCCCGCGGCGCCGTCGGGCAGGCCCTCAAGGCCCGCCAGGCCGAGCTGGAGGAGGAGCGCGACCAGCGCGTGCTGGTCGAGGAGACCGTCGATGTCACGCTGCCGTGGGACCGCGCCCCGCGCGGCGCCCGGCACCCGCTGACCACGCTCCAGGAGCGGATGGCCGACGTCTTCGTCTCGATGGGGTTCGAGGTCGCCGAAGGCCCCGAGGTCGAGGCGGGCTGGTTCAACTTCGACGCGCTGAACTTCGAGCCCGACCACCCGGCGCGCACGATGCAGGACACGTTCTTCGTGGAGTCGGAGGACACCGATCTGGTGCTGCGCACGCACACCTCGCCGGTGCAGGTCCGCTCGCTGCTGTCGCGGCCGCTGCCGGTGTACGTGGTCGCGCCGGGCCGTACGTACCGCACCGACGAGCTGGACGCCACGCACAGCCCGGTCTTCCACCAGCTGGAGGGCCTGGCGGTCGACGAGGGCCTGACCATGGCCGACCTGCGCGGCGGCATCGACGCGTTCGTCGGCGGCATGTTCGGCGAAGGGCTCACCACGCGGTTCCGCCCGTCGTACTTCCCGTTCACCGAGCCGTCGGCCGAGGTCGACATGCAGTGCTTCGTGTGCCGGGGCGCGTCGGTGGAGCCCGGCGCCGAGCCGTGCCGTACGTGCGGCTCGGAGGGCTGGATCGAGCTGGGCGGCTGCGGCATGGTCAACCCGCGGGTGCTGGTGGCCTGCGGCATCGACACCGACCGCTACAGCGGCTGGGCGTTCGGGCTGGGCGTGGAGCGCTCGCTGATGTTCCGGCACGGCGTCGAGGACATGCACGACATAGTGGAGGGCGACGTGCGCTTCGCCCTCCCGTTCGGGATGGAGATCTGATGCGCGCCCCGCTTTCCTGGCTGCGGGAGTACGTGGCACTCCCGGCCGGCGTCACCGGCCGCGACCTGGCCGCCAAGCTGATCGCGGCGGGCCTGGAGGTCGAGACGGTCGAGCAGGCCGGTCTCGACGTGACCGGGCCGCTCGTGGTCGGCCGGGTGCTGGCCATCGAGGAGCTCACCGGGTTCAAGAAGCCGATCCGCTACTGCCAGGTCGACGTCGGCCAGGCCAACGGCACCGGCGAGCCGCAGAACATCGTCTGCGGCGCCGCCAACTTCGCGGTCGGCGACCGCGTCGTGGTGATCCTGCCCGGCGGCGAGCTGCCCGGCGGCTTCACGATCGGCTCCCGCAAGACCTACGGCAAGGTCTCCGAGGGCATGATCTGCTCGGTCCGCGAGCTGGAGATCGGCGACGACCACGACGGCATCCTGGTGCTGCCGCCCGGCGACGAGCCGGCCGGCACCGACGCCATCGAGCTGCTCGGGCTGCGCGACGACGTGCTCGACATCGCGGTCACGCCCGACCGCGGGTACGCATTGTCGATCCGCGGGCTGGCGCGCGAGGCGGCCACCGCCTACGGCGTCCCGTTCACCGACCCGGCCGACGTGCAACCGCCGGCGGACTCGGCCGATTCGTACCCGGCGGGCATCGGCGACCCGACCGCCTGCGACCGGTTCGTGCTGCGCGAGGTGCGCGGCTTCGACCCGTCCGCGCAGACCCCGATCGCGATGCGGGTCCGCCTGCACCGCGCCGGGATGCGCCCGGTGTCGCTGGCCGTCGACATCACCAACTACGTGATGCTGGAGCTGGGGCAGCCGCTGCACGCGTTCGACCGGGGCAAGCTGACCGGCCCGATCGTGGTCCGGCGCGCCGCCGCGGGCGAGCGACTGGAGACCCTGGACCACGTCCGGCGCGAGCTGCACGCCGAGGACATCCTGATCACCGACGAGTCGGGGCCGATCTCGATGGCCGGCACGATGGGCGGGCTGGCCACCGAGATCGACGAGAAGTCCGCCGACATGGTGATCGAGGCCGCGCACTTCGACCCGATCGGTACCGCCCGGATGAGCCGGCGGCACAAGCTGCACAGCGAGGCGTCGTACCGGTTCGAGCGCGGCGTCGACCGCGAGCTGCCGCTGTACGCCTCGTACCGCGCGGCGCGGATGCTGGCCGAGCTGGGCGGCGCCGAGGTTCTGCCCGGCGTGACCCACGCCGAGGCCCCGGTCGAGCCGGTCACCGTCTCGATGGCGGCCGGTCACCCCGGCCGGGTCGCGGGCGTCCCGTACGAGCGCGACGCGGTGGTGCGGCGGCTCGAGCAGGTCGGCTGCACCGTCGAGAGCGGTGCCGACGCGCTCACGGTGACGCCGCCGTCGTGGCGGCCCGACCTCACCGACCCCAACGACCTGGCCGAGGAGGTCATCCGGCTGGAGGGGTACGACGCGATCCCGTCGCGCGCGCCCCGTCCCAGCACCGGGCGAGGCCTCACCACGGACCAGCGCCTGCGCCGCCGCGTGGGCCGGGCCCTCGCCGGAGCCGGGTACGTGGAGGTCCTGAGCTACCCGTTCGCGGCCGAGAAGGACTGGGACGCCCTCCAGCTCCCGGCCGATGACGCGCGCCGCCGGGCGCTGCGGCTGGCCAACCCGATGTCGGAGGACGAGCCGCTGCTGCGCACCACGCTGCTGCCGGGCCTGTTCAAGGCGCTGGCCCGCAACGTGGGGCGGGGCTTCGGCGACGCGGGCCTGTACGAGCTGGGCCTGGTCTTCCGTCCCCGCGAGGGCGGCCCGGGCCGCGCGCCCCGGCTCGCGGTCGACCGCGGGCCGACGGCCGAGGAGATCGCCTCGCTCAAGGCGGCGCTGCCCGACCAGCCGCAGCGGGTCGCGGTGGTGCTGGCCGGTGAGCGGGAGCCGTCGGGCTGGTGGGGCAAGGGCCGTGCCGCCGACTGGGCCGACGCCGTCGAGGCCGCCCGTACGGTGGCCCGCGAGGCCGGGGTCGAGCTGACGGTCAGGGCCGACCGGCACGCGCCCTGGCACCCGGGCCGCTGCGCCGCGCTGTACGCGGGGGACACCCTCGTCGGGCACGCGGGCGAGCTGCACCCGCGCGTGATCAAGGCGTACGGGCTGCCGGCCCGCAGCTGCGCGATGGAACTGGAGCTGCGCCGTCTCGGTGACGTGGGCGTGGTGCGGGCACCGCACGTGTCGTCCTACCCGGTCGCCACGCAGGACGTCGCGCTGGTCGTCGACGCGGCCGTGGCCGCGGCCGAGGTCGAGGCGGCGCTGCGCGAGGGCGCGGGCGAGCTGCTGGAGTCGGTGCGGCTGTTCGACGTCTATACCGGCGAGCAGGCGGGGGAGGGGCGCAAGTCGCTGGCCTACTCGCTGCGGTTCCGCGCGCCGGACCGGACGCTGACGGCAGAGGAGGCCGGCGCGTCCCGGGACGCCGCGGTCGCCGCCGCGGCCGAGCGCACCGGAGCCGTCCAGCGCGGCGGCTGACACCTGCCGACGCCTTCCGGAAGCGGCCCCCGCCACGGTGCGGGGGCCGCTTTCGCGTTCCCAGGAGAAAATCCTTAACGCTACTTGTGTTGCGTTAGATCGGCGGGTAGGCTGGGCCCATCACATCGTCGTCCGGTAGGGGAGTCCGTTGAGGAACTGAGGTCGCAGACACCGCGCGGTGGTATCCCTCGCGCACGTGACCTTGGTTGGACCCCTTTCGTCCCGGGCGTTTTTTCATGCCCGCACGCTTGTGCGCGTTCCGCGGTGTCTCCACGTGTCCTGTCGAATCCGGTGCGTCATGGAGGACCGCTCATGTCTTTGTCTTTCGCTTCATCCCCCTTCTCCGTCGTCTGTTCCGAGGTGTCGTTCGCCTGGCCGGACGGCACCACGGTCCTGGACGGCCTGGACGCCGCGTTCGGTACGGGCCGGACCGGCCTGATCGGCGTCAACGGCTCCGGCAAGTCCACCCTGCTCGCACTGATCGCGGGGGAGCTGAGCCCGGCGTCCGGGACGGTCGGCGTCGCGGGCGAGATCGGCTACCTGCCGCAGAACCTCCCGCTCGGTACCGCCCGTACCGTGTCCGACCTGCTCGGCATCTCCGCGACCCGTTCGGCGCTGCACGCGATCGAGCGGGGCGAGGCGACCGAGGAGAACTTCACCGCGGTGGGGGAGGACTGGGACGTGGAGGAACGGGCCCGCGCCGAGCTGGACCGGCTCGGCCTCGACGGGCTCGGCCTGGACCGTACGGTCGCCACGCTCTCGGGCGGGGAGGCCGTCATGGTCGGGCTGGCCGCCCAGTTGCTCGCCCGGCCCGACGTCCTGCTGCTGGACGAGCCCACCAACAACCTGGATCTGGACGCGCGCCGCCGGCTGTACGAGGCGGTGTCGTCCTGGCCGGGCGTGCTGATCGTCGTCAGCCATGACCGGGAGCTGCTGGACCTGGTCGACGAGATCGCCGACCTGCGCGAGGGCGGCGTGCGCTCGTTCGGCGGCAACCTGTCCGCCTACGAGGAGCTGCTCGCGGTCGAGCGCGAGGCGGCCGAGCGGGCCGTCCGCGTCGCCGGGAGCGACATGCGGCGGCAGAAGCGCGAACTGGAGGAGGCCCATGTGAAGCTGGCCCGGCGGGTCAGGTACGGCGACAAGATGTACGAGCAGAAGCGCGAACCGAAGGTCATCATGCAGGAGCGCAAGCGGCAGGCGCAGGTGTCGGCCGGCAAGCACCGGCTGATGCACGAGGACCGGCTCTCGGACGCTCGCGAGCGGCTGTCGGAGGCCGAGGAGGCGGTCCGTGCCGATGCCGAGATCCGGGTCAGGCTGCCCGCCACCGAGGTTCCGGCGGGCCGTACCGTCCTCACGGTGAACGGACTGCCCGCCCAGCAGCCCGCGTCCCTGGAAGAGCTGATCGTCCGGGGGCCGGAACGGATCGCGCTGACCGGCCCGAACGGCTCCGGAAAGACGACGTTCCTGCGCTCGCTGCTCGGCGAGGGCCCGGAGGGGCTCCAGGTGAAGATCGGCGTCGAGGGCGTCCGCTACCTGCCGCAGCGGCTGGACGTCCTGGACGACCGGCTCAGCGTGGTCGACAACGTGCGGGCCTTCGCCCCGTCGGCGTCGGTCAACACCGTACGGGCCGGCCTGGCGCGCTTCCTGTTCCGCGGCCGGCGGGCCGAGCAGCCCGCCGGGACGCTGTCGGGCGGGGAGCGCTTCCGGGCGGTGCTGGCGGCGCTGATGCTGGCCGAGCCCGCACCGCAGCTGCTGATGCTGGACGAGCCGACCAACAATCTCGACATGGCCAGCGCCCGCCGGCTGTCGGAGGCGCTGGAGGCCTACCAGGGTGCGCTGATCGTCGTCAGCCACGACGTCCCGTTCCTGCGGACCATCGGGATCACCCGCTGGCTGCACCTGGACCGGGACACCGGCCTGACCGAGATCGAACCGATGTAGGGCCCGCTCCGGCCCGGCCCGGGGTTCCGCCCCGGGCCGGGCCGGACGGACCAGGCTCCAGCCTGATCACGGATCAGGTGCCGGACGGATCAGGTCAGGACGCGCTTGGTGAACGTGCGCGTCGCGAACCAGGTCAGCACGGCGGTGCCGCCGATCAGCGCCAGCGAGAACGCCCAGGTCGGCATGTGCCCGACACCGGGCGTCAGCGCGGCGCGCAGTGCCTCGCTCACGTACACCAGCGGGTTGAACAGGCTGGCGATCTGCAGCCAGCGGATGTCCTCCAGCGCCGACCACGGGTAGTAGACGCAGCCGAGCATCGTGACCGGCAGCAGGACCACCGCGAACAGGATCTGCGCCTTCTGCGGGTCGATCAGCGTGCCCAGCAGCAGCCCGGCCGAGGCGGCCAGCAGCGAGCCCACCACCATCGCCATGATCAGGATCGGCCAGCTGCCCACCTGCACCTCGGGGGCCTGGCCCTCGGCGTGGATGAACAGGACGGCGGGGAAGACCAGCAGCCCGCCGACCAGGCCCTGCAGCGCGGCGGCGGTGATCTTCTGGATCGCCAGCAGCGGGATCGGCAGCGGTGCCAGCGCCCGGTCGGTGATCGAGCGCTGCCAGGTCAGCTCCATCATCAGCGGCATGATCGCCGCCATCATCGCCTGCATCAGCATCGACGAGGCGACCAGCCCGGGCACCAGGATCGTGGTGAAGTTGGCGCCGCCCGCGCCGCCCATCATCCCGGCGCCGCCGATCTTCGGCAGCACGAAGGAGAACACGAACACGAACATCAGCGGCTGGATCAGCACCCGCAGGAACGTGGACAGGAAGTTCTTGCGCATCACCCGCAGCTCGCGGGCCATCATGCCGCCGAAGGTGCGCGCCAGGGTGGGCCGCATCGCCGGCGGAGCCGGCACGGCCTTGCCGGCCTTGTCGGCGGCCTTGCCGGGGACTTCGTCGATCGCCATCAGTCGCGGTACTCCCGTCCGGTCAGGGTGAGGAACACGGTCTCCAGGCTGGGCCGCAGCTGCGAGGCGTCGGTGACGCCGACCCCGGCGGCCGCGCCGATCGCGACCAGCTCGCCGAGGACGCCGTCGGGCTCGCGGGCGAAGACCCGGACCTGCTCGCCGGCGACCTCGACCCGCTCGATCCCGGAGCGCTCGCGCAGCTTGCCGACGTCCTCCGGGGGCGTTCCGTCGTAGGAGACGCTGATCACGGTGTCGGCGCCCGCGGAGTCCTTGAGGCCCTCGACGGTGCCGCTGGCCAGGATCCTGCCGTGGTCCACCACGGCGAGCCGGTCGCAGAGCTCCTCGGCCTCCTCCATGTAGTGCGTGGTGAGGACGATCGTCTGGCCCTCCTGCTGCAGGCCGCGCAGCACCTCCCAGAGGTTGACCCGGTTCTGCGGGTCCAGGCCGGCGGTGGGCTCGTCCAGGAACAGCACCTCGGGCCGGTGCACCAGGGCCCGGCAGATCATCAGCCGCTTGGCCTGCCCGCCCGACAGCTCGAACGGGGTGCCCTTGCGGCGGTCCTGGAGGGTGAACATCTCCAGTAGCTCGTCGGCCCGGCGGCGGGCGTCCTTGCCGGACATGCCGAAGTAGCGGCCGCGGAACTCCAGGTTCTCGAACGCGTTGAGATCGTTGTCGAGGGTGTTGTTCTGCGACACCATGCCGATCCGGCGCTTGACCTCCACCGACCGCCGGACGACGTCGAGCCCGCACACCTGCGCGGCGCCGGACGTCGGCACCACCAGGGTGGTGAGCATGCCGATGGTGGTGGACTTGCCGGCGCCGTTCGGCCCGAGCAGGCCGAAGAACTCGCCCTCGGCGACCTCCAGGTCGATGCCCTGCACGGCCGGCACGTCGCCGCGCGGGCCGGAGTAGGTCTTGTGCAGGTCGGTGGTGCGAACGGCCACCGGCGGCCCCTCGCCGGGCGCGTCCTCGGGGGGTGCGGTCACGTGGATTCCTCTCGTGCGGTGGTCGTCACCGGCGGATCGGCCGTGCGACCGGCCGGTGACCGGTCTGCGGGACGGGCCGTGCCGGCGTCCGGCGGGCCCGCCGCGCAGGCGGCGAGACCCCCGTCGTCCTGGAAGGCGTGGAAACGGGCGATGAGGGTCAGCAGGAAGCGGCGTACGGCGGGCTCGTCGGCCTCGTCGACGTCGTACAGGCCCCACAGGTCCTCGGCCAGCGCGCTCCCGGTCGCCGTGACCAGCGCCAGGCCGGAGCCGGTGATGTGGACCCGGACGGCCCGGCGGTCGGCGGGATCGGGACGCCGCTCCACATGCCCGTTGCGTTCCAGCGTGCCGACCACCGAGGTGACGGTGGCCGGTGTGATCATCAGCTGCCGGGCCAGTTCCCCGGCGCGCCGCCCGTCCTGGACCACCAGCGCGCGCAGCAGGAAGAAGCCCGCCGGGCTCGTCCCGTGCCGGTCGGCCAGCCGCCACATGACCGGCCCCGACAGCTTGGCGGCCGCCGCGAACAGCCGGCCGATCGGCCATTCGTCGACGGCACCGAGTGCCGTCGGGTCGCCGAAGCCGAGATCCGGCGTCTCCATGGGCCCATTCTTGGGCGGCCGTTATTTAGCTGTCAAACCTTTAGCCGTCGAAGCAAATCCGCCCCAGCGGCCCCGGGGATCAGTTTGGATATTCATCCAGCATCATGCATACTCTTGCTTATCGATCAGCGGGGAAGGTGAAACGGACACCATGGGCATCAAGGCGGCGGTCGCCGGCGCCAGCGGATACGCCGGCGGCGAGGTGCTGCGCATCCTCGCCGGCCATCCGGAGTTCGAGATCGGCACACTGACGGCGGGCTCCAGCGCGGGCACCGAACTCGGCGCGCACCAGCCGCACCTGCGATCCCTGGCCGATCGCGTCCTGGCGGAGACCACGCCGGAGACGCTCGCCGGGCACGACGCGGTCTTCCTGGCGCTGCCGCACGGGCAGTCGGGCCCGCTGGCCGAACGACTGGGTGACGACATGCTCGTCATCGACTGCGGCGCCGACTTCCGGCTGACCGACGCCGACGACTGGACCGACTTCTACGGTACGCCCCACGCCGGGACCTGGCCGTACGGGCTGCCCGAGCTGCCCGGCCAGCGCGCGGCACTGGCCGGTTCCACGCGGATCGCGGTCCCGGGCTGCTACCCGACGGCGGTCACGCTGGCGATGTTCCCGGCGTTTCTGGCCGGGCTGGTCGAGCCGGACGTGGTCGTGGTGGCCGCCTCCGGAGCCTCCGGCGCGGGCCGCGCCCTCAAGCCCCACCTGCTGGGCAGCGAGGTCATGGGCGGGATGAGCCCGTACGGCGTCGGCGGCGTGCACCGGCACACGCCCGAGATGATCCAGAACCTGAGCGGCGTGGCGGGCGAGCCGGTCATGGTCTCCTTCACCCCCACGCTGGCGCCGATGAGCCGCGGCATCCTGGCCACCTGCACCGCCAGGACGCGGCCCGGCGTCACGCTGGAGACCCTGCGCGACGCGTACGGGCTGGCCTACGAGGACGAGCCGTTCGTCGGCCTGCTGCCGCAGGGGCAGTGGCCGTCGACCGCCATGACGCTGGGCGCCAACACCGCGCTCCTCCAGGTCGCCCACGACGAGCGCGCCGGCCGCGCGATCGTGGTCGCCGCCATCGACAACCTCACCAAGGGCACCGGCGGCGGTGCCGTGCAGAGCGCCAACATCGCCCTCGGCCTGCCCGAAGAACTCGGTCTCACCACGATCGGAGTGTCCCCGTGAGCGTCACCGCCCCCAAGGGCTTCCGCGCCGCCGGCGTCGTCGCCGGGCTCAAGGACAGCGGAACCCGCGATCTGGCCCTGGTCGTCAACGACGGGCCGTCCCGCGCGGCGGCCGCCGTCTTCACCCGCAACCGCGTGAAGGCCGCGCCCGTCCTGTGGTCCGAGCAGGTCCTCCAGGGCGGCCGGGTGCGCGCGGTGGTGCTCAACTCCGGCGGCGCCAACGCCTGCACCGGCTCCGCCGGCTTCCAGGACACCCACGCCACCGCCGAGAAGGTCGCCGCCGTCCTGCAGGACTCGGCGGGTGAGATCGCGGTCTGCTCCACCGGCCTGATCGGCGAGCGGCTGCCGATGGACCGGCTGCTGCCCGGGATCGGCACCGCGGGCGCCGAACTGACCCGCGGCGACGGCGGGCTGGCCGCCGCGGACGCGATCCGTACCACCGACACCGTCGCCAAGATCGCCTTCCGGCAGGGCGCCGGCGGCTACATGATCGGCGGGATGGCCAAGGGCGCCGGCATGCTCGCCCCGTCGCTGGCCACCATGCTCTGCGTGATCACCACCGACGCCGGCCTGGACGCCGCCGCGCTGGACCGCGCGCTGCGCGCCGCCACCGGCGTCACCCTCGACCGGCTCGACGCCGACGGCTGCATGTCCACCAACGACACCGTCCTGCTGATGGCCTCCGGCGCTGCTGGCGTCACGCCGGACGAGGCCGAGTTCACCGCGCTGCTCACCGAGGTCGCCGCCGACCTCACCCGGCAGCTGCTGGTGGACGCCGAAGGCGCGTCCAAGGCCATCACCATCGAGGTCGTGGGCGCCCACAGCGAGACCGACGCGGTCACCGTCGGCCGCTCCATCGCCCGCAACAACCTGCTCAAGTGCGCCATCAACGGCGAGGACCCCAACTGGGGCCGGGTCCTGTCGGCCGTCGGCACCACCGACGCCGTCTTCGAGCCCGACCACCTCAACGTGGCCATCAACGGCGTGTGGGTCTGCCGGAACGGCTCGGTCGGCGACGACCGCGACAAGGTCGACCTGCGCCCCCGGGACGTGACGATCACCGTCGACCTGTCGGCCGGCCCGCACAGCGCGGCCGTCTGGACGACCGACCTCACGGCCGACTACGTCCACGAGAACTCGGCGTACTCGACGTGAGCGGCATAACCAGCGGGGCGCGGATGCGGAAGAACCGGGCCGGGGTGATGGACAAGGCCGAGACGCTGATCAAGGCGCTGCCGTGGCTGGAGCGGTTCCAGGGCGCCACCGTCGTGATCAAGTACGGCGGGCACGCGATGAGCGACGAGGCGCTGCGCGCCTCGTTCGCCGAGGACGTGGTGTTCCTGCGGTACGCGGGGCTGCGGCCGGTGATCGTGCACGGCGGCGGGCCGCAGATCAACGCCGCGCTGGAGCGGGCCGGGATCGAGTCCAGCTTCACCGCCGGGCTGCGGGTGACCACGCCGGAGGCCATGGAGGTCGTCCGGATGGTCCTGGTCGGCCAGGTCAACCGGGACGTGGTGGGGCTGCTCAACCGGCACGGCGCGTTCGGCGTCGGGATGTCGGGCGAGGACGCCAACCTGTTCACCGCCGAGCGCAAGCACGCGCTGGTGGACGGCGAGCCGGTCGACATCGGCCAGGTCGGCGAGATCGTCGAGATCCAGGTCGGCGCGGTCCGGGCGCTGCTGGACGACGGCCGGATCCCGGTGATCTCCAGCGTGGCCCGGGGCGACGACGGCGAGGTCTACAACGTCAACGCCGACACCGCCGCCGCCGCGCTGGCCGTGGCGCTGGACGCGTCCAAGCTGGTCGTGCTCACCGACGTCGAGGGCTTGTACGCCGACTGGCCCGACAGCGACGACGTGATCGACAGCCTGACCGCCGACGAGCTGGCCGCGCTGCTGCCCGAGCTGACCGCCGGCATGGTGCCGAAGATGGAGGCCTGCCTGCACGCGGTCCGCGGCGGCGTCCCGCAGGCGCACGTCCTGGACGGCCGGGTCCCGCACTCGGTGCTGCTGGAGATCTTCACCGACGAGGGCATCGGCACCATGGTCATGCCCGGCGTCCCCGGCGCCGTGGCGGGCGAGAACGAGAACGAGAACGAGGGAGAAGTCGCATGAGCGCGGTCAACGACGATCTCAGGGCACGCTACGAGACGGCGTTCATGCCCAACTACGGGGTGCCGCCGCTGGCGCTCGCGCGCGGCGAGGGCAGCCGGGTGTGGGACGCCGACGGCAACGCCTACCTCGACCTCATCGCCGGCATCGCGGTCAGCAGCCTCGGGCACGGCCACCCGGCCCTCGTCGAGGCCGTGACCGCCCAGGTCACCGCGCTCGCGCACACCTCCAACCTCTTCCTGAACGAGCCCGAGGTCCGGCTGGCCGAGAAGCTGCGGGAGCTGCTGGACGCCGACGGCCGGGTGTTCCTGTGCAACAGCGGCACCGAGGCCAACGAGGCCGCGCTCAAGCTCGCCATCAAGTACGGAAAGTCCAACGGCCGGTCCTGCTTCGTCGCGGCCGAGAACGGCTTCCACGGCCGCAGCATGGGCGCGCTGTCGCTGACCGGCAAGGCCTCCATCCGCGAGCCGTTCGGCCCGTACGCGCTGGACGTACGGTTCGTCCCGTACGGCGACGCCGCCGCGCTCAAGGCGGCGGTGACCGATGAGTGCGCGGCGGTGTTCCTGGAGCCCACGCAGGGCGAGGCGGGCGTCGTCCCGCCGCCGGACGGCTACTTCGCCGCCGCGCGGGAGATCTGCGACGCCACCGGCGCGCTGCTGGTCGCCGACGAGATCCAGTCCGCGATCGGCCGTACCGGCACCTGGTTCGCGTTCCGCAACGAGCTGCCCGACGCGACCCCCGACATCCTCACCCTGGCCAAGGGCCTGGGCGGCGGGCTGCCCATCGGCGCCTGCGTCGCCTTCGGCCGGCACGGCGAGATCTTCGCCAAGGGCGACCACGGCAGCACGTTCGGCGGCAACCCGGTGGGCGCCGCGGCGGCGCTCGCGGTGATCGAGACCATCGAGAAGGACGGCCTGCTCGACCATGTCACGGCGGTGGGCGAGCGGCTGGCCGGCGGGATCGCCGCGATCGGCCATCCGCTGCTGGCGGGCCTGCGGGGCCGCGGCCTCTGGCGGGGCCTGGTCCTGACCGAGGCCAGGTCGGGCGCGGTCGAGGCCGCGGCCCGTTCGGCCGGGTTCCTGGTCAACGCGCTGCAGCCGGACGCGGTCCGGCTCGCCCCGCCCCTGATCCTCACCCACGAGCAGGCGCAGTCGTTCGTGGACGCCCTCCCGGCGATCCTCGACGCGGCTTCGGAAAAGGAGGGCTGACCGATGGTGCGGCACTTTCTCCGGGACGACGACCTCACCCCCGCCGAGCAGGCCGAGGTGCTGGAGCTGGCCTCCGTCATGAAGGCGGACCGCTTCGGCCACCGGCCGCTGGAGGGCCCCCGCACGGTGGCGGTGCTGTTCGACAAGCCCTCCACCCGGACCCGGATCTCGTTCGCGGTCGGCATCGCCGAGCTGGGCGGGCACGCGCTGGTCCTGGACGCCGGGAGCAGCCAGCTCGGCCGCGGCGAGTCCATCGCCGACACCGCCCGCGTCCTGGAGCGGCAGGCCACCGCGATCGTGTGGCGGACCGCCGGGCAGGAGCGGATCGAGGAGATGGCCGCGGGCACCGCCGTCCCGGTCGTCAACGCCCTCACCGACGAGTTCCACCCCTGCCAGATCCTGGCCGACCTGCAGACCGTCCGGGAGGCCAAGGGCGCGCTCGCGGGCCTCACCCTCGCCTACTTCGGCGACGGCGCCAACAACATGGCCCACTCCTACCTGCTGGGCGGCGCCACCGCCGGGATGCACGTACGGATCGCCGCCCCCGAGTCGCTGCCGCCCGACGCGGCGGTCCTGGCGCGGGCGGCGGAGATCGCGGCGGCCACCGGCGGCTCGGTCGACGTGACCGCCGACCCCAAGGGGGCCGCCGCGGGCGCCGACGTCCTGGCCACCGACACCTGGGTGTCGATGGGCCAGGAGGGCAAGGACACCTCGCTGTACGAGCCGTACGCGATCGACGAGGCGCTGCTGTCGCTGGCCGGCGACGAGGCGATCGTGCTGCACTGCCTGCCCGCGTACCGGGGCAAGGAGATCGCGGCGTCGGTCCTGGACGGTCCGCGCAGCGCGGTCTGGGACGAGGCGGAGAACCGGCTGCACGCCCAGAAGGCGCTGCTGGCCTGGCTGCTGCTGCGTTCGGAGGCCGTCTCGCCATGACGATGCCGATGACCAAGCCGGCGCGGCAGGCCAAGGTGGTGGACCTGCTGACGCGCAACCCGGTGCACTCGCAGGCCGAGCTGGCCCGGCTGCTGGGCGAGGCGGGCGTCGAGGTGACCCAGGCCACCCTGTCGCGCGACCTGGTCGAGATCGGCGCGGTACGGCTGCGGGCCGACGACGGCAGCCTGATCTACGCCGTCCCCGGCGAGGGCGGTGAGCGGATCCGGCGGGCCAGGACGGGTGCCGGCGACGCCGAGTCGTTCACCGGCCGGCTCGGCCGGCTGGCGGCCGAGCTGCTGGTCTCCGCCGAGGCGTCGGCCAACCTGGTGATGGTCAGGACCCCGCCGGGCGCCGCCCAGTACCTGGCCTCGGCGATCGACCACGCCGAATGGTCCTCGATCCTCGGCACGGTCGCCGGCGACGACTCGATCCTGGTCATCGCGCGCGATCCGGCCGGCGGGCAGGAGCTGGCCGAGGCGCTGCTGCGGCTGGCCGCGGGCCGCGAGAAGCGAAGCTAGGGGCCGCGCCCCCGCCTGCGACCGGCACCGACCGACACGAACCGACTTCCCAGAGGAGAACGACCATCATGAGCGAGCGCGTCGTACTCGCCTACTCCGGGGGACTGGACACATCCGTGGCCATCCCGTTCCTGGCCGAGCAGACCGGCGGCGAGGTGATCGCCGTCGCGGTGGACGTCGGCCAGGGCGGCGAGGAGCTGGACGCCATCCGCAAGCGGGCCCTGGCCTGCGGCGCCGCCGAGTCCGTGGTGGTCGACGCCCACGAGGAGTTCGCCCGGGACTTCTGCTTCCCGGCGCTGCGGGCCAACGCCCTCTACATGGACCGCTACCCGCTGGTCTCCGCGCTGTCCCGGCCGCTGATCGTCAAGCACCTGGTCGAGGCGGCCGAGCAGTACGGCGGCACCGCGGTCTCGCACGGTTGCACGGGCAAGGGCAACGACCAGGTCCGGTTCGAGGCCGGGCTGTCGGCGCTGCACCCGGAGCTGAAGGTCATCGCCCCGGCCCGCGACTACGCCTGGACGCGGGACAAGGCGATCGCCTTCGCGGAGGAGAAGGGCCTGCCGATCGACGTGTCGGCCAAGTCGCCGTACTCGATCGACCAGAACCTGTGGGGCCGGGCCGTCGAGACCGGCTTCCTGGAGGACGTCTGGAACGGCCCCATCGAGGACGTCTACGACTACACCGCCGACCCCGCCGAGCCGCGCGAGGCCGACGAGGTCACCATCACCTTCCGGGCGGGCGTCCCGGTCGCGCTGGACGGCCGCGAGCTCGGCGCGTACGAGCTCATCGCCCAGCTCAACCGGCGTGCGGGCGCCCAGGGCGTCGGCCGGATCGACATGGTCGAGGACCGGCTGGTCGGGATCAAGAGCCGCGAGGTGTACGAGGCGCCCGCCGCGATCGCGCTGATCGCCGCGCACATGGAGCTGGAGAACGTCACCGTCGAGCGCGACCTCGCCAGGTTCAAGCGGTCGGTGGACCAGCGCTGGGGCGAGCTGGTGTACGACGGCCTGTGGTTCTCGCCGCTGAAGGACTCCCTGGACGCCTTCATCGACGACTCCCAGAAGCACGTCTCCGGCGACATCCGGATGACGCTGCACGGCGGCCGCGCGGTCGTCACCGGCCGCCGCTCGGACGCCTCCCTCTACAGCTACGACCTGGCGACCTACGACACCGGCGACACCTTCGACCAGAGCATGGCCAAGGGGTTCGTGGAGCTGTGGAGCCTGCCGACCAAGATCGCAGCCATCCGGGACCGCGACCAGCGGGCCTGATCCGAAGCGCACAGCCCGTACGACGGCCACGGCCACCTCCGCGCGTGCGAGGCGGCCGTAACCGGTGCGTGCCGCGGTGGCAATACAGTGGAGGACCGCGGCCTCCGGCGGGACGGCCCGCATCCGGGCCGGCCCCATCCAGCAGCACGGCCCCATCCAGCAGCGCAGGCCCATCCAGCAGCACAGGAAGAAGAGGATCTTCGTGACCAAGGCACCGACGCGACTGTGGGGCGGCCGGTTCGAGGGCGGCCCGTCGGACGCGCTCGCGCGGCTCTCGGTGAGCGTCCAGTTCGACTGGCGGCTCGCTCCGTACGACCTGATGGGCTCGCGCGCGCACGCCCGCGTCCTCAACCGGGCGGGGCTGCTCACCGGCGACGAGCTGGAGCGCATGCTCGGTGCCCTCGACGACCTCGAGCAGGCCTGCCGCAGTGGCGAGTTCCGGCCGACCGTCGCCGACGAGGACGTGCACACCGCCCTGGAGCGCGGGCTGCTGGAACGCCTCGGCGCCCTCGGCGGCAAGCTGCGCGCCGGCCGCAGCCGCAACGACCAGGTGGCCACCGACCTGCGGCTCTACCTGCGCGACCACGTCCGGAAGATCGTCAGCCGGCTGGTCGAGCTGGAGACGTCCCTGATCGGCCAGGCCGAGCAGAACCTGGGCGTGGCAGCCCCCGGCATGACCCACCTGCAGCACGCCCAGCCGGTGCTGTTCTCGCACCAGCTGCTGGCCCACGTCCAGCCGCTCACCCGCGACATCGACCGGCTGCTGGACTGGGACCGGCGCGCCGCGGTGTCCCCGCTCGGCTCCGGCGCCCTGGCCGGCTCCTCGCTGCCGCTGGACCCCCAGGCCACCGCCGCCGAGCTGGGCTTCGACTCGGCCGCCGCCAACTCCATGGACGCCGTCGCCGACCGCGACTTCGTCGCCGAGTTCCTCTTCGCCGCCGCGCTGGCCGGCGTGCACCTGTCCCGCCTGGGCGAGGAGATCTGCCTCTGGGCCTCGCAGGAGTTCCGCTGGATCGAGATGGACGACACCTACGCCACCGGGTCGTCGATCATGCCGCAGAAGAAGAACCCCGACGTGGCCGAGCTGGCCCGCGGCAAGGCCGGCCGCCTGATCGGCCACCTGGTCGCCCTGCTCACCACCCTCAAGGGCCTGCCGCTGACCTACAACCGCGACCTGCAGGAGGACAAGGAGGGCGCCTTCGACGCGGTCGAGACGCTGCTGCTCGTCCTGCCCGCGATGGCCGGCCTGATCGCGACGATGCGGGTCAACACCGAGCGGCTGGAGGCCTCCGCCCCCGACGGCTTCGCCCTCGCGACCGACCTGGCCGAGCTGCTCGTACGGCGCGGGGTCGCCTTCCGCGACGCGCACGAGATCGTCGGCCACCTGGTGGTCTACTGCCAGGTCAACGACAAGGACTTCGACGACCTGACCGACGAGGAACTGGTCAAGGTGTCGCCGCAGCTGACCGCCGACGTCCGCGAGGTCTTCAACGTCCACGGGGCACTGGCGTCCCGCAAGGCCCACGGCGGCACCGCCCCCGACCGCGTCCGCGAGCAGATCGCCGCGCTGCGCGCCCTGGCCGACGAGCACGCCGCCTGGGCCGCGGGTTCCGACTGACCCGGATGTCCGCTTCCCCCCTGCCACGCGGCTTCTTCGACCGCCCGGTCGACGAGGTCGCCCCCGACCTGCTGGGCCGCGTCCTCGTCCACGGGGACGTGGCGCTGCGGCTGTCCGAGGTCGAGGCGTACGCGGGCCCCCTCGACCCGGCCTCGCACGCCTACCGCGGCCGTACGCCGCGTACCGACGTGATGTTCGGGCCGCCCGGCCACGCCTACGTGTACTTCACGTACGGGATGCACTTCTGCGTGAACCTGGTCTGCGCGAAGGAGGGCACGGCCTCGGCCGTCCTGCTCCGCGCGGGCCAGGTGATCGACGGGCTCGAGACCGCCCGCTCGCGCCGCCCCCGTTCCACCGAACGCGACCTGGCGCGCGGCCCGGCGCGGCTGTGCCAGGCCCTGGGCATCGCCCGCGAGCAGAACGGCTCGGACGTGTGCACCCAGGGCGGGCCGATGCTCATCCTCCCGGGAGAGCCCGCCGACCCGTCCCTGATCAGGACCGGCCCCCGGACCGGCGTGAACGGCGCCAAGGAGACCCCCTGGCGGTTCTGGGTCGACGGCGACCCGTCGGTCTCCCCGTACCGCGCCCACGTACCCCGCAAGCGCAAACCGGCGGTCTGACGGCCGGGAACGATTCGCGCCGGGACACGAGGTCTCCGTCCCGGCCCGGGCGCTCACGTCGGGCCGCTGAAAACCGTTACCGTGAACGGCGTTCCATCAGCCAATCTGGGTGGACCGACCACCCGCATGCCGGAGACGAGGGAGAACGTGACCGACATCCTCGAGGATCTCGTGTGGCGCGATCTGATCGCGCAGTCCACCGATCTGGACGAAATGCGGGCGCTGCTCGCCGCGGGGCCGGTCACCCTCTATTGCGGATTCGACCCGACGGCGCCCTCGCTGCATCTGGGCAACCTGATCCAGATCCTGATGCTGCGCCGGTTCCAGCGGGCCGGCCACCGCCCGATCGGCCTGGTCGGCGGCGCCACCGGCCTGATCGGCGACCCCAGCGGCAAGAGCGCCGAACGCGTGCTGAACTCCGAGGAGACCGTCGCCGGCTGGGTCGCGCACATCCGCGGCCAGGTCTCGCGCTTCCTGGACTTCGACGACGTCCCCAACGCCGCCACGATGGTCAGCAACCTGGACTGGACCGGATCGATGACGGCCATCGAGTTCCTGCGCGACGTCGGCAAGCACTTCCCGGTGAACCGCATGCTGGCCCGCGAGACGGTCAAGAGCCGCCTCGAGACCTCCGGCATGAGCTACACCGAGTTCAGCTACGTGCTCCTGCAGTCGATGGACTTCCTGGAGTTGTACCGGCGGCACGGCTGCCTGCTGCAGACCGGCGGCAGCGACCAGTGGGGCAACCTCACCGCGGGCGCCGACCTGATCAGGCGGGTCGAGGGCGTCGCGGCCCATGCCCTGACCACGCCCCTGCTGACCAAGGCCGACGGCACCAAGTTCGGCAAGACCGCCGGCGGCGAGACCTACTGGCTCGACCCCGAGCTGACCTCGCCGTACGCCTTCTACCAGTTCTGGTTCAACGCCGAGGACCGCGACATCGAACGCTTCCTCAAGGTGTTCAGCTTCCGGTCCCGGGAGGAGATCGAGGACCTGATCGAGCAGGGCGCCGAACGTCCCGCCGCCCGCGTCCCGCAGCGCTCGCTGGCCGAGGAGATGACCACCCTCGTGCACGGCGCCGGCGAGACCGAGCGCGTGATCGCGGCGTCCCGGGCCCTGTTCGGGCAGGGCGCCCTGGACGAGCTGGACGAACGCACCCTCCGATCGGCCCTGGCCGAGGTTCCGCGTGCGGAGGTGCCCCCGGGCGACCTTCCGTCCGTGGTCGACCTCCTGGCCTCCTCAGGCCTGTGCAAGAGCAAGTCCGATGCCCGCCGGGCCGTCTCGCAGGGCGGGGCCTACCTCAACAACGCCAAGGTGGAGTCCGAGGACGCCGTACCGGCCGCGTCCGACCTGCTGCACGGCCGCTTCCTGGTCCTCCGGCGCGGCAAGCGCAACATCGGAGGCGTGGAGGTCGTACGGGGCTGACCAGCGGTTCTCGCGCCGAGGGCGCCCGTCCGGACGGTTCCGGGCGGGCGCCCTTTCGCCTGCCGAGGGCAAAACCTTGGCGGGATTCACGTCACAGTGCGGTCACGGGGACGGCCGCAGACCGTCCTGAGGCGACGAAAACCGCCTCTCACCTGGGCTTATGTGGCCTCGGACGCTGATTTGACGCTGTAGCGGGTCGGATCTAGTGTTCTACCTGCCCCCAGGGGAGCGGGACGCCGACAGGCGGCCGGCCCGGGGGAACTCCCAGAGCCCGACAGCGCGGATCTTCATTCGCGCCCGTCGAGCATGCGGGAGGGCTCGAATCGGCCGAAAGTTTGACAAAACGGACGAATCGGGTAGGCTTGAAGGGTTGCCCCGGAGCCTGGATCTGCGAGAGCGGGTTCGGCGCGGTGGGTGTCCGTTTCTTGAGAACTCAACAGCGTGTTAAAAGCCAGTGCCTTTATATGGTTCGGTCATGGTACCGGATCACC
>NZ_JBIRAW010000037.1:0-94690 GCF_044326315.1 Actinomadura sp. 9N407 | reverse complement strand
CCGGCCCCCCCCCCCCCCCCCCCCCCCCCGACCGGGCCTCTTGATACAGCCTCGTGAATACGGCCGGTCAGGCCTCTACGACGTCCACGTCAATGGTGGCGTTGACATCGGAGTGCAGCCGGACGCTGACCCGGTGGGTGCCGACGGTCTTGATCGGGTTGCCGATCTCGATCCGGCGGCGGTCCAGGTCGGGGCCGTCGGCGGCCTTGACCGCGTCGGCGATGTCCGCCGCGGTCACCGCGCCGAACAGCCGGCCGTTGGAGCCGGTGCGGGTGCGCAGGGTCACCTTGAGCGCCTGCAGCGCCCCGGCGACCTCCTTGGCGTGCTCGACGGTCGCGATCTCGCGGGTCGAACGCGCCTTCTTGATCGAGTCGATCTGCCGCTCCGCACCCCGGGTCCACTTGATGGCGAACCCGCGGGGAACGAGGTAGTTGCGGCCGTAGCCGTCGCGGACCTCGATCACGTCGCCGGGCTCACCGAGCCCGGAGACCTGCTGAGTAAGGATGAGCTTCATTTTCCGTCCCCCTACTCAGCGCGCGGTGCTGGTGTACGGCAACAGCGCCATCTCACGAGCGTTCTTGATCGCCGTGGCGACATCACGCTGGTGCTGGGTGCAGTTACCGGTGACCCGGCGGGCACGGATCTTGCCGCGGTCGGAAATGAACTTCCGCAGCAGGCCCGTGTCCTTGTAGTCGACGTAGGAGATCTTCTCCTGGCAGAACACGCAAACCTTCTTCTTCGGCTTGCGAGGAGGTGGTTTTGCCATCGTGGTGCTCCTTTAATGAGAGCCCCGCTCGCGCGGGAATGGACTGTGGTCGTCGTGTGTCGTGCGGGAACGGCGTGGCTAGAACGGCGGGTCGTCGGAGAAACCGCCGCCACCGCCGCCGCCGGAGCCGCCGCCGGTGGCCCAGGGGTCGTCCTGAGGGGCACCGCCGCCGCCACCCTGCTGGCCGCCGCCGCCACCGCCGCCGAAGCCGCCGCCCTGCTGGCCGCCGCCACCGCCACCACCACCGCCGCCGCCGAAGCCGCCACCGCCGCCTCCGCCGCCTTGCCGCTGGGTCTTGTTGACCTTCGCGGTGGCGTTGCGCAGCGACGGGCCGACCTCGTCGACCTCGATCTCGTAGACGGTGCGCTTCTCACCCTGCTGGGTCTCGTACGAGCGCTGCTTGAGCCGCCCCTGCACGATCACCCGCATGCCGCGCTGCAGGGTCTCGGCGCAGTTCTCCGCCGCCTGCCGCCAGACGTTGCAGGTCAAGAAGAGGGCCTCGCCGTCCTTCCAGTCGTTCGACTGGCGGTCGAAGAACCGCGGTGTCGAGGCCATCCGGAAGGACGCGACCGCCTGGCCGCTGGTGGTGAATCGTAGGTTCGGGTCCTCTACGAGGTTCCCGACGAGGGTGATGACGGTGTCGCCTGCCATGGGCTCGCTCCGGCTGTGGTGAGGGCCTGAGCCAGGCTCAGTGGACCTCGGGGCGGATGACCTTGGTACGGAGGATCGACTCGCTCAGGTTGAGCTGCCGGTCGAGCTCCTTGACCGTGGCAGGCTCGGCCGAGAGGTCGACCACCGCGTAGATGCCTTCGTTCTTCTTCTGGATGTCGTACGCCAGCCGGCGGCGACCCCAGATGTCGACCTTCTCGACGCTGCCGCCGCCGTCCTTGATGACCTTCAGGAACGGGTCGAGCGACGCCGAAGCGGTGCGCTCGTCGATGGCGGGGTCGAGAACGACCATGAGTTCGTAACGACGCATGCTGTGTCCCTACCTCCTCTGGACTGATGCGGTCACGGTCTCTCCGTGACAGGAGGGCTCTTGCGTCCTTCGCGTCCGCGCGGCGCCGGCCAGGGTGGCCGAGCGCCGACCGCGAGACCGACACAGGGTATCAAGAGTCGGCAGCGTAAGCGCCGGTTACGCCGTAGGACCGCACGGAACGGGCGGCGGCGGCCGCGCGGGCGGGGACATCAGCGCCGGGCTCCGCGACCGGCCGCTCCCGCCGGGGTCTTGACGCACCGTCGGCGATCGAGCTCGGCCATGATGTCGACCATGCGGGCGCGCATCCGGGCCGTCTGGGTCGTCAGCACCGACAGCTCCTCCACGAGCTCCGCGTCGCCGATGACCGCGAGTTCACTCTGCCTCATCTGAGCACCTCCGCGTCTGCGCCTGCTGCGGCATCCCTCGAATCCATGTTCGACGGTACCCGGAGGCACCGACAATTTCCGCCGCGCCGGACCGGTTGATCGGCGTCTCGTGCGGGAATCCCTCTACGGGTGCCGGGCCGTCCGGCGGGTCCGGCGGGCACGAGCGCATCCGGAAGGGGTGTTCCCATGTCACAGGAGGCGACCGGGAAGAAGCGGTCGGCACTCACCCTCAACACCGACGGTGAACGCCATCCGGTCGAGAACTCCCTCGCGGTGACCTCGATCACGCTGGGGATCGTGGCCCTGGTCCTGGGGTTCATCCCCGCGACGCACTTCTTCGGGGCGCTGGCCGGTGTGATCGGGCTGCCGATCGCCCTCTACTCCCAGCTGGTGTCGGCCACGACCGGTGAGCGCTGGCTCAACGTGATCGGCATGGTCACCTCGTTCGTGGGCGCCGCGTTCGCGCTCAGCCACGGCGGCTTCTCGCTCTGATCGCCTGCACTTCTCCGGTTGATCACCTGTACTTCTCTGGTTGATCACCTGCCCTGCTCCGGCCACCTGAGCCCCGTGGCCCGGATACCCTCGAACGCATGCTGCGTATCGGAGCCCACGTCGACCAGACCGCACCGCTGGACAACGCCCGCGAGCGCGGGGCCGACGTCGTGCAGCTCTTCCTGGGCGACCCGCAGGGCTGGAAGAAGCCCGTGCTGCCCGAGGGCATCGAGGCGCTCCAGGACTCCGACGTGGACGTGTACGTGCACTCCCCGTACGTGATCAACGTGGCGACGTCCAACAACCGGGTCCGGATCCCGAGCCGCAAGCTGCTCCAGCAGCACCTGGAGGCGGCCGCCTCGATCGGGGCCAAGGCGCTGATCGTGCACGGCGGGCATGTGCTGAAGGACGACGACCCCGAGACCGGCTTCGAGAACTGGCGGAAGGTGTTCGAGCGGCTGGACTGTCCGGTTCCGGTCTATATCGAGAACACCGCGGGCGGCGGCAACGCGATGGCCCGCAGGTTCGACCGGATCGCCCGGCTCTGGGAGGTCCTCTCCGGCGTGCCCGAGCTGGATTCCAAGATCGGCTTCTGCCTGGACACCTGCCACGCGCATGCCGCCGGCGAGGAGCTCATCGACGCGGTCGACCGGATCAAGGCCATCACCGGCCGGATCGACCTGGTGCACTGCAACGACAGCCGGGACGCGTTCGGATCGGGCGCCGACAGGCACGCCAACCTGGGTGCGGGCACCATCGACCCCGAGCTGATCCTGACGGTCGTACGCGCGGCCGGGGCCCCCGTCGTGGTGGAGACCCCCGGCGACGGCCAGGCCGCCGACATCGCCTGGCTCCGGTCCGGCCTGAGCTGACGCGGCCGGAACTTTCCCGCGCTTCCGGCGCCTGCTCGCTCCTTCCCGGCGCCTGACCGGTCGCCCCGGGGCTTCCTGTGGCCGGGCCCCCGCCGTACCATCGGGCGGCCGGGGCAAATTCCTCCTGGCCCGACAGGAACCGTGGCCGCCGCGGTGGCATCTAACCTCTCGCGGTACGACAAAGCACGGGACCACGTCACACTGGCATAATCCGGAACGACCTCAGCCCCAGCGCACGTGCGTGACACCAAAGCGACGACGGGCGCGCCGAACGATCGGGAAGTCAATGGCACAACCCCCCTACGACCCGTACGGCGGTTACGGGCAGGACCCGTACGCGCAGCAGCAGCCCGCGCCCGTACAACACCACTACTACGGCGGCGGCACTCCGTCCAACAACGGCATGGCCACCGCCTCGATGGTGCTCGGCCTGATCGGCATCCTCTTCTGCGGGTTCACCTCGATCCTGGCGATCATCTTCGGGCATGTCGCGCAGAGCCAGATCAAGCGGACCGGCGAGGGCGGCGGGGGCATGGCGACCGCCGGCCTGGTCCTCGGCTACATCATGACCGGGATCTGGATCCTCGTCTGGATCTTCTACCTCGGCCTGTACGCCGCGCTCATCGGTAGCGGCGCGGCCACCAGCACCTACTGATCCGCACGCACGTTCGCATGACGGCGCTACGTGCCCTGACGGGGGCTTCCCGAGCTTGGGGACGCCGGCCACCTCCACACCCATGCTCGGCGAGAGCACGGTCACTGGGGTACCGGCGTCCTTCCCATGCTCCGCCCTTCCCCTGAACGCGCCGGGGGCCGTACGGAACGCCCTCTGATCCGCCTCGGCGAGCTCCGCCCACGCCTCGTCCACCACGAGATGGCCCTGTCGGCGGATGCCGAGGACATGCCCTTCAGGCAGTCGTCCGGCGCTTTCCTCCAGCGCCTTCCTCCAGCGTTTTCCAGTCGCCGTCGAAAACGGGCTTGAGTCTCCACCGGCTGGAGACCGGAAGGTGGGGGACATGGACGGCGACACCCTCTACACGATCGGCGAGCTGGCGCGCCGGACCGGCGTTCCGGTCCGCACGATCCGGTTCTACTCCGACGCGGGCGTGGTGCCGCCGGCCGGCCGTACCGACGCCGGTTACCGCCTGTACGACCTGAACGCCGTGGCGCGCCTGGATCTGGTCCGCACGCTGCGCGAGCTCGGTGTCGACCTCACGACCGTCCAGCGGGTGCTGTCCCGCGAGATCACGGTCCCCGAGGTCGCCGCCGCGCACGCGGAGGCGGTGGACGTCCAGATCAGGACGCTGCGGCTGCGCCGGGCCGTGCTGCGGGCGGTGGCCAAGCGCGGTTCCAGTCCCGAGGAGATGGAACTCATGCACAAGCTCGCCAAGCTCTCCGACGAGGAGCGCAGGCGCATCATCACCGACTTCATCGACGAGGCGTACGCCGGGCTCGACGCCGATCCCGCGTTCGCCGACAAGCTGCGTTCGGCCATGCCGGAGCTGCCGGACGACCCGTCGCCCGAGCAGGTGGACGCCTGGGTGGAGCTCGCCGAGCTCGTCCAGGACCCTGGGTTCAAGGCCCGGATCCGGCAGATGATCGAGTACCAGGCGGCGCACGGCGACGAGCAGCCGGACCCGGCCGCGAGCATGGAGCTGGCCGAGGTGACGCGCGAGCGCGCGGCGGCGGCGCTGGACCGGGGGATCGCCCCGGAGTCGGCGGAGGCCGCACCGTTCCTGGACGCCGTCGTCGCGGCGTTCGCCACCGCGGCCGGTGAGCCGGACGGCCCGGACTTCCGGGCCCTGCTGCTGGAGCGGATGGAGATCGGCAACGACCGCCGGGCCGAGCGCTACTGGCAGTTGCTCGGGCTGATCAACGGCTGGCCGGCCGGGCCGCCGAGCCTGACGCCCGTGTTCGAGTGGGTGATCGCCGCCCTGCGCGCCCGTTCCTGAGGGCATGAGCCCGAGGGCATGAGCCTGAGGGCATGAGCCGAGAGCAGAAGCTCTGAGAGCGAACAAGGAGGCCGTCCCTGATCGCCAGGGGCGGCCTCCTTGTCATGGTGTCGTGGTCGCGGTCGCTGTGGGCGCTGCGCGCCGTCGCTTACGCAGCGTCCCTAGAGAGAAGATGTCGTCGGCATGGTTCAGGACACCTCCGGCGGGGTCGTCCACATCGTCGGTACGGACGACGTCCGCGGACGGCCGCAGGATCTCCCGGATGACGAGCGCCGCGAGCAACGTCACGGTCAGGAACCGGGCCAGCAAGGCCATGTAGTAGACGTTCTGGTCGATGCCGTCCGCCGCGAGCTCGAAGCTCATCAGCGTCGAGATCAGCTCCGACAGGTCGGCGGAGTCCCGCTGTACCGTGACGGCCAGCAGGTACCACCAGATGCCGAAGAAGTACACGATCTCGCCGACCTGCCACACGATGAACGCGGGCAGCTTGGGCCGGGCCAGGACGACCAGGGGCAGCAGCCACAGCACGTACTGCGGCGACCAGACCTTGTTCGGCAGCATGAAGGCGACCAGCACCAGGAACATCAGCTGCGGCAGCCTGGGGCGGCGCGGGGCGGCCAGGGCCAGTACGGCGATTCCCAGGGCCAGCACGAGGAACGTCCCCGTACCGAACAGGTTGAGCCTTTCGGGGTGCTCCAGCCCGCTCATCCCACGGTCCTGCAGGAAGAAGTAGATGGATCCCCAGTCGATCCCCCGGCTCTGGCTGAAGCTGTAGAACTCCAGCCATCCCTCCCAGGCGAACAGCATGATGGGCAGGTTGATGAGCAGCCACGCCCCTGCCGTACCGGCGAGGAGCCTCCCCATGGCGCGCCACTGCCCGGCCCGTACGCACAGCAGCACCAGCGGCCCGAGGAACAGCAGCGGGTAGAACTTCGCGGCGATGGCCAGGCCCAGCAGTACCCCAGCCCAGGCGGGGCGGCGAGAGGCCCAGGCAGACAGGGCCAGTGCCGACAGCCCTACCGCGAGCAGATCCCAGTTGATGTACGCGGTGAGGATCAGGGCCGGCGACAAGGCGACCATGAGGCCGGCCTTGAGCGAATGCCTTCCGGCCACGTACGCGGTCGCCAGTACGGTCACCACGGCGAACACTGCCAGCACCAGCGCGGTGACGTTGAAGAAGGCCATACCGCGCGCATCGAGGCCGAACGGTTGTACGAGCACGTTCACGACATGCATCAGAACACCGCTCAGTACCGGGTACTCCACGTAATTGATGGAGTCCCCGGCGAACGAGTCGAAGTAGGGAACCTTGCCGTCGCTCAGTCCCCGCACGTAGTAGAGCGGGTAGATGTCGGTGTAGCAGGCCCTCGTCGTCGTCTTGACGAAGTCGAACGAGGCCGAGGCGCAGGGCTGCTTCTGTACCCAGGCCAGCACCGCGGTCAATGCCGCGACCCCCGCGAGCAACGGCACCAGCCGGTTCATCCGCCCCGGCTCACCGTCGATCTCGGCGCCGTCATCGACATCGGACTTCACGCGCCCACCGGAATCGGGAGCGGGGGAGGACTGCGACATGCCAGCAGACTATTGCTGATCCACAAGCCGGACCCACACACCGGCCCGTTCCCTACAGGATCGACAAGCTCAGCAGGCACCTCAGCCACAACGGACCTCAAGGCGTGCGAGCGCGTCCGAAGGCCCTGCACGAGATCGAAGCCGGAGGCGAGATCGAGGGCAGATCGCGAAGCGATGCAAGCGCGAGCCGCGGCCGTGACAAGCGACGAGCCGCCAGGCGAGGAGCGCAGCTCACGGCCGCCGTGAACAGGGGTGCCAGGGGTTGCGGTCGCACCACCATGTTGGTGGTGGGTCGCTGGGCGGGATGCTCGGGACGCAGCCGACCGGCATGCCGATGCGGTTGCAGGGTTGGCCGTTCGGAGGTGGTGTGGGGATGCCGGGGGTGGGTCCGGGCGTTCCCGGTACGCAGGGTTCGCCGTCCGGCTGCTCCGGCATGCCTGGCGTGCAGGTCGGGCTGGGGGACGGCGAGGGCGACGCCGTGGGCGAGGGCTCCGGCCTCGGTACGGACCAGGGCGCCGTGGAGCCGACGTTGCCGGGCGGGCCGAACTGCTCGATCTCCTTGCCTTCGTGGGCCTTGGTCATGAACCGCTTGAAGAGGTCGGCGGGGATCGTACCGCCGTAGATCTCGTTGTAGCCGCCGATGCCCTGCAGGGACTTCAGTCCGCCGTCCTCGTCCTGGCGCCACATCGCGACCGAGGTGGCGAGCTGCGGGGTGTAGCCGACGAACCAGGCGGCCAGGTTCTTCTCGGTCGTTCCGGTCTTGCCGGCGACGGGGCGGCCGGCCAGGTTGGCGCCGGTGCCGGTACCGGACCGTACGACCGCCTGCATGGCCACCGTCGCGTCGCGGGCGACCGCCGACGGGAACACCTCGGTGGACTTGTGCGGCACCTTCTTGATCGTCTCGCCGTCCTGGGTCCGGACGGGGCCGTCGTGCCGGTCGGTGACCTCGCTGATGACGTGCACCGGCGTGTGCCGTCCCTCGGCCGGGAAGGTGGAGTAGACCGAGGCCATCGTGACCGGGCTGACGGAGACGACGCCGAGCGGCAGGCTGGTGACGCCGGACTTCAGGACCTTGGTGTCCTTCGGGACGCCCATCTGGACGGCCATCTCGGCGACGTTCTCCAGCCCCACCTTCTGGCCGAGCTCGACATACGCGGTGTTGATCGACATCTCGGTCATCTGGGCGAGCGTGTAGACGCCGTTCTCGCTGCGCGAGTCGTTCGTGAACTCGTCGCCGTTGATGGTGCGGCTGTAGCTGCCGTCCATCGTCGTCCGCAGGCTGATGCCCTGGTCGAGGGCGGTGGCGAGCACGATCGGCTTGAACGACGAGCCCGGCTGGATCTTGCTGTCGAACGAGTCGTCGAACTGCTGCTTGCCGTAGGACGGGCCGCCGTACGCCGCCACCACTCCGCCGGTCTCCGGGTCGACCGCGGCCAGGCCGAAGTGGACGTCGTCGCCGAGATCCTTCTCCTGGCGCATCTGCTTGACGGCCTTGGCGGTGTAGTCCTGCAGGTCCTTGTCGAACGTGGTGGTGATGCGCAGCCCGCCCCGTTCGAGCTCCTCCGGGGGGACACCGAGCTGCTTGAGCTCCTTGAGCACCCGTTCCTTGAGGTAGCCCGCCTGGGACGAGTCGGGAACGTCGCTCCAGTCGCGCTTGGTCTGCGGGAACCGCTGTGCCGCACGGTCGGCCTGGCTCAGCCAGTTCTCCTCGACCATGCCGTCCAGGACATAGTTCCAGCGCGCGATCAGGGCGCGCTTGGCGAGCTGGGTGTCGGGCCCGGTGGTGACGAAGTAGCCGGGACGCTGGATGAGCGCGGCCAGCATTGCCGCCTCGCTCACCGTGAGCCGCGCGACGTCCTTGTGGAAGTAGGCGCGCGCGGCGGCCTGGATGCCGTACGCCTGGCGGCCGAAGCTCACCGTGTTGAGGTAGAGCCCGAGGATCTCGTCCTTCTTCAGCTCGCTGTCGACCCGGACCGAGACCAGGATCTCCTTGAGCTTGCGGCTGACCGTCCGCTCCCGGCTGAGCCCCTGGTAGTAGTTGCGCGCCAGCTGCTGGGTGATCGTCGAGCCGCCCTGCACGTCGCCGCCGGTGGCGGTCTTGAACAGGGCGCGCGCGACGCCGGTCGGGGAGACCCCGTGCTCGTTCTCGAAGTTGCGGTCCTCGGCGGCGAGCACCGCGTGCCGTACGGCGACGGGGATCCGCGACAGCGGGACGCTCTCGCGGTGCATGCCAATCCGGGCGATGGGCGTCTTGCCGTCGCGGTAGTAGATGACCGATTCCTGCGCGACGGCGCCTGCCTGCGTCTCGGTCGGGATCGGCGTGTTGGCGTAAGCGACACCGATGAGCGTGGCGCCGCCGAGCAGCATCACGCCGAAAACGGCGAGGACGGTCTTCCACGAGGGGATGCGGCGCCGCCACCCGGTCCGTCCGGGCCTACGGGGCCCGCCGCGGGCTCCGGGCTTGGCCGGCGCACCGGGCCTGCCTGGACCACCCGGCACGCCTGGGCCTGGGCCAACCGGCATGCCCGGGCCTGGGGCGCCGGGGACTTCCGAGTCCGCGCTTGTACGGCCGGTGCCCGCCGGCACGCCGACGGGGTCGGGGCTTGCCGAGGGGAGCGGTCCTAGGGGCGGCGGTGCCGCGGCGGCGTGCTTTCCCGGGGTGCGGCGGATACCGCCGCCCTTGCCGCCCAGGAGCTTGGGGAGTGAGGCGTGGGCCGCCGCGTGTCCACCGGTCCTGGCTCGCCTGCCGCGACCGCCGCTCTCACCTGGGCCATCATCGCCGTCCCGCCCGTTCTGGCCTGGGTAACTCACGCGCGACCTCACCACCTGGAGTACGGCTGTGCGTCGTCCGAGGGTAACGCGCGGGTCCCCACTCAGGGGGGAGCAGGCCGTTTCCTCCCGAAACGAGCGTCCCGAAACCAGCGACGGCCGGCCCCGCCCGGGAAGGGGCGGGACCGGCCGTGCGGCCGTACTGGGCGGTCAGCTCACTCGTCGAGCCTGGCCGCGGTTCTCTGCTGCGGTTCGTTCGGGCCGGGCGGCCTGTCCGGGTTTTGATCCTCGTCCTTGCAGCGCGGGTCGTTCTGGTGCGTCCGGCACCAACTCCCGTTGTCCGGCGGGTTCTCCTGCGGCGGCTTGTCCGGATCGCAGTCCGGCGTGGGGAACAGGCCGCAGGCCGGCTTCTCATCCGGGCCCGGGTCCTGGTCGTTCTCGTCCTTGCAGCGCGGGTGGTTCTCCGCGCCGGGCACGTCGTCGCACCACGCCGGACGGCCGTCGTCAGGCTCCTCGCGCTCTTCCTTTTCCTTCTTCTTCGGCGGCGGCTTGGCCCACAGCTGCTGGGTACCGCCCCAGGCCGGCGGAGCGAACTGCTCGACCGGAGTCCCCTGGGTCGCCTCCGCCATGTAGGCCTTCCAGATCTTGGCGGTGGTACCACCACCGAAGTTCTCGATGCCCTGGACGTTCAGCGGCTTGTTCTTGTTGTTGAACACCGTCACCGAGGTGGCGATCTTCGGGGTGTAGCCGGCGAACCAGGTCGCGACGTTCTTCTCCGTCGTACCCGTCTTGCCGGCGACGGGGCGGTCCGCCAGGGCGGCCGACGGGGCCGTGCCGCCCTGCTTGACGACCTGCTGCAGGGCGTAGTTGACGTCACGCGTCACGGCCGAGGTGTAGACGCTTTCGACCTTGTCCCACTTGAGCTTCTTGTAGTCGCCCTCGCCGGTCTTGTTGCGGACCTTCTTCACCACGTGCGGCTGGTGGTAGGTGCCGCCGTTGGCGAAGACCGCGTACCCGGACGCCTGCTCGATCGCCCGGATGTTGTTGATGCCCAGGGCCAGACCGGCCTGCTGCTTGAACGCGTCCACCATGTCGGGGGAGACGCCCTGCTTCTTGGCGTTCTTGACGACGTCCGAGACCCCGACCTTCATCGCGAGCTGCACGAATCCGGTGTTGGACGACGTCTGGGTGGCCTTCAGCAGGTCGATCGCGCCGCGCTCTCCGTGGCTGTTGCGGATCGGATCGAGCGCACCGGGCGTCCCGTTGGGCACGACTTCGCCGGCCCCGTTGAACGAGAGGTTATTGCGCCCGTCGACCATGCTCTTGAGGCTGTGTCCCTCTTGCAGCGCCGTGGCCAGTACGTACGGCTTCATCGCCGAACCGGCCTGCGCCGAGCCCTTCCAGACGTTGTCGAAGGTCTGCTTTATGTAGTCGGGACCGCCGTAGATGGCCTCGACCTCGCCGTTGGTCGCGTTGACCGAGGCGAGCCCCATCCGGACGTCCTTCTTGAGCAGCTTCGCCGGGTCCTGCGGGACGTTCCCCTCCACCGCCTTCTTGGCGGCGATCATCTTCTTGTAGTCGAACGTCGTGGTGATGCGCAGACCCTGGTCGAGGATCGTCTTCTCGGTGATGCCCTGCCGGCTCAGTTCCAGGATCGCGCGCTTGATCATGTAGCCGCGCTGGCCGCCGTACGTCGCGTCGCCGACCTGCTCCTTGGTCTCCGGCAGGGTGTTGTAGTACTTGGCGTAGTCGGCCTCGTTGACCTGCTTGGTCTTGCGCATCCCGTCCAGCACGTACTGGTAGCGGGCCTTGGTCTGGGCGACCAGGTCCTTGTCGTCGCTGGCGGGGTCGAACCGGCCCGGCTGCTGGATGATCGCGCCCAGCAGCGCGCCCTCGCTCACGTTCAGCTTGCCGACGTCCTTGTTGAAGAAGGCCTTGGACGCGGCCTGGATCCCGTAGGCGTTGCGGCCGAAGTAGATGGTGTTGAGGTACTGCTCGAGGATCTCCTCCTTGCTGCCGAGCTCGTCCTCGAGCTTGAGCGAGATGAACATCTCCTTGAACTTGCGGCTCATCGTCCGCTCGTCGCTCAGGTAGTAGTTCTTCGCCAGCTGCTGGGTGATCGTCGAGCCGCCCTGGGTGGAACCGCCGGACACGTTGTTCCAGACCGCGCGGGACAGGCCCTTGGGGTCGAACCCGCTGTCCTCCCAGAAGCTGCGGTTCTCGGCCGCGATCACGGCTTCCTGGACGTGCTTGGGCACCTTGTCCAGCGTGATCATCTCGCGGTTCTTGCCGAGCCGGCCGATCTCCCTCTTGCCGTCCGCGTAGTAGAAGATCGCGGAGGTCTTGGTCGCGTCGGAGTTGCCGACCGAGGGCACCGGGGTCTGCGCGTACGCGACACCGATCAGGGTGAGGAAGGCCAGGAAGCCCAGGGCGAACACGCCCGTGACGATCTTCCAGTTCGGTACGTAGCGGCGCCAGCCGGTGCGGGCCTCGCCGTCTTTACCGTCCTTGGTGTCCTTGGCGTCCTTGGGGCCGCCACCGCCGCGGAGTCGTCGGCCCATGCCCTTGCGGTCGTCGTCGTCCCCCGCACCGGACCAGAAGCCCTGCGGACCGCCGGGACCTCCCGGACCGCCGGGGCCACCTGGGCCTCCCGGGCCCGCCGGACCGCCTGGGCCGCGGCCAACACCGCCACGGCCGGGTCCGCCCGGACCTGGGGGACCACCACGGCCGCCGGGGCCTCCGCGTCCGCCTGGGGCACCACGCCCGCCGGCGCCGCCGCCGGGGCCGCCTGCGGCCCGATGGCCGCCACCGCCTCCGCGGGGGGCACCGCCACGCGGCCCGCCTGGACGGGCAGGACCGTTCGGCCCACCGGCGGCACGGCGGGACGTGGGCCGTCCGGGCATGGCCGAGCCACCAGGGACTGTCGGCCGGCCCTGGGCACCGGATTCACTCGGGCGGGGGATGTTCCCGCCCGGCCGCTGCGACCGGGCTACTGGTCGGGGCTGGCTTGGATTACTCACGCGACCTCATCAACGGGGATACGGCTTTGCGTCGACCGAAGAGTACTGTGCAGGCGGGTGAGCGGGGGACCGCCGTGCAAGGCCGAGACCATTCCTCGGCTCCTGTCTCAGGCACTACGCCTCGCCGGCTGCGAGGCCGCCCCGAACGTTACCCGCGCTGGCTGCGGGGCTCGTCACCATGGCCGAGTACGTACGACACCGTCAGGTGGTTCCAGGCGCAACCCTGACATACTTCGATCACGTGGACGTTGAATTCTCCGTATTTGCGTGCCATATCCGCAAGCTCGGCCGTCGCCTTGGCCCGGCCCGCTGAGCGCCCCAGTTCGTCCCCGTAGACATAGGTGACGTGCGTCAATGGCTCCCGGCGGCACACCGGGCAGAGCTCACCGGACGGCTCGCCGTGGTGCTTGGCGGCACGGAGCAGGTAGGGGTGGGCGTCGCAGGCGTCGGCCGTGTCCAGCCGGCCCGATCGCAGCCCGGCGAGGGCGGCGCGGCGGACCAGTCCGTAGTCCACGACCAGCCTCGGCCTCATGGCAGCAGGGTAGGACGCCCCGTCCGCGGAAGGAAGATCACCCGACCGGCCCGAACGCCTCCACCGGGCCGGGACTTGCCAGGATCCCCGGCCGTACGTATCTTTGCGATGTATCGACTCGATACATTGGCTCGATACATTCAGTCGATACATCCCGGCTGTACGTCCAGACGGTACGTCCAGTCGAAACATCGTGGGATCGGATCGCCGAACCAGCGGTCCGCCGTACATCGAGCGGGGCCCCGGCTCCGTGGAAGTGGGGACGCATGGGAGGCAGGAAGGGTGCGGGAGTGCTCGAACTCGCCGTCCTCGGCCTGCTCCACGAGTCCCCCATGCACGGCTACGAGCTGCGCAAGCGGCTCAACGTCGTGCTCGGCATGTTCCGCGCCTTCTCGTACGGCTCGCTCTACCCGTGCCTCAAGCAGCTCCTCGCCAAGGGGCTCATCGTCGAGGACCGGCCCGAGGAGCCCAACCCGGCGCTGGCCCTGCAGAGCCGCCGCTCGAAGATCGTGTACAAGCTCACCGCCGACGGCAAGGAGCGGCTGCAGCAGCTGCTCACCGAGGCCGGCCCGGCGGCGTGGGAGGACGAGGGGTTCGGCGTCCACTTCGCCTTCTTCTCGCACACCCGCGCCGATGTCCGGTTGCGCATCCTCGAGGGCCGGCGCAGCCGGCTGGAGGAGCGGCTGGAGAGCGTGCGGGCCGCCCTGGCGCGGACCCGCGAGCGGGTCGACAGCTACACCCTCGAGCTGCAGAACCACGGGCTCGAGTCCGTCGAACGCGAGGTCCGGTGGCTCAACGAGCTGATCGGCCGCGAGCGGGCGGAGCAGGCCGAGCTCGCCGTCCAGGCCGTCCAGGCGGAGCAGGCCGATCGAGCACGGGAACAGGAAAAGGCCGCCAAGGCCGAGAGCAGTACCCAAAAGACTCAGGACACGCCTCGCGAGCAGGGCCGCTGAACACGGCCCCCGCCAGGTCTGGTGAAGAACACCACATGTCCCGCTAAGTGAGAAGGAGCATCCGGATGGGTTCGGTGCGTGTCGCCATCATCGGTGTGGGCAACTGCGCCGCTTCGCTTGTCCAGGGCGTCGAGTACTACAAGGACGCGGACGCGCAGACGCGGGTCCCCGGGCTGATGCACGTCCAGTTCGGCGAGTACCACGTCGGTGACGTGGAGTTCGTCGCGGCGTTCGACGTGGACGCGAAGAAGGTCGGCATGGACCTGTCCGAGGCCATCGTCGCGAGCGAGAACAACACCATCAAGATCTGCGACGTCCCGCCGACCGGCGTGACCGTGCAGCGCGGCCACACCTTCGACGGCCTCGGCGAGTACTACCGCGAGATGGTCGAGGAGTCCGACGCCGAGCCGGTCGACATCGTGCGGGCGCTCAAGGACGCGCGCGTCGACGTGCTGGTGTCGTACCTGCCGGTGGGCTCGGAGGACGCCGACCGGTTCTACGCCCAGTGCGCGATCGACGCCAACGTGGCGTTCGTCAACGCGCTGCCGGTGTTCATCGCCTCCGACCCCGAGTGGGCCGAGAAGTTCACCAAGGCGGGCGTCCCGATCATCGGCGACGACATCAAGTCGCAGGTCGGCGCCACCATCACGCACCGCGTGATGGCCAAGCTGTTCGAGGACCGCGGGGTCGAGCTGCTGCGCACGTACCAGCTCAACTTCGGCGGCAACATGGACTTCATGAACATGCTGGAGCGCAAGCGCCTGCAGTCCAAGAAGATCTCCAAGACGCAGTCGGTGACCTCCCAGATCCCGCACGAGATGGCCAAGGCCGACGTGCACATCGGCCCGTCCGACCACGTGCCGTGGATGGACGACCGCAAGTGGGCCTACGTCCGCCTGGAGGGCCGCTCGTTCGGCGACACCCCGCTCAACCTGGAGTACAAGCTCGAGGTCTGGGACTCCCCCAACTCGGCCGGCGTCATCATCGACGCGGTCCGCGCCGCCAAGATCGCCAAGGACCGCGGCATCGGCGGCCCGATCCTGTCGGCCAGCTCGTACTTCATGAAGTCGCCCCCCGAGCAGTACAGCGACGACGACGCGCACGAGGCCGTGGAGAAGTTCATCCGCGGCGAGGTCGACCGCTGAGGCCTGCCCGACCGGCTTCGCAGTGAACCCGGGCGCCCCGGCGGCGATGATTCGCCGCCGGGGCGCCCTTTCGTGTTTTCGGAAGCACGGCGTGTTTTTGGAAGCACGTGTTTTGGAAGCACGGCGTGTTCCCGGAGGTACGGCGCGGTCTCGGAAGTACGAGTATTGAGGTTATTGTCACGCTCTGGCTCTACCCTGGCACGTGCGGTGATGGGCGCGTAACGTTCGGAGCCGGAGTGGAGGAGGGGCATGATGCGCCAGACGCTCAGGGTGACGGCGGGATGTGCGGGGCTCGCGCTGGGCCTCACCGGGTGCGGGGGCGGCGGCGACGATCCGTCCGCGATCCCGACCGGGCCACCGCGCGAGGGCGGCACGCTCCGCGTGGTGGGCTCGTCCGATGTCGAGCATCTCGACACCGCGAGCGCCAACAGCGTCGGGGCGTACGGGCTCACCCGCATCTTCGCCCGGCCCCTGTTCGGTACGAAGGCGTCCAACAACTTCGACGAGACCATCCCGCTGCGGCCCGACATGGCGGCCGAGATCCCCACCAAGGAGAACGGCGGCGTCAGCAAGAACGGCCGTACCTACACGGTGAGACTGCGCGAGGGCGTCCAGTGGAACACCGAGCCGCCCCGGCCGGTCGTCGCGGGCGACTTCGTCCGCGGGTTCAAGAGGCTGTGCAACCCGGCGTCGCCGTCCAGCGGCAAGGGCTACTACATCTCCACGATCAAGGGGATGGCCGCCTACTGCGAGGGCTACGAGGACGTCGACGCCGCCAGCGCCAAGGCGATGGCCGACTACCAGAACGGCCACGACATCGAGGGCGTGACCGCCAAGGACGACCGCACCCTGGTGTTCCGCCTGGAGGAGCCGGCCAGCGACTTCCTCAACCTGCTGTCGCTGCAGTTCACGGCCGCGGCCCCGGCCGAGTACGACCGGTACGTCCCCGACGGCGCCGATTTCCGGCAGAACACGATCTCCGACGGGCCGTACCAGATCACCGAGTACCGGCCGAGCGGCTCGTACGTGCTGACCCGTAACCCCGCCTGGCGGCGGGAGAGCGACCCGCTGCGCGGCCGGTACGTGGACAAGATCCAGATCACCCTCGGGCAGGACTCGCCGCAGGCGGTCCAGCAGCAGCTCGAGGTGGGCACCGCCGACCTGTCCTGGGACCACCCGGTGCCGACCTCGGCGATCCCCGGGCTCCGCCGGGAGCGCGACCCGCGGTTCGCGATCAGGGAGACCCCCAACAACAGCCCCTACCTGGTCTTCAACACCCGCAGCCCCAACAACGGCGGCGCGCTCGGCAAGCGGGAGGTCCGGCAGGCGCTGCAGTACGCGGTGGACCGGACCGCGCTGATCAAGATCGTCGGCGGCCCCGAGGTGGCCGAGCCGCTGCACACCGTCATCCCGCCGGGGAATTCCGGATACACGCCGTCCGACCGCTACCCGACCCCCGGCGAGGCCGGCGACCCGGCCAAGTGCCGGCAGCTCCTGGCGAAGGCCGGGTATCCCGACGGGCTGAAGTTCACGTTCCCGTACCGCACCAACAGCGTCCACAAGCTCATCGCCGAGTCCCTCAAGGCCAACCTGGAGTCCTGCGGGGTCTCCGCCGACCTGGCCCCCGACGCGGGCGGCACGTTCTACGGCAAGACGATCTCGTCCCCCGACCGCGCCGACAAGGGCGCCTGGGACATCGCCGCCCCCGGCTGGACCCCCGACTGGTACGGCAACAACGGCCGCTCCATCATCCAGCCGCTGTTCGACGGCCGCACCTACGGCGCCAACTCCACCAACTACGGCGGCTACGACAACTTCGAGGTCAACGGCCTGATCGACGCCGCCCTGACCGCACCGACCGCGAACCACGCGGGCGGCTTCTGGCAGCAGGCCGACAAGAAGATCATGGAGGACGCGGCGATCGTCCCGCTGCTCAACCGCTCCCACCCGATCTTCCACTCCTCCAGGGTCGGCGGCGCCGCCTTCCTCCCCACCACCGCAAGCTACGACTACACGCGTCTATGGCTGAGCCCTGGGCGTCGGGCGTAGAACGCCCTCCTTCGGCGGGCTCCGCGGCGAGCGCTGGCATCGCTTCGAACTCGCCTTGACGGCTCGCTTCGCGATCAGGTTCTCGCTTCGCTCGAACCTGCCTTCGGACGCGCTCGCAACGCTTGAGGTATCCGCTTCCTCAGCCCGCGCCTAAGCCGGGGGTCAAGGGGGCGGAGCCCCTTGCGGGGGGTGCGGGGGCGGAGCCCCTGCCCGTCGGGGGGTGAGGGGGTCCGCCCCCACAATGACAAGATGATCGGGTGAGAGCCAGCGAACTGCGGATGATCCTGGGTGGCCGGGACTTCCGTCGCCTGTATGCGACTCGGGTGACCTCGCAGCTCACCGATGGGCTCTTCCAGGTGGCGCTGGCCGGTTACGTGTTCTTCTCGCCGGAACGGCAGACCTCGGCGGGCAAGGCGGCGGCCGCGTTCGCGATCACGCTGCTGCCGTATTCGGTGCTGGGGCCGTTCGCCGGGGTTCTCATCGACCGGTGGAAGCGGCGGCAGATCCTGGTGTGGGCGCCGGTCGTACGGGCCGTGCTGGTCGCACTGGTCGCGGCGCTCGTGGCGGCGGGCCAGGACGGCGTCGTCTTCTTTGTCGGCGTGCTGGTGGTGCTGGGGGTCAACCGGTTCTTTCTGGCCGCGCTCTCCGCCGCTCTCCCGCACGTGGTCACGCGGGAGCAGTTGGTGACGGCCAACGCGTTCTCCGTCACGTCCGGGACGGTCATCGCCTTCGTGGGTGGTGGGATCGGTTACCTGCTGCGGAACGTGTTCGGCGGCGGGAATTCGGGGACCGCGCTGATCCTGGTGTGCGCGGCCGGGCTGTTCCTGCTCGCGGGTCTGGTCGCGACGTCGCTGCCGCGCGGCGTACTGGGGCCCCATCTGGACGAGGCGCTCCCGCAGACGCGGGAGGCGCTCGGCAATGTTCTGCGGGGTCTGGCCGACGGCGGCCGGCACATCGTGCGGCGGCGTCCGGCGGCGCTGGGTCTGGCGGCGATCTCGTACCACCGGTTCCTGTACGGCGTCATCCTGATCATGACGCTGCTGCTGTGCCGCAGCCACTTCGCCGAGGACGCCGACGAGGGCCTGGCCACGTTCGCGCTGATGCTGGGCATCTCGGGGGCCGGTTTCTTCGCCGCCGCGCTGATCACCCCGCTGGTCGTACGCCGGATCAGCAAGCAGGCGTGGATCGCGGCGCTGCTGGCGGCGGGGGCGGTGTCGCTGCTGGTCCTCGCGACGCCGTTCAACGAGCCCCTGTGGGCGGCCGGGGGCTTCGCGCTGGGGGTGGTGTCGCAGGGGGTGAAGCTCTGCGTCGACACGATCCTGCAAGAGGGGATCGACGACGTCTACCGGGGCCGGGTCTTCGCCGTGTACGACATGCTCTTCAACGCGACGTTCGCCGCCTCGGCGGCGGTGGCCGCCGCCCTGCTGCCCGCGGACGGCGTCTCGTACCCGGCCCTGGGGATCGTCATCGCCGCGTACGCGATCGGCGCGGCGCTCTACTGGGGCGCGGTGTCACGTACGCGGGCTGAGCCGACTCCGGTCACCTGAGGCCCTCTCAGAGGGACTCGGCGATCGCGTACATGGCATCGACGATGTGGCCGGTCTCGTCCTCGGTGCAGACGAACGGCGGCATCGCGTAGATCAGCTTGCCGAACGGCCGCAGCCACACGCCGTGGTCCATGGCGATCGACTGGACGTCCACGACGTCGACGGGCTCGCGCGCCTCGATCACGCCGATCGCGCCCAGGACCCGTACGTCCGCGACCCCGGGCAGCTCCCGGGCGTCCTCCAGGCCGGAGGTCAGGATCGCCTCGATCGCGTCGACCTCGCCGCGCCAGTCGCGCGACAGCAGCAGGTCGATCGAGGCGGTCGCGACGGCCGCCGCCAGGGGACTGGCCATGTAGGTGGGGCCGTGCATGAGCGCCCCGGCCTCGCCCGAGGAGATCCCGTGCGCCACCTCGTCGGTGCACATCGTCGCGGCCATCGTCATGTAGCCGCCGGTCAGCGCCTTGCCGACGCACATGATGTCGGGCATCACCTCGGCGTGGTCGCAGCCCCACAGCTCGCCCGTACGGCCGAACCCGGTGGCGATCTCGTCGAGGATCAGCAGCAGCCCGTGCTCGTCGGCCACCGCGCGCAGGGCCTGCAGGTATTCGGGCGCGTAGAAGCGCATCCCGCCCGCGCCCTGGACGATCGGCTCAACGATGATCCCAACCAGCTCGTGCGCGTGCTCGGCGGCCAGCGCCGACAGCTCCGCCAGGTACGCCTCGTCGGGCTCGGCCCCGTACCCCTGAGGCGGCGCGGGCGCGAACACGTGCCGTGCCAGTACGTCGCTGAACAGGTGGTGCATGCCGTTCACCGGATCACAGACGGCCATGTCGCCGAACGTGTCGCCGTGGTAGCCGCCGCGTACGGTCAGCAGCCGGTGCCGTTCGGGCCGGCCCTGCGAGCGCCAGTACTGCAGCGCCATCTTGATCGCGACCTCGACCGCCACCGAGCCGGAGTCGGCGAAGAACACCTTGGTCAGCGGCGCGGGGGACAGCTCGACCAGCCGTTCGGCGAGCTTCACGGCCGGCGGATGGGTCAGCCCGCCGAACATCACGTGCGCCATCTTGCCCAGCTGGCGGGTCACGGCGGCGTTCAGCGCCGGGTGGTTGTAGCCGTGTACGGCCGCCCACCACGACGACATGCCGTCGATCAGCTCGGAGCCGTCGGCCAGCGTCAGCCGGACACCGGAGGCCGACACGACGGGGAGCACGGGCGCGGTCGCGGGCATCGGCCCGTACGGGTGCCAGATGTGCTCGCGGTCGAACTCCAGCAGCCGCTCGGCCTCGGCCGGGCTCATCCGGCCCAGGTTCAGCCCGATCACGACGCCTCCTCGTCCGTACCGGTGATGCCCTGGTCGGCGGCCCAGCGGCGGAGCTCCTCGGCCGCCGCGTCCGGGCCGATCATGCCGCGGTCGAGGCGTACCTCCAGCAGGAACCGGTACGCCTTGCCGACCAGCGGGCCCGGCTTGATGCCGAGGATCTCCTGGATCCCGTTCCCGTCGATCTCCGGCCTGATCGAGGCGAGCTCCTCCTCCTCGGTCAGGCGCTCGATCCGCGTCTCCAGGTCGTCGTACGTGCGGCGCAGCCGGTCGGCCTTGCGCTTGTTGCGCGTGGTGCAGTCGGCCCGGGTGAGCTTGTGCAGCCGGGCCAGCAACGGGCCCGCGTCGCGCACGTAACGCCGCACGGCCGAGTCGGTCCACTCCCCGGTGCCGTACCCGTGGAACCGCAGATGTAGCTCGACCAGCCTCGACACGGCCGTGATGACGTCCTTGGGGTAGCGCAGCTCGGTCAGCCGGCGGCGCGTCATCTTGGCGCCGACCACCTCGTGGTGGTGGAACGACACCCGCCCGCCCGTCTCGAACCGGCGGGTCCGCGGCTTGCCGATGTCGTGCAGCAGCGCCGCCAGCCGCAGCACCAGGTCGGGCCCGTCCTCTTCCTGGGCGATCGCCTGCTCCAGCACGATCAGCGAGTGCTCGTAGACGTCCTTGTGCCGGTGGTGCTCGTCGATCTCCAGCCGCAGCATCGGCAGCTCGGGCAGCACGTGCTCGGCCAGGCCGGTGTCCACCAGCAGCGCCAGGCCCTCACGGGGGTGCTCGCCGCAGATCAGCTTGGACAGCTCGTCCCTGACCCGCTCGGCCGAGACGATCTCGATCCGGCCGGCCATGTCCTTCATCGCCGCCACGACGTCGGGCGCGACGGCGAAGCCGAGCTGGGACGCGAACCGCGCGGCCCGCATCATCCGCAGCGGATCGTCACCGAAGGAGTCCTCCGGCCGGCCGGGCGTGCGCAGCACCCGGTCGCGCAGATCGGTCAGCCCGCCGAACGGGTCGACGAACTCGTGCCCGGGCAGCCGGGCGGCCATCGCGTTCACCGCGAAGTCGCGGCGCCGCAGGTCCTCGTGCAGCGACGTGCCGTACTCCACCTGCGGCTTGCGGGACCGGGGGTCGTACGACTCGCTGCGGTAGGTGGTGATCTCCAGCTGGTGATCGCCCTTGCGCAGCCCGACCGTGCCGAACTCGATCCCGATCGTCCAGATGGCGTCGGCCCAGCCGCGGATCAGCTCCAGGATCCGGTCCGGTGGGGCATCGGTGGTCAGATCGACGTCCGTGCCGGGACGGCGCAGCAGGGCGTCCCGGACGGGACCGCCGACCAGCGCCAGCTCGTGACCCGCGGCCTCGAACCGGGCGCCGAGCTCGTCCGCCACCGGGGCGATCTTGCGCAGCAGCTCGGTGATGGCGACGCGCTGCGTCGGCGACGGCTGCTCTGGGGTCACTTGGTGTTGGGACACGGCCATCCAGCGTATTTGCTCGGGGAAACTGCTGACAAAAGGGTTTCGCCTCCACCCCGCCGACCTCCGGGGCGCTCTCGGGAGCCCCAGGCCCTTCACATGGTGCGATCCCCGGGTTACGTTCTGGACACCCCGAGGACGCCCCGCCGGACCATCGGACCGCAGCCGAGGACTCCCGTAGACGCACAACGGTAGCGGGGAACCATCGGGGCGCGTTCCACTGCGTCGGAAGGGGGCCGGTAGTACGCCGGGCTACGGCGGGGATGAGACCGGGCTCTGGGGGTATGTGGGGAGCTCTCACTACACGGGCCCACCGGGGGGCAGGGACCGAATCCGGGGGGTGTGTGCGGGGACGGATCACCCCGCGGGACGGAGCTGAAGATGAAGGACGCCCTCACCATCCACCGCGCGCTCCTGGAACGCGAGATCCAGCACGAGATCGTCCGGCTGCCGATCGCGATCACCCGTTCCGACGAGCTGCCCAGGGCGCTGGGCCTGCCCGCCGGCCGCTGCCTGGCCACCCGGGTCCTCGCCTGCAACGACGTCCAGCGCGGCCGCCGCTTCCTGGCCGGCGTGATCGTGACGGCCGGGACGAGCCCGCCGGCCGAGCCGGTCCGGCTGGCCCTCGGCGCCCGGCTCATCCGGCCCGCCCGCGCCGACCTGGTCAACGCGGTCACCGAGTACGCCGCCGACCTGGTCTGCCCGCTGCTGCTCCCCGACGACATGCCGGTACTGATCGACGAGGGCGTCGTGGAGGCGCTGCCCCAGGACGACGTCGTCTACACCGCGACCGGTGAGGCCTCGACCGCGCTGGGCATCCGCGCGTCCGACCTGTGCGCGCTGAACGGCGCCAAACCCGTCCGGCTGAGCGACCGGACCGGCGAACGGCCCGACCGTTCCGAGTCGCGCTGGGAACGCCGCCCGCCCTGGAAGTCCAAGTCGGGCCTGCCCGCGCGCCGCCGGCACGGGACGAATTCTCCCCGGACGAGCCCGTCCAGCACCTGACCACGCCCGTTCCGGGTACGCGGCATCCGTCCGGTAGCGACACGCCGTCGGTATCGCCCGGCCTCATCCCCGGCTTCACCCCTCCGCTGGTGCGTACCACGGCCATGAGGTCTCCTGTCTTTACGCGAACCTGAGGTCCCGGACGGCAGAGTTGGGGGCGAAGCGGACGAGGCGGGGCGACCGGCCCGGCGGCCGGAGATCGACGAACGGGGGAGGCGCGTGGAGGGGACGGACCGGCCCGGCGATGGCGCGTTCCCGGGTGCCGGGCGCCCGGGGAGGTCCGGCGGCACCGGCGCCGGGGCTACGATCGACCGCGTGATGCGGGAATGAGAACGGTCCTGTCCGCGGCGGCGGTGACCGCCCTGCTCGCCTGCTTCACCGTGGGCCCCGTCCCCACCGCCTCGGCGACGCCCGCGCTTCCCGCCGCGCCCGTACAACCGGCCGCTGCGGCCGCGCAGCCGGAGAACCCGAGGCCCGGGCGCGGTACGGGCCAGTCCCAGTCCAAGAGCCAGCTCTCGCTCGTCCTCACCAAGGTCACGCCCAAGGCGGCGGAGGCGACCGGCGGCAAGTCCAAGATCACCGTGGCCGGAACGGTACAGAACACCTCGGGCCAGGCGCTGCCGGGCGTGACCGTACGCCTGAAGACCTCGGCACAGCGGATGAGCAGCCGTACCCAGGTCGCCGAGTACGCCACCGGCCAGCCGTCCTCGCTGCGCGGGTTCGCCGATGACCAGCAGCTTCCGCAGGCCGGCGTCGCGGGCGGCAAGGCGTCCTTCTCGCTGAGCACGACCACCGCGACGATCGGGCTGCAGACCTTCGGCGTCTACCCGATCGGCGTGGAGGCGGTGACGCAGACGGGCCAGGTCCTGGCCGGGCTCAACACGTTCATCACGTTCGTGCCGAAGCAGCGGACCTTCAAGCCGCTGTCGGTCGCCTGGGTCTGGCCGCTGATGGGCCGCCAGCACCGCAGCACCGACGACACGTTCCTCGACGACGACCTCGCCGCCGAGATCAAGGCGGACGGGCGGCTGAGCGGGCTGGTCAGCGCCGCCGCCGGCACCCGTACCCCGGTCACCTGGTCGATCGACCCCGCCCTGCTGGACGACGTCCAGACGATGGCGAACGGCCCGTACACGGTGCAGGCGCCCAGGGCCGAGAAGAGCGTCCGCAAGCCCAAGAGCACCGACGCCGCCAACTGGCTGAACGCGCTGCGGTCGGCGTCCAAGAGCGATCCGTACTTCGCCGTCCCCTATGCCGATCCCGACGCCGTCGCGCTGGTCCGGCACAAGATGACCAACCACCTGGCCATCGCGTACGCCAACGCCGGCGTGGCGGGACAGGTCCTCGGCACCCAGCCGAACGCCCAGGTCGCCTGGCCGCCGTCGGGGATGGCCGGGCAGGGCACGCTCAACCAGATGGCGAAGCTGGGCCGGCTGGGCAACAACGGCTCGTTCCTGATGAGCAGCGCCGCGTTCGCCGACCCCGCGCAGGGCTACACGCCGAGCGCGACCACCGCGCTGCCGACCGAGGAGGGCACCAAGCGGACCGTCGTGTACGACGAGACGCTCAACAAGATCGTCAGCGCCGGCACCCGGACGCCCGGCGCGGCGGTGCTCACCGAGCAGCGCTTCCTGGCCGAGACCGCGATGATCACCGCGGAGGCCCCCGAGCTGGCGCGCTCGCTGGTCATCGCCCCGGACCGGCGCTGGAACCCCGCGCCCGCGATGGCCAAGAGCCTGCTGACCTACACCCAGGGCGCGGCGTGGATGCAGGAGACCCCGCTCGACAAGATCGCCAACGCGGAGCCCCAGCAGCGGGTGTTCCGCGGCTACCCCGACTCCATGGAGGCGTACGAGCTCGGCGAGCCGTTCCTGGACGAGGTGGCCCGCATCTCCCGGTCCGCCGCCCGCTTCACCTCGGTGATGTACGAGCCGATCAGGATGAACTACCGGCGCGCGGTGCTCCGGATGGAGTCGAGCGCGTGGCGCGGCAAGTCCCGCTACAGACGGGCCGTGCTCGCCCGGCAGTCGCTGGACGAGCGGCTCAAGGACGACATGGGACGGGTCCGCATCATCATCGGCGACACCAAGCGGGTCACGCTGGCGGGCAGTTCGGGCCGGATCCCGATCACCGTCGCCAACGACCTGCCCAACCAGTCGATCCAGGTCAGGCTGGAGGTCGTCCCGGAGAACACCGCCCGGCTGCAGATCGGCCGGCTGGAGGACCAGGACGATCTGATCACGCTCGCGCCGGGCCAGAAGCAGCCCAGCTTCATCCCGGTACGGTCCGCGGGCAACGGCGACGTCCGGCTGCACCTGCGGCTGAAGTCGGCCGACGACCGGGAGTTCGGCGCGGAGCAGGTCATCACGGTCCGTACCACCGGTTACGGGCGACTCGCACTGCTCATCACCGGTGGCGGACTTGCCGTACTCTTCGTGGGCGTCGGAGTGCGGGCCATGCGAGCAAGGCGCCGCCGGAAAGCGGAGGCAGCCGGTGACGGATCGACCGGAGTGGAACCAGCGGCGACCGGACCGGCAGGTCCCGGGTCCCCCGCCGCAGGGGAACCCGCGGGGCCCGGACCGGCCGGCGGCGACGGACCGGCAGGCGCCGGGGCCGCCGACTTCCAACCACCCACCTGGACAGACGCCTCAGGGCCACCCGGGGCAGGGCCAGGGCCCGCCGGGGCAGGGGCAGCCGGGCCAGGGGCAGCAGCCATGGCAGCAGAATCCGCAGAATCCGCAACCGGGTCCGGGGCGGCACACGAGGCGGCCCCAGGCGCAACCGCCGGCGCAGCCCCCGGGCCAGGCGCCGAACCCGTACCCGAATCCGACGCAGAATCCGGGGCAGGGGCCGGGTGGTCCTCCGGCGGGCGGCACCGGAGCGGCGACGCGGGTTGACATGCCGCTGCCGGGCGGCGCCGCCCCCGGTATCGCGCAGTCGGGCCCGGCCTCCACTCCCGGAACGCCGCCCGGCACCGGAACACCGGCCGCGACCACAGAGGTGAACGTCCCCGGCACTCCGCCCCAGGGCCCCGCGCCGGGTGGCCGGGGCGCCGCCGGGCTGCTCAGGTCCGGCGCGGTCATGGCGCTAGGCACGCTCGCCTCCCGCATCACCGGCTTCCTGCGCACCGCGATGCTGGTCGCCGCGCTGGGCACCGGCGCGCTGGCCGACGCGTACAACACCGCCAACACGGTCCCGTTCATCGTCTACGACCTGCTGCTCGGCGGCATCCTGACCGCCGTCGTGGTGCCGCTGATCGTGCGGGCCAGGGAGCGGGACGAGGCCTACGGCGTCCGCTACGAGCAGCGCCTGTTCACGCTGGCCGTGCTCGGGCTGGCGCTGATGACCGCCGCGGCCGTGCTGCTCGGACCGGTCTTCATCGCCATCTACGGCGGCGCGATGGAGGGCCCGCAGCGCGATCTCGCGGTGCTGTTCGCCCGGCTGTTCGCGGTCCAGATCTTCTTCCTCGGGGTCAGCGCGTTCTCCGGCGCGATCCTCAACACCCGCAAGCGGTTCGCGGCCCCGATGTGGGCGCCGGTCCTGAACAACATCGTCATCATCTGCACGGCCGGCGCGTTCCTGCTGGTCGCCAGCGGCACGGTGGACCCCGGCACGATCACCGACGGCCAGGTGGCGCTGCTGGCCGGCGGCACCATCGGCGGCATGACGCTGCAGACGCTGGCGCTGTGGCCGTCGCTGCGCGGCTCCGGCTTCCGCTGGCGGCCCCGGCTCGACTTCCGCAAGGGCGAGCTGGGCCAGATCGGCAAGATGGCGATCTGGACGCTGGCGTACGTGGTCATCACCCAGATCGGGTTCGCGGTCACCACCCGGCTGGCCAACGCCGCCGGTGTGATGGGCCGCGAGCAGGGACTGGGGGACGTCGGGTACACCCCGTACTTCAACGCCTACCAGCTCTTCCAGCTGCCGTACGCGATCATCGGCGTCTCGGTGATCACGGCGCTGCTGCCGCGGATGAGCGAGCACGCCGCGGCCGGCCGGATGGGCGAGCTGCGCGACGACTTCTCCAGCGGGCTGCGGCTCTGCTCGGTGATCATCCTGCCCGCGGCCGGCCTGATGGCCGTGCTGTCGGACGAGATCGCCGTGGTGCTGTTCGCGCACGGCCAGGCCAGCGTGGCCAACGCGCTGGTCATCGCGGACGTGCTGCGGCTGTTCGCGGTCGCGCTGGTGCCGTTCGCCGCGTACCAGCTCATGCTGCGGGTCTTCTACTCGATGCAGGACACCCGCACGCCCACGTTCATCGGCGCCGGCGTGGTGGTGACCAACATCGCGGCGGCGCTGACCGCGTACGCGGTGCTGCCCACCGACAAGATCATCGTCGGGATCGCGGGCGGCTTCGCCATCGCCCAGACGGTCGGCGCGCTGCTCGGCTGGGCGATCCTGCGCCGCCGGCTGGGCGGCATGGACGGCCGCCGGATCTTCGTGACGTATCTCAAGCTGGCGGTGGCGCTCTGGCCGCTGATCGGTTTCGCGTACGCCACGCACGCCGTCCTGGACGCGGTGCTCGGCCCGGGCCTGGCCTCGGGATTGCTGGCCCTCGCCGTCGGCAGCGCCGGTGGTGGGTTGCTCTACTTCGCCTTCGCACGGATGATGCGTGTGGACGAGGTGGGATCGATGCTCTCCATGATCACCCGTAGGCTTCCCGGTCGCGGGTGAACGGGAGAAGGACGGAATACCGCCGAACGGAACCGAAGAGGAGGAATACCGCCCGCTTTGCTCGGGGGACCCAAGGGAAGCCCCGAGATGCGCGTGACAAAGTACACAGGACGCGCCCCGATAAGGCCGCCGCTCATCAGAGTTAGCACTACCATGTTGGGCAGTACGGCTTGCGGGGCGACACCCTGGGGAACGCAAAAGGAGGGTCGGAGGCGTAAGCTGCCACGCCACGAAAATGGGATCTGACCACCTGTGCAGGACGTTGCCGTGAGCACGTCCGTCATCGAGCCCGGCACGCGCCTCGCCGGTCGCTACCGACTCGAAAAGCGCATCAAGGAGTCAGGCGGCTCCTCGCTCTGGAAGGCCATCGACGAGATCCTGGCCCGTGCCGTGGCCGTCCGGACCTTCGACCCCGACTTCCCTCGGATCGCCGAGGTGGTCACCTCCGCACGTGCCGCGAGCCGGCTCACCGACCCGCGCCTGACCCAGGTGTTCGACGCCGACGACACCGGCGAGAGCGCCTACGTGGTCAGCGAGTGGGTCTCCGGCGAGACCCTGGAGCAGATGCTCGGCAAGGCCCCGCTGGAGCCCGGCCGGGCCGCGACCCTGCTGAACGAGGCCGCCGAGGCCATCGCCGCCGCCCATGAGGCGGGCCTGGCCCACCTGTGCCTGTCCCCGCGCGACCTGGTGTGGACGACCGGCGGCACCGTCAAGGTCCTCGGCATCGCCACCGACGCGGTGCTCGGCGACCGCTACTCCGACGATCCCGCCCGGCAGGACGTCGAGGGCCTGGGCGGCATGCTGTACGCGGCGCTGACCGCCCACTGGCCGGGCGACCCCGAGCGTTCGGGGCTGCCCGCCGCGCCGGAGACCGACGGTGTCCTCAAGGCTCCGCGCCAGGTCCAGGCGGGTGTCCCGTTCGCGGTGGACGCGCTCGTCTGCCGCTGCATCGGCATCGAGATCCCGGGGCAGGAGCAGATCGCCGATCCCGCCGGGCTCGCCAAGGCCCTGCACGGCGTGCCCCGTACGCCGCTGCCGCTGTTCGCCGGGCTCGGCCATGCCCAGCCCGCGCCGGCCAGGCACAACACGCAGGCACAGACCCAGCGCGTACCCGCGCCGGCCCGTCCGCCCGAGCGGCAGGCACCCAACCGGCAGCGGAATCCCCAGCGCCGGCAGCCCCACCAGCACCCGCAGGCACAGCATCCGCAGCAGCAGCGACGGCAGCCGCACGCGCAGCCGCCACCCGCGCCGCCTTCCCGGGGCACCGCCCCCTCGTCCCAGTACGGCACCGCCCCGCACGGGGCCCCCAAGTCGAGCAACCGTGCCCTGCTGGGCATCGCAGCGGCCGCGCTCACCGTCATCGTGGGCCTCGGGGCCTGGGCCATCGGTGGCCGCGGTTCCGGCGAGGGCGAGAATCCCGGGCCCACCGGCAAGAGCCAGTCGTCCCAGCCGGCCAAGCCCCAGACGGGCAAGCTGCCCGTGCAGGAGGTTTCTCCCGCCGAAGAGGGGATCAACGGCCGGCACGACACCGCCATCGGCAAGAACCTCGGTGCCATCACCGACGGCCGCAACGGCGAGGCCTGGGAGACCCAGACCTACAGCGATGTCAACTTCGGCAACTACGCCAAGGGCATGGGCGTGCTGCTCGACATGGGCAAGGCCGTCGAGATCAGCAGCGTGAAGGTCGCCGCCCCCCAGGGCGGCGGCACCCTGCAGCTCAAGGCGGGTGGCCAGCGGGACCTCGGCTCGCTCACCCTGCTCGGCAGCGAGCGGGCCAACTCCGGCGAGACCACCCTCAAACCGGCCTCCCGGACCACCGCCCGTTATGTCCTTGTCTGGTTCACCGAACTGCCGCCGAGCAAGAAGGGCAAGATCAGCGAAGTGACCGTCTACGGGGCCGCCCGCTGAACGGCCCTTCCAGGACCGTCCCGCAAGACGGTGCCAGTCGGTAGTGTGCCTCTGAGCAGATTGTCCCCTTCCCCCAGGATTCAGCGGTGTCGACGCGACCAGGCAGGATCGATCGCACGCATCCGGCGCGGAGCGACGCACACTCTCGTGAGAGCGGGCGCTCATGACGTCGGTGAGCATGCATGTTGATGAGGTACCCGACAAGGAACTGCTCGCCCGGCATTCGCAGGGAGATCCGCACGCGTTCTCCACGCTGGTGCACCGGCATCGCGACCGGATGTGGGCGGTCGCGTTGCGTACCCTCGGCGACCCCGAGGAGGCGGCCGACGCACTGCAGGACGCGTGCCTGTCGGCGTTCCGCGCGGCCGGGCGCTTCCGTGGTGACGCCGCCGTCACCACGTGGCTGCACCGCATCGTGGTGAACGCCTGCCTCGACCGGATCCGCCGCAAGGCCGTACGGCCCGCCACCCCGATGGGCGACGACGCCACCTTCGACGCGGTCGCGCCCAAGATGCCCGACCCGACCGATGCCCACGGGGTGTCGCTGGACGTCGCCACGGCGCTGGAGCAGCTGCCGTTCGAGCAGCGCGCGGCGCTCGTCCTGGTCGACATGATGGGCTACTCGGTCGACGACGCGGCACAGGTCCTGGAGGTACCGGCCGGAACGATCAAGAGCCGGTGCGCTCGCGGCCGGGCCCGGCTGGCACCGCTTCTGATCCACCACAGGAACCGTCGGGACCGCCGGAACGTCTGAGGTGTGGAAGGAGGTGGCATGCCTCAATGAACCCCGCGCATTATGACTACGACACCCTGGCCGATCTGGCCGAGGGAATACTCGAAGACGACCAGGCCGCCTCCGTCAGCGAGCACCTCGAATCCTGCGCCGAATGCCGGGACCGATCCGCCGACCTTGCGGACGTCTCCCGGATCCTGGCGGAGGCACCCGTCCCGTCCATGCCCGCCGAGCTGGCCGCACGCATCGATTCGGCCATCGCCGCCGAGTCGCTCAGCACCGCCACCGTGGTGAACCTGGAACAGCGACGTGGCAGGCGGCACTGGCGGATCCTCTCGGCCGCCGCGGCGACCGTGATCGTGCTCGGTGGCGGAGGGATGGTCGGCAAGATGGCCCTGGACGGCAACGAGCACCAGGCCTCGAACTCACCCCCGATCACGGACAACCAGGACAACGGCCCCCCCGGCGGCGCCGAGCCCTCCGGATCCGCGAAGATGGCGCCGGGTGAGGCCGCAAAGGCAGGCTTCCAGGTCAGCAGCAGCGGCACCGACTACGGGACCGCCACACTCGAGAAGCAGGTCAACGGCACGATCGACCGTACCGGCGAGCTCCGCGCCACGCCCGGCCCCCCCGATGCCAGGCTGGCCGGCTGCGTCGACCGTGTCACCACCGGAAGGGCCCCCGCCCTCGTGGACACGGCCACGTACGAAGGCGGCCCGGCCACCGTGATCGCGGCCAAGGCCACCGGCCAGAACAGGCTGGACGTCTGGATCGTCGGGCCGGACTGCTCCGCTGAAGACACCCAGGTCCGCAAGCACACAACGATTACCAGGCACACCTGACGTACGGTGCCCGGTCCTCCTCCAGAGGGCCGGGCACATCCCCGGAGGCCTGGGCCTGTCTCAAAGTGGCCTCAGCCACCGCGCGAGCGCGCTATCTGGCCGGTGAGGCAAAGCCGAAGGCGAGCCTCACCGGCCAGATCGCGAAGCGATGCCGCGCTCGCACAAGGCACGGTCACGGTGCGAGCCGCCAGGCGAGCACCGTGAGCCGGGGCTTTAGAAACACAGCCGCCAGGCGAGCACCGTGGGCCGGGGCTTTTAAAGTTCGGCGAGGAAGGCCTGGGCTATGGCCCAGGTCCGGTCGGCCGACTCGGCGTCGTGGTCGGGCAGGCCCGGGTCGGTGAACAGGTGCCCCACACCCCGGTAGCGGTAGATCTCCACGTCCGCTCCGGCCCGGCGCATCCGCAGGTACCAGGCGTTGAGCCAGTCGACGGGCTCGTAGGTGTCGGGGTCGGCCACGTGCAGCTGTACGGGGATCTCGGTGGAGGCGTCGTCGGCGAGATCGGACGTCCCGTGCAGGAGCAGCAGCCCGCGCGCCTTTCCGTCGGCCAGTGCGAGGGTCTGGGCCAGCGCGCCGCCCAGCGAGAAGCCCGCGTACACCAGACCCTGGTCGGCGTACGGGGCGGCGGCGGAGACCGCGCGGCGCAGCAGCTCGTCCCGGCCGAGCTCCTCCTTGATCGCGATCCCGGCCTCGGGATCGTCCACGACGCGGCCGTCGTACAGGTCGGGGACGTGCACCTCGTGACCGGCCTCGCGCAGCCGGCCGGCCGCCTCGTGCACGGCGGGCCGCAGCCCGTACATCGAATGCAGCAGCAGAATCGGCGCCATGGAGCCAGCCTAGAGTGCGGAAAAGACCTGCTCGCACGGGGCGGGAATCCCCGGGGCCTAGTATCGGTTGACGCGATTGGCAGGCCGGGTCGTGCCGGAGGCGCAGCAGGCGGCGTCGCGACCACGGGAAGTCGTCTGGCACCGAAGGCGAACAGAGGGAAGAGGCACAGAACAGTGAGCGACGTCCGCAACGTCATCATCATCGGCTCGGGCCCCGCCGGCTACACCGCCGCCGTCTACGCGGCCCGCGGCGACCTCAAGCCCCTGGTGTTCGAGGGCTCCGTGACCGCCGGTGGTGCGCTGATGAACACCACCGACGTCGAGAACTTCCCCGGCTTCCCCGACGGGATCATGGGTCCCGACCTGATGGACGGGCTGCGCCGGCAGGCCGAGCGCTTCGGCGCCGAGCTCGTCACCGACGATGTCACCGAGGTCGACCTGGCCGCCGATCCCAAGATCGTGAAGGTCGGCGACGAGGTGTTCCGGGCCCGCGCGGTGATCATCGCGACCGGCTCCGGCTACCGCGAGCTGGGCCTGGAGAACGAGAAGCGGCTGTCCGGCCGCGGCGTCTCCTGGTGCGCCACCTGCGACGGCTTCTTCTTCCGCGAGCAGGACATCGCCATCGTCGGCGGCGGTGACACCGCGATGGAGGAGGCGATCTTCCTCACCAAGTTCGCCCGTACGGTGACCGTGGTGCACCGCCGCGACGAGCTGCGCGCCAGCAAGATCATGCAGGACCGCGCGTTCGCCAACGAGAAGATCAAGTTCATCTGGGACAGCGAGGTCGCCGAGATCCTGGGCGAGGACCGGCTCGCCGGCGTCCGGCTCCGCAACCTCAAGACCGGCGCGGAGAGCGAGATGGACATCACCGGCCTGTTCATCGCGATCGGCCACGACCCGCGCAGCGAGCTGTTCACCGGCCAGCTGGAGACCGACGCCGACGGGTATCTGCTCGTCGACGCCCCCACCACCGCGACCAAGATCCCCGGCGTGTTCGCCTCGGGTGACGTGGTCGACCACATCTACCGTCAGGCCATCACCGCGGCCGGCACCGGCTGCGCCGCGGCCATCGACGCCGAGCGGTGGCTGCAGGACAAGGGCGAGGCCGAGACCGTGCCGCAGCCGCCCAAGGAACTGTCCCACCAGGGCTGAAACACCGAACGACCAGGGCAGAACACAGGAGGAGACCCGATGGAAGCCGTGACGGACGCCGACTTCGAGGCCAAGGTGCTCAAGAGCGACAAGCCCGTGCTGGTCGACTTCTGGGCGGAGTGGTGCGGTCCGTGCCGCATGGTCGCCCCGATCCTGGAGGAGATCTCCAAGGAGCACGGCGACAAGCTGGAGATCGTCAAGCTCAACATCGACGAGAACCCGAAGGTCCCGGCCGACTACCAGATCCTCGGCATCCCGACCCTGAACGTCTACCAGAACGGCGAGGTCGTGAAGCAGATCCAGGGCGTCAAGCCCAAGGCGGCTCTGCTGCGCGAGCTCAGCGACTTCATCTGAGCCCCCGCCGGACCTCGTCTCCCGTGGCGAGCGCACAACGCTGGGCCCGTACCGAATCCGGTACGGGCCCAGCGCGTTTCGTCAGGGCCGCGGCACGGTCGATGCCATCGCACAAGCGTTCGAATGGCTGCGGGGGACTGAGAGCGCCTCAGACGGGACGGAGCGCGCCCTCTGGTGTCATGGAGCCCAGAAGCCGTTCGAGGGCCACCTCGACGTCCTCACGCCACGACAGCGCCGACTTGAGCTCGAGCCGGAGCCGCGGGTAGCGGTGGTGCGGCCGTACGGTCTTGAACCCCACCGACAGCAGGTAGTCGGCGGGCACCAGGCAGCCACCGTCCTCGCCCTTGAGGTCGCCGAACGCCTCGATGGCCTTCACCGTGCGCCGCGTGAGGTCCTTGGCCACGCCCTGGACGAGCATCCGGCCCAGCCCGCCGCCCGCGAACTCGGGCAGGATGTGCGCCGTCATCAGCAGGACGGCGTCGGCGCTGACCGGGCTGGTGGGGAAGGCGACCGAGCGCGGCACGTACAGCGGCGGCGCGTACATCACGAAGCCCGCCGGTACGTCGTCGACATAGACCAGCTTGCCGCAGCTGCCCCATTCCAGCAGCGTGGAGGAGATCCACGCCTCCTTCTCCAGCGCCGGATCGCCCGCCTCGACCGCGCGGTCCCGGCTCACCGGATCGAGCTCCCAGAAGACACAGCGGCGGCAGCGGCGCGGCAGATCGTCGAGATTGTCCAGCGTGATGTTGACGAGACGACGCGACACCGGATCTGCACCCCCGTGACTGCTCGCCCCGGTCCGCCGCCTTGGGGTGGCGCGTGAGCGGTGACCGTGGAACGAGTTTCGGCTGGAATTCTCGTGCGGCGCGCCACTTCGCGAAGGTTCCCGGGAACACTCCGGGCTCCACGGGCATCGTATCGGACAGGCGGCTTTCCGCCCTCGAAGCGGCACGGACCCTGGGGTTCTTCCCTGAGCACCCGAGTCGATGTCGTATTTTGCAAGAACATCGCACCTCCCGGAGGTTCCTCGTGGAACAGCACTCGCGTACAGACGCCTACTCCGATCGCTACGCCGCCCGTGCCGCCGGCATGGTGGCCTCGGAGATCCGGGCTCTGTTCGCGGTCGCTTCGCGTCCCGAGGTCGTCTCGCTGGCGGGCGGCATGCCGTACGTCTCCGCGCTGCCGCTGGACGCCGTGGGGGAGATGGTCGGAGATCTGGTGGCGCGCAACGGCGCCGAGGTCCTCCAGTACGCCTCCGCCCAGGGCGACCCGACGCTGCGCGAGCGCATCTGCGAGGTCATGGCCCTGGAGGGCATCCAGGCCTCCGCGGACGACGTCGTCGTCACCGTCGGCGCACAGCAGGCACTCGACCTCATCACCCGGATCTTCGTGGACCCGGGCGACGTCGTCATCGCCGAGGCCCCCTCCTATGTGGGCGCGCTGGGCACCTTCGCCTCGTACCAGGCGGACGTCGTGCACGTACCGCTCGACGAGGGCGGCCTCATCCCGTCCGCGCTCCGCGAGACCCTGGAACGCCTGCGCCGTGAAGGCCGCCGGGTGAAGTTCCTCTACACCGTCCCCACGTTCCAGAACCCGGCCGGTGTCACGCTCACCACCGCCCGCCGCGCCCAGATCCTGGAGATCTGCGCCGAATACGACGTCCTGATCCTCGAGGACAACCCGTACGGCCTCCTCGGCTTCGACGGCGAGCCCATGCGCGCCCTGCGGGCCGACGACTCCGAACGGGTCATCTACCTCGGCTCGTTCTCCAAGACGATCGCCTCCGGCCTCCGCGTCGGCTGGGCCCTCGCGCCCCACGCCGTACGGGCCAAGCTCGTCCTGGCCGCCGAGTCGGCCATCCTGTGCCACCCGAGCTTCTCCCAGTTCGCCGTACGGGAGTACCTCGCGACCCAGCCCTGGCGCGAGCAGATCAAGGACTTCTGCGAGCTCTACCGCACCCGCCGCGACGCGATGCTCGAATCCCTCGAAGCGATGATGCCCGAGGGCTGCACCTGGACCCGCCCCGCCGGCGGCTTCTTCGTCTGGCTGACCCTCCCCGAGGGCCTCGACGCCAAGGCGATGGCCCCCCGCGCCATCGCCGAACGGGTCGCGTACGTACCGGGCACCGGCTTCTACGCCGACGGCACCGGCCACCGGCACATGCGCCTGTCGTACTGCTACCCCGAGCCCAACCGCATCCGCGAAGGCGTCCGCCGGCTCGCCGCGGTGATCGAGCAGGAGATCCGGCTGCGCGACACCTTCGGAGGAGTCGGGGCGATCTCCCCCAATGGGGTCGACACTCCGGGCCCCGGCCTGGTCTGAAGCTTCCACAAGGCGCGCCGACTCCCCCATCCTGGAGCCGGCGCGCTTTTGCGAAAACCGCCGGAACGCTCCGGTGATTCCCTCTTAAGGAGCATCGATTGGAACTCGGGCACGTGGTCGTCCTGGCCGGAGGCCTCTCGTACGAACGCGAGGTCTCGCAGCGCTCGGGCCGCCGGGTCGCGGAGGCACTGCGCGCCGTCGACGTCCCGGTCGAACTCCGCGACGCCGACGCCACGCTCCTGGACGCCCTCTCCAACGACCCCCCGGACGCCGTCCTGCCCGTCCTGCACGGAGCCGCGGGGGAGGACGGCTCGATCCGCGACGTCCTCGAACTCATGGGCGTCCCCTACGTCGGCGCCCGCCCCGACGCCTGCCGGGTCAGCTGGGACAAGCCCACCGCCAAGGCCGTCGTACGCCAGGCCGGCCTGAGCACCCCCGAGTCCGTCGCCCTCCCCAAAGAGATCTTCCATGACCTCGGGGCCTCCTCCGTCCTGGACCACATCATCCGGCGGCTCGGCCTCCCCCTCTTCGTGAAGCCCACCCGCGGCGGCTCCGCCCTCGGCGGCTCGATCGTCCAGCAGGCCACCGACCTCCCCGCCGCCATGGTCGGCTGCTTCGCCTACGGCGACTCCGCCCTCGTGGAGCAGTACATCCCCGGCATCGAGATCGCCGTCTCCGTCATCGAACGCGACGGCGTCCCGCACGCCCTCCCCGCCGTGGAGATCGTCGCCCCCGGCGGCCGCTACGACTACACCGCCCGCTACGACGCCGGCGACACCGAGTTCATCACCCCGGCCCGCCTCACCCCCGAGGCCGCCGAACGCGCCACCCGCGCCGCCGTCACCGCCCACCGCGCCCTCGGCCTCCGCGACCTCTCCCGTACCGACCTCATCATCGACGCCGACGGCGAGCCCCACTTCCTCGAAGTCGACGTCGCCCCCGGCATGACCGAGACCAGCCTCTTCCCCCGCGCCATCTCCGCCGCCGCCCTAGACCTAGGCACCATCCTCAGGGAGATGCTCATTGCGGCCGCGAGCGGCGCTCCTCGCTGAAGCTCGTCGCTGTACTTATTGCTACGCCCTTGGCGTCGGGCGTGGGACGCCCTCCTTCGGCGGGCTCCGCGGCGAGCGCTGGCATCGCTCCGAACTCGCCTTGCCGGCTCGCTCCGCGATCAGGCAGTACTTATTGCTACGCCCTTGGCGTCGGGCGTGGGACGCCCTCCTTCGGCGGGCTCCGCGGCGAGCGCTGGCATCGCTCCGAACTCGCCTTGCCGGCTCGCTTCGCGATCAGGTTCTCGCTTCGCTCGAACCTGCCTTCGGACGCGCTCGCAACGCCTGGGGTCCGTTCCAGCTGAGCAGGCCGGCTGAGCTCGCTGGGAAGGTTTGATCACAACAGAGACGCCCCTTGGCTTCGCATCGTGCCGCGCCGCCCGCACGGATAGCTCGCACGAGACCAACGCCGATCGGCCCGCTGAGGTCCAGGCTCTTGGGGCTCCGTCGGGACGCCCCCATGTTTCACGGGAAACACCCGACCGGGGCGGGTCGACGGGACTTGTTTCCTGGATCCAGCTACTGAATTCCACCTGGGGCCGCTCGGCATGTTTCACGGGAAACATCGGTGCGGGGGGCGGCCATCCAGCGGGAGGGAAAGGCGCCCGCCATCAAGGCGGGTCGGGTCAACGGCTGCATGCGGACGCCCCGGGGTCCTGGGCGGTCCCCGGGGCGTGCGGTCAAGTGGATCAGAAGTCGGGGTTCGGGTCGTCGTCTGGGGCCATGGCCTTGATGATGCGGTCGAGGTCTTCCATCGTGGCGAACTCGACGACGATCTTGCCCTTGTTCTGGCCGAGGTCGACGCGGACCTTGGTCTCGTACCGGTCGGAGAGGCGGTCGGCCAGCTCCTGGAGGGCCGGGGCGACCGGCTGCTTGCGGCGGCCCTGGCGGGGCGCCGGCGGGCCGTCCTCGGCCTCGCGCAGCGCGATGATCTCCTCGACGGAACGGACCGACAGGCCTTCGGCGACGATGCGGTCGGCGAGGGCCTGCTGGGCCTCGGTGGTGTCCAGGGAGAGCAGGGCGCGGGCGTGGCCTGCTGAGAGGACACCGGCCGCTACGCGCTTCTGTACGGCGGGCGGCAGGTTCATCAGCCGCAGGGTGTTGGTGATGTGCGGCCGTGAGCGTCCGACGCGGGCGGCGAGCTGCTCGTGGGTGGCGCCGAAGTCCTCCAGGAGCTGCTGGTACGCGGCGGCCTCCTCCAGCGGGTTGAGCTGCTGGCGGTGCAGGTTCTCCATGAGGGCGTCACGGAGCATGTCGTCGTCGCTGGTGTCGCGGACGATGGCCGGGATGACGTCCAGCCCGGCCAGCTTCGAGGCGCGCAGGCGGCGTTCGCCCATCACGAGCTCGTAGTCGTGCTTCGGGTCGGCGATCTTGCGTACGACGATCGGCTGGAGGAGGCCCACGATGCCGATCGACGTGGCCAGTTCCGCGACGGCGTCCTCAGGGAAGTCCTGGCGGGGCTGCCGCGGGTTGGGCCGGATGGCGCCGACCGGGACTTCGGCGAAGTGGGCGCCGGCGACGGGCTGCATCTCCGGGCCGGTGGGAATGCCCGCGGAGCCGTTCCGGGGGCCGGGAGCGTCGCCTGGATCGGCGGGCTCGGGTGGCGGGGCGGTGGGGATCAGTGCGCCGAGTCCCTTGCCCAGCCCGCGTCGCTGCTGGCTCACTCGGGCGCTCCCCGGTACGCCATTTCGGAGGCGGCCTCACTGTAGGCGAGCGCGCCGCTGGAGCCCGGATCGTAGGTCATGACCGATTGCCCGTAGCTGGGCGCCTCGGAGACACGGACGCTCCTGGGGATCACGGTGTTGAGGACGACGTCGCCGAAGTGGGTACGGACGTCATCGGCGACCTGGGCCGCCAGGCGGGTACGGGCGTCGTACATCGTGAGCAGGATCGTCGAGACGATCAGGTTCTGGTTGAGGTGCGCCTTGACGAGGTCGACGGTACGGACCAGCTGCCCCAGGCCCTCCAGCGCGTAGTACTCGCACTGGATCGGGATAAGCAGTTCGGCCCCGCCGACGAGGGCGTTCACGGTCAGCAGGCCCAGCGAGGGCGGGCAGTCGATCAGGACGTAGTCGAACTTGTCGGTGTCGTACGCCTCGATCGAGCGGCGCAGCCGGGACTCCCGGGCGACCTTCGACACCAGTTCGATCTCGGCGCCGGCCAGGTTGAGGTTGGCGGGAGCGCAGAACAGGTTGGGGATATCGGGTGCCGGCACCACGATGTCGTCCAGCGGCAGGTCCTCGATCAGGACCTCGTAGATGGACGGAACGTCCGCGTGGTGCTCGACCCCGAGCGCGGTGGAGGCGTTGCCCTGCGGGTCCAGGTCGACGACGAGGACCTGGGCGCCGTGCATCGCCAGCGAAGCGGCCAGATTGACGGACGTGGTGGTCTTGCCCACGCCGCCCTTCTGGTTGGCGATGGTGATGATCCGGCACCCGGCCGGCCGGGGCCACTCCTTCTCGCGCCGGATCGGGCTCGCCCGCCGGCTTGTTTCATGTGAAACCTTCGCGTCCCTCAGCGCTTCACGCACCAGTTCTGACTCCCCCTGAGATGGTCCCTTGCGCGGACCCGGCGGCTCCTGCGTGCCACCGTTCGTCGGTACGTACCCGACGTTCTCCGCGGTTCCGGACGTCGTACTTCCCCACATCGCGTGGCCGGAGGGGAGTGCCTCCCCCTCATCGCCGGCTACGGGCCGTTCTTCTCGGGGGGATTCGTCGGAGCGGTCAGGCCAGCCCAGTCCTGGTCCCGTGCTCATGAAGACCTCTTCTTCCTCGACCCTTGGGCGCGCCGGGGCACGCTTTCGGCGACCACACGGACAAGCGTCGTCGGCGGGTCGACCCTACCGCGCCCGACTTGCAGCAGTTCGGCCGTGCGGACACCGAAGCGCTTCAGGACGGGCTGCGCCTCCTCCAGTTCGACCGCGGCGCGCTCGCCCTTGAGCGCCAGCAGTTCCCCGCCGGGCCGCAGCAGCGGCAGCGCCCACCTGGCCAGGCGTTCGAGCGGTGCGACGGCGCGCGCGGTCACCACGTCGGTGTCGAACTCGTCGACGACCTCCTCGGCGCGGGCCCTGCGCACCTGGACGTTCGGCAGCTCCAGCATCTCCACGCACTCGTCGAGGAAGGTGGTGCGGCGCAGCAGCGGTTCGAGGAGGGTGACCTCGAGGTCCGGCCGTACGATCGCCAGCACGATACCGGGCAGGCCCGCGCCCGAGCCGATGTCGACGACACGCGCCTTGTCCGGGACGGCCTCGGCGACCACGGCACAGTTGATCAGGTGGCGCTCCCAGAGCCGATCGACCTCGCGTGGACCGATCAGGCCACGCTCCACCCCGGCATCCGCGAGGAACACCGCATAACGTTCCGCGACCGGCAGCGCATCCCCGAAAATCTCGCTCTGAATCCCCACCGTACGAATCGTTCCACAAAAGACAGGGGCGGCGCACAGCACACACTGCTCGACGGGCCACAGGAACCTTACGGACCGGCCTGCGGGCAGGGCCGCACGCATACTCCGCGCTGTCCGGGTAAGGGGGAGGCAATGCCGACCGCTCGGAAACGGAAACGGAAGGAGGCTCCGAAACCATGGGGATCGGAGTCAGTCTCGCCTTCATCGCCATCGGCGCGATCCTCGCGTTCGCGCTCCACGTCGATCTCAGCGGGATCAACATCGACCTCGTCGGGTGGATCCTGATCCTGGTGGGCCTCGTCAGCATGTGGTTCACGCACAAGTACACCCGGCCGCGCCGGCGGGCGAACATGATGGCCGGGGCCGACCCCGGTTACGTGGAGGCCGAGGGAGGCGTACCCGAGACCGTCGTCCACGAGGAGCGGATCATCGAGCGTCCGGTGGACGGGCCGGTGGAGCGGGTCGAACGTGTGATCGAACGCCCGGTGTCGCCGCAGGGCCGCGCGGGCCACTCCCAGCCCACCGGACACGCGTCACAGGATCCATCCATAGCTCAGGACCCCGCGATCGCTCAGGACCCCGCTCAGGAGAATCGCTCTCAGCCAAGCCGCCGGCCGCGATTCCGGCGCTGATCTCTCCTCGCGCTCGCCCTCGCGGCCGATTCCGGAGTGGTCGTCGATCGCGTACGCGATGCCTCATGTTCTTCCACAGGCCGGCCCGGCGTGCTGGGCGGCGGCATATTCGGCGCGCCGGACCACGACAGAGGCCCCGCACCCGGTGGGGGTGCGGGGCCTCTGTCACGCTCTCCGGCCGGACGCCCTGCGTCAGGCGGGGTAGACCACCACGTACCGGTCGGGCTCCTCGCCCTCGGACTCGCTGCGGAGGCCGGCGGCCGCGACCGCGTCGTGCACGATCTTGCGCTCGAACGGGGTCATCGGGGCCAGTGGCTTGGCCTCGCCGCCCTGCTTGACCTCGTCCGACACGTCCTGGCCCAGCTTGGTCAGCTCGGCCCGGCGGCGCTCGCGGTAGCCGCCGATGTCGAGCATCAGCCGGGACCGGCCGCCGGTCTGCCGGTGCACGGCCAGGCGGGTCAGCTCCTGGAGCGCCTCCAGGACCTCGCCGCGCTTGCCGACCAGTTCGTCCAGGTCGGCGCCGACCACGGCGACCATCGCGCGCTCGCCCTCGACGTCCATGTCGATGTCGCCGTCGTAGTCGCCGATGTCGAGCAGGCCCTCGATGTAGTCGGCGGCGATGTCGCCTTCCTGCTCCAGGGCCTGGACGTCGACCTCAGTGGTGTCGGTCTGGCTCAACGGGGTCTCCTTCGTCGGCGAGGTCACGGGTCAAAACTAACGCTTCGGGCTGCCGCTTCGCTTGCTCCGCGGCTTGCGCGTCGGCTGGTTGCGAACGACCTTGGCCTTGGGCTCCGGCTCCGGAACGGGCTCCGGCTCCTTGTCCTTCTTGAGCTTGCCCTTGATCCCGTTCGAGCTCGCCGGGGCGGCCTTGGCTCCGCCCTTGCCGACCTTGCCGCCCTTGCCCGGCGGCGTGTCGGCCGCGTCGACGTTGGTGCCCAGCGGCGGGTACTTGGAGTAGATGTAGTGCTGCTGGACGAGGGTCCAGCTGTTGGACGTCACCCAGTAGATGAGGACACCCAGCGGGAAGCCCAGGCCGAAGAGGCCGAACACCGGCGCCAGGAAGACCATCATCTTCTGCGCCTGCATCATCGGGTTGTTCTCGTCGGTGACCGGCTGGCGCTGCATGCTCGCCCGCACCGTGAAGAAGGTCGTGCAGGAGCTGATGACCACCGCGATGGCGGTGACGGTGAGGGCGCTCCAGTTGCGGGGATCGGTGCTCCACGCGTTCAGGAACGTGTCGGGGATGTGCGCGCCGAGGATGTTGGCCTTCTGGGCGCTCTGCACGAGCTCCGCCGACATGGCGAAGACGCTCTCGCCCTCGTTGGCGTCCGAGATCTGGCGCAGCACGTTGAAGAGGCCGATGAAGACCGGCATCTGCACCAGGAGCGGCAGGCAGCCCGACAGCGGGTTGGCGCCGTTCTCCTGGTAGAGCTTCATGACCTCCTGGTTCATGCGCTGCTTGTCGTTCTTGTACTTCTTGCGCAGCGCCTGAACCTTGGGGTTCAGCTCCTGCATCTTCCGCGAGGCGTGGATCTGCTTCACGAACAGCGGCACCATCAGCAGCCGCAGCAGAACGGTCAGCAGGAGGATGGCGCCCGCCCAGGCCCACCCGCTGTCCTTGGGGACGACAGTGCTCAGACCGCTGTGAATCCAGACGATCAGTTGAGCGACGATTCCGTACAGCCAGTCAAGCACCGGGCAGCTCCTTGGGCTCTGCTAGGGCGGGGCCGCTCTCCGCGCGGCCGAAGGTCGTGGAGGGGGCAGCGCCCTTCGCCGGCGGCACGGGATCGTGCCCACCGCGATGGAAGGGGTGGCACCGGCCGATCCGGCGAACGGTCAGCCAGGTGCCGCGCAGCGCGCCGTGGACCTGGAGTGCCTCCAGGCCGTACGCGCTGCAGGTGGGCTGGAAACGGCACTGCTGTCCGAGCAGGGGGCTCAAGAAGCGGCGGTAGGCGCGGACGAGGAGCATCAGCGCGCGTGCCGCGGGACTGATGCCCGCGACCGCGTGCTCCGAGGGGGAACGCCCCTCTGGATGGCTCGTCATCTCCGCCCCTTGGACGTGGGCCGCAGCAGTCGTTCGATCGCCGACTCCAGATCCGCGGCCAGTTCGTCGTGGCGCGCCGTTCCCGAGGCGGGATTGGCGCGCACTACGAGCAGGCTACCCCGCGGCAACCGATGGAGGTGATCCCGCATCAGATGCCTGAGGCGCCTGCGTACCCGGTTGCGGACGACGGCGTTGCCCACCGTGCGCGCCACGATGAAACCGACCAGGGGGCCGGTCTCGTCGCCCGGAACGTCGTCCCGGCGAAGCAGGTGTACGACGACGGTCGGCCGCCCCGCGCGTCGACCGCGCCGGACGGCCAGGGTGAACTCGTCCCGCCGCCGCATCCGATTGCCGGCGGGCAGCATGTAAGGGAGAGGTCAGACCGCGATGCGCGAGCGGCCCTTGCCGCGCCGCGCGGAAATGATGGCGCGCCCGGCACGGGTGCGCATGCGCAGCCGGAAGCCGTGCTTCTTGTGGCGACGACGGTTGTTCGGCTGGAAAGTACGCTTGCTCACTCGAGGCTCCAGTGCTGCGGTCGGCGTGATTGTCAGGCGCGAAAACTCGCATCGAGGGCCGCGTCCGGTCCCCCGCAGCGGGGGCCCACCCGTGTTGGCGTGCTACCTCACGGCGGGCACGCGTCATCTCCGTCGATGCGACTCGACCTCAGAACATTACGGGCGACCAGGGGCCCAGGTCAAACCGAGGACCGCGCACATCGCGGTCGAAAACCCCGGTATCCCTGCTTCCTGGGCCCGGGACCTCAGTTCCTGGGACGCGGCGCTCCCTGTTCCTGGGACGTTTCTGGGACGCGAATCACACATATGCCGACACGGTCCCGTACGCAATGAACACCGCGAACTCGTGTTGCGAGTGGGGTGGGGTGCCGCTAGTGTCTTCCGGGCCAGTCGGTGGACGTTCGACGCGAACGAGCCGGCTCCCACGTCTTCCCCAGTCCCCGCCGCAGCCGCGGGTACCACGCCCCCCTGAAGATCACCCTGAGTCCGAGTGCCACCCCTGGTGGCGCTATTCGCGCCTCCGTCGAGGCGGCGAGTCGACTTATGCACAGGGCCCCGCGTGTTCATGCACAGCATGTGGACAACTCTGTGGACAACTCGTGAGAGAGTGAGTTCTCCGCGGCGCAGCGAGCCCATCGTGGCGGGTCGCGCCCATGGGGAGACCGGGCAGTCAGATGCTCCGGATACGGAGTTGTTGGGGAGGGGACCTTGCGTATGGACGGTCAGGATCTCGCGTCGGTCTGGACCCGCACCCTGACGGCTCTGTCCGAGGGGGAGCTCCCTCCGAGCTACCGGGCCTGGCTGCCGCTGGTCCGGCCGCTGGCCCTGGTGGAGGGCACCGCGCTGCTCGCCGCGCCCAACGAATTCGCCAAGGACGCCCTGGAGACGCGCCTGCGCAGCCTGATCACGCAGGCCCTTTCGCATGAGCTGGGCCGCGAGATCCGGGTCGCGGTGACCGTCCAGCCCGAGCCTCAGGCGACGTCCGGCGGTGACCCGGGCCAGGCCCATCACGACCGGCCTCCCGACGCTTATGGCGAACGGTCTTACCCGGACAAGTCCTATGGCGAGCCGTACGGAGAGGGCCGTCCCTTTGAGGAACGCCCGTACGAGGAACGCCCGTATGAAGAGCGTCCGTACGAGGAACGTCCCTATGGGGAAAAGCAGTACCGTGAGCCGGCTTACGGCGACCGTTCCTATTCGGATCAGGGGTACGGAGGGGCTCCCCAAGGGGGCTCTATCCACAGCCCCGGCGCTCCCGGTGGATATCCTCCTCAGGAAGAGGACAGGGGATGGCCGCAAAGTGAATCCGAGCACGGCGGCGGTTATCCGCCCGCGTCCCGTCCGCCCGCGTACGGTGCGGGCCTCGGTGCGCGGGGCGGTCCCTTTGAAGGGCGTGGCCCTAGGGGCGGTGGCGGTTATCCCGGCCCCGGTATCGGCGGCGGGAACGGTTCAGAGGGTTTCGGTCCCGGAGGCGACTCCCGTGGACGGCCCGGCCAGCAGGCAGGCGGCCCACTCTCGGGTCACGCGCCCTCGCATCTGAACGACCGCACGCTGGGCGCCCCGCGGCCCGGGCGCGGTGAGCCGTCTCAGCCCTTGGGCGGGGAGGGCCAGAACGAGCCTCCGCGAGGACGTACCGAAGACTCCTTTCCACAAGGAGACTCCTACAAGGCCGCCGAATCCTTCCGGGGCGAGGAGCCTCCATATAGAGGAGAGGGCTCGTTCCGCGACGACGATCCCTTTGGCGGCATGCCTGAGACTCGCGGTGGGGGCGGAGGGCCCAAGCCCACCGGTGGTGGCTCCGGAAAGGGCGGGGGAGCCGGGAGCGGGCCCGTTCCTAGTGCGGAGCACGCGCGGCTCAACCCCAAGTACACGTTCGAGACGTTCGTCATCGGATCCTCGAACCGGTTCGCTCACGCTGCGGCCGTGGCGGTGGCGGAGCAGCCGGCCAAGGCGTACAACCCCTTGTTCATCTACGGCGACTCCGGGCTGGGCAAGACCCACCTGCTGCACGCCATCGGCCACTACGCGCAGAGTCTCTTCAATGGGGCGCGGGTCCGGTACGTGAGCTCCGAGGAGTTCACCAACGACTTCATCAACTCGATCCGCGACGGCAAGGCGGACGGTTTCCGCCGCCGGTACCGGGACGTGGACATCCTCCTGGTCGACGACATCCAGTTCCTGGAGGGCAAGGAGCAGACGCAGGAGGAGTTCTTCCACACGTTCAACACCCTGCACAACGCGAGCAAGCAGATCGTGATCTCCAGTGATCGGCCGCCCAAAGAGCTGGTGACGCTGGAGGACCGGCTGCGCAACCGGTTCGAGTGGGGGCTGACCACCGACGTCCAGCCGCCCGAGCTGGAGACCCGGATCGCGATCCTGCAGAAGAAGGCGCGGCAGGAGGGGCTGGCGGCGCCGCCGGACGTCCTGGAGTTCATCGCCTCGCAGATCGCGACGAACATCCGGGAGCTGGAGGGGGCGCTGATCCGGGTGACCGCGTTCGCCAGCCTCAACCGGCAGTCGGTGGACATGAAGCTGGCGGAGATCGTCCTGAAGGACCTGATCCCCAACGACAGCGGGCCGGAGATCACCGCGGCGATGATCATGGCGCAGACGGTGGAGTACTTCGGCACCACGATCGAGGACCTGTGCGGGCCGTCGCGCTCGCGGATGCTCGTCACCGCCCGGCAGATCGCGATGTACCTGTGCCGCGAGCTGACCGAGCTGTCGCTGCCGAAGATCGGCCAGCAGTTCGGCGGCCGCGACCACACGACCGTGATGCACGCCGACCGGAAGATCCGTTCCCTGATGGCCGAGCGCCGCGCGATCTACAACCAGGTCACCGAACTGACCGGCCGGATCAAGCACCAGGCCCGCAAGCGCTGACCGCACGCGGCCGCCGCGCCAGGTCGCCACGCCACAAGCCGCCAGGCCACGACCGCCGGGTCACGTCACGCCGTCATGCCACCACGCCGAGTCGGCCGAAGGCGGCCTGAGTCTGCCTGTCCCGGTCCGCCGGGGCTCCGTCCACCGGTTGAGGCCGCGACGCTCCGGTACGGCCCGTCCACAACGTGGATAACCGCCCGCCAGGCGCCTTTCAGTAGGTGGATAACCGTTCGTCGCCTTGTCCCGGCCTGTGGACGGCGACGACAGGCCTCGGCAGCGCGACACGCCGAGTGGAAGCCCGCTGAGCCCACAACCTGGGGAAAACTCTGGGGATCTCGGTGGATAGCCAGGGGACAACCTGAGGACAACCTGAGGACAGAGGTGGAGGGTTTGTGGACCGGCCGGCCGCGGCTACCGGCATCATGGGGACGCACTCGTGGACAACCTGGGGACGGCCTGGGGACGCGCTGGGGACGGAGCGTACGGTCGGCCCGCCACGACGCACCGGGCCGTGGAAGGCCGGGGACAACCTGCGGACAACTCGTGGATAACCGGGGGATGAGGTGAGGATGACCTGTGGGGACTTTTTCGTCATCCTCAGGCGACGCTCGCCCGTCCACGGCCCATGCACAGCGCCGGTGGACAAAAACATGGCCCCCACCTGGGAGAACACCGGATGTCCACACTATCCACGGCCCCTATGACTAGTACTGCTCTTTGTTTCTACTCAAGAAAAGATCCAGATCAAATCAGGGGCTGGGGATATCCCGTGCGCCTCGCGCCGAGAGCCCCGAGGCCCCGGCCCCAGCTCACCGTTGAACCGAAACCTGCAGGAGGCGGGTCCACGTGAAGTTCCGCATCGACAGAGACGCCCTCGCCGACGCCGTGGCCTGGACCGCCCGGACGCTTCCGGTACGGCCCCCCGTGGCCGTGCTCGCCGGCATGCACATCGAAGCGAGCGACAGGCTCAAGCTCTCCGCGTTCGACTACGAGGTGTCCGCTCAGGTCGCCACCGACATCGACGTGGAGGAGCCGGGCAGCGCGCTGGTGTCCGGACGGCTCCTGGCCGAGATCTCGCGCAGCCTGCCTCCACACCCTGTGGAGGTGACCACGGACGGGGCCAAGGTGATGCTCCGCTGTGGCAGCGCGAAGTTCACACTCCTCACCATGCCTGTGGAGGACTACCCGACGCTGCCGGAGATGCCCCCGGCCGCGGGCTCGGTGGGCAGCGACGAGTTCGCCGCCGCCGTCAACCAGGTCGCGATCGCCGCGGGCAAGGACGACACGATCCCGATGCTCACCGGCGTGCGGGTGGAGATCGAGGGCGAGACCGTCACGCTGGCGGCCACCGACCGCTACCGCCTCGCCGTACGGGAGATGCACTGGAAGCCGGACCGCCCGGACTTCTCCGCCGTCGCCCTGGTGCCCGCCAGGACGCTCGCCGACACCGCCAAGTCGCTGACCACGGGCGCGGAGGTCTCGATCGCGCTGGGCGGCGCGGGCGCGGCCGGCGAGGGCATGATCGGATTCGAGGGCGGCGGCCGCCGGACGACGTCGCGGCTGCTGGACGGCGATTTCGTCAAGTACCGCTCGCTGCTGCCCAGCGAGTACGCGGGCCTGGCGGAGCTGTCGACCGCCGCGTTCATCGAAGCGGTCAAGCGGGTGTCCCTGGTCGCCGAGAGGAATACCCCTGTACGGCTCTCGTTCAGCCAGGGAGAGGTCGTGCTGGAGGCCGGGACCGGGGATGAGGCCCAGGCCGTCGAAGCCCTTGAGGCGACGCTTGAGGGCGACGACATCGACATCGCCTTCAACCCCGGGTTCCTGCTCGACGGGCTGGCCGCGATCGGCTCGGACGTGGCCCGGCTCTCGTTCACGACCCCGACCAAGCCGGCGGTGCTCACCGGCAAGCCCCCGCAGGACGGGGAGAACCCCAACTACCGCTACCTGATCATGCCCGTCCGGCTCTCCGGCTGAGCGCCGAGAGGGTCCGCAGGCGCGTGGGGAGCGGGCGCGTAGGGGGCCGCGCGTCCATGCGTAGGCGTCCGTGCACGGGTACGTGTGCGGGTAGGCCTATGCGCGGACACGCGTGCATGACGTCGACGGTGTACACGGCACGTACAGGGAGTTGAGCATGGAGCTGGGGATCATCGGTCTTGGCAAGATGGGTGCCAACATGGCCGAGCGCCTGCGCCGCGGTGGGCACACCGTCGTGGGGTACGACCGCAACCCTGAGATCAGCGATGTCTCCTCTGTGGAGGAGATGGTCGGACGGCTTTCCACACCCCGCGCGGTGTGGGTGATGGTTCCCGCGGGCGGGCCGACCCAGGAGACCGTCAACAGGCTCGGCGAAGTCCTGGACGCTGGGGACGTCGTCATCGACGGTGGCAACTCCCACTATGTGGACGACCAGAAGCACGGCGAAGAGCTGGCGGAGAAGGGCATCGGCTTCCTCGACTGCGGGGTCAGCGGCGGTGTGTGGGGGCTGGAGAACGGCTACGCCCTGATGGTCGGCGGCGACGAGGAGATCGTGAAGCGGCTGATGCCGATCTTCGAGACGCTCAAGCCCGAGGGCGAGTTCGGCTTCGTGCACTCGGGCAAGGTCGGCGCCGGCCACTTCGTCAAGATGGTCCACAACGGCATCGAGTACGCGATGATGCAGGCCTTCGGCGAGGGCTGGGAACTGATCGAGGCCAGCGACGTGGTGACCAACGTCGCCGAGACGTTCCGCAGCTGGGAGGAGGGCACGGTCATCCGCTCCTGGCTCCTGGACCTGATGAACCGCGCACTCGGCGACGATCCACAGCTCGACGACATCCGTGGATACGCCAACGACTCCGGTGAGGGCCGCTGGACCGTCCAGGCTGCGGTCGACCACGCCGTTCCCCTGCCGGCCATCACCGCGTCGCTGTACGCGCGGTTCGCCTCCCGCCAGGAGGACTCCCCTGCGATGAAGGTGGTGGCGGCGCTGCGCAACCAGTTCGGCGGCCACGCGGTGGAGTCCGCCAAGGGTGCCGACTCCCCCGGCGCCGATGTGGAGCCCCCAGCCGTGTAGCGGGTGGTCACCGGTACAGGGGGCTGGTCACGCGGCGGCCGGAAGGCTCTACCCTCGTGTCTCGTGCACGTCGCCCACCTGTCGCTCCAGGACTTCCGCTCGTACGCCACCGCAGAGGTCGCGCTTGAGCCGGGGGCCACCGCGTTCGTGGGCCCGAACGGCCAGGGCAAGACCAACCTGGTGGAGGCGATCGCGTACGTGGCCACGCACGGCAGCCACCGTGCGGCCACGGACACCCCGCTGGTACGCCAGGGGGCCCCGCGGGCGATCGTGCGCGCGGGGGTGGTGAAGGACGACCGCAAGGCCCTGATCGAGCTGGAGATCAACCCGGGCAAGGCGAACCGGGCGCGGCTCAACCGTTCGCCCGTCCCCAGGCCGCGCGAGATCCTGGGGATGCTCCGTACCGTGCTGTTCGCCCCTGAGGACCTCTCCCTGGTGAAGGGCGACCCGGGGGAGCGCCGCCGTTTCATGGACGAGCTGCTGACGGCGCGCGCGCCACGGTTCGCAGGCGTGCGGTCCGATTACGACCGTGTCCTCAAGCAGCGCAACGCGCTGCTCAAGTCGGCGGCCGCCCACCGGCGCGCGCCAGGCACGGAAGTGCTGGCCACGCTCGACGTGTGGGACTCCCATCTGGCCCGTACAGGGGCGGAGCTTCTGGCGGCCCGGCTGGAACTCGTCGCGGCGCTTCGCCCACTTGTCGCGCGCTCGTACGCGGCGCTCGCTCCGGACAGCGGCATCGCCGATCTCATCTACAAGAGCTCGCTGGGTGACATCGAGTTGTCCACAGACCGTGCACAGTTGGCCGAGCAACTGCTCGGCGCTGTGGCCGAGGCGCGCCGCCAGGAAATGGAACGAGGGATCAGCCTCGTGGGGCCGCACCGGGACGAGCTCGTCCTGCGCCTGGGGAACCTGCCCGCCCGCGGATACGCCAGCCATGGCGAATCGTGGTCGTTCGCCCTGGGACTGCGTCTCGCCGCCTACGACCTGCTACGCGCCGACGGCGACGACCCCGTTCTCATCCTGGACGACGTGTTCGCCGAGCTCGACACGGGCCGGCGCAGCCGCCTGGCCGAGATGGTCTCGCCGGCGGAACAGGTGCTCATCACCGCCGCCGTTCCCGCCGATGTCCCTGCCGAACTGACCGGCGGCTCCTATACCGTCTCGGACGGGCAGGTGACTCGTGAGTGACAATGACGATCCACAGGGTGTGCATAACTCCCCCGAGCCGGTGAATTCCGCTCCGGAACCACCGGCGGAACCACCCGCCAAGTCCGGTATCGAGCTGGCCCGCGAGGCGCTGGCCCAGGCCAAGGCGGATGCCCGCAAGCGCGGTTCCGTACCGGGGCAGGGGAAGCGCAAGGGGCCGCGCCCCATAGGGGTACGAGACCCCGGGCGTGGGGGCGACCCCAAGGCGTTCGGTGCCGCCATACGCGAGCTGATGGCCACGCGCGGGTGGGAGCAGCGCGCCGCCGTCGGCGGCGTCTTCGGCAACTGGGCGGGCATCGTGGGCCCAGAACTGGCCGAGCACACCCGTCCCGAACGGTTCGAGGACGGCGAACTCACGGTCGTCGCCGACTCCACGACTTGGGCGACCCAGCTGCGCCTGCTCGCGTCCACCCTGGTCAGGCGCCTGAACGAGGAGCTCGGGCACGGGACCGTCCGGAAGGTGAAGGTCGTCGGCCCGTCCTCCGGCCCGCGCCGTACCGGCGCCTGGCGCGTTCGCTGACCCGCCCGCCGGCGGCGCGGGCACCCTGGGTGACCGGATCGGCACTCGCCGACCACGAAGTGTCAGTGCCATGTGACAGCGTTCGTTCGCAAGAGGCCCGCGGAGCGAACCAGCACAAGGGAAGGCATGGACCAGCACCGGAACGTGATCATTCGGCTACGGCAGGTGGCCGCCGCGTGGGAACATCTGTTCGGTGTGGCGCCAGATGAATTTCGCTGCGAGCGCGCCGTAGGCCTCAGAACCCCCCAGGGGCTGTGGGGGGATGCATCTCCAGGCCTCCCCGCCCGCCACACGCGCACACAGCGCCCGTCAGTGCCACTTTTTGGTCCGCGACCCGGTAGAATGTTCAGTGGGTTCAGGATGCTGCGCCGCCATGGGTCGCCCGGGTCTCTGGCCGTTGGACCAGAGGCGCGAGGGCGCCCTTATGTGTGTTACGGGGCACGCCGCGTTCGCGCGCGGGCGACGGGCATCCCCGGCAGGAGGATCTCCTTTGGCGTACGACGCTAGTTCGATCACTGTCCTTGAAGGTCTCGAGGCGGTGCGCAAGCGCCCGGGCATGTACATCGGCTCGACCAGCGAAAGGGGCCTGCACCACCTCGTCTATGAGATCGTCGACAACTCCGTCGACGAGGCGCTGGCCGGGTACGCCGACAAGATCGTGGTGACCCTGCGCGCCGACGGCGGCGTCCGCGTGGAGGACAACGGCCGCGGCATCCCGGTGGGCGAGCATCCGGTCGAGAAGCGCCCGGCCATCGAGCTGGTGCTGACCACGCTGCACGCGGGAGGCAAGTTCGACGGCAAGTCGTACGCGGTCTCCGGCGGTCTGCACGGCGTCGGCTCCGCGGTCGTGAACGCGCTGTCCTCCAAGCTCGAGGCCGAGGTCAGGGTGGACGGCCACGTCTGGCGGCAGACCTACAACTGGGAGGGCCCCCAGACCAAGCTGGCCAAGGGCGAGCCGACCGACGAGACCGGCACGATCATCACGTTCTGGCCGGACGCGACCATCTTCGAGACCACCGAGTGGAACTTCGAGACGCTCTCGCGCCGGATGCAGGAGATGGCGTTCCTCAACCGCGGCCTGTCCATCACGCTGCGGGACGAGCGGCCCGACCACATCAACGGTGAGCCGCGTGTCGTCGCCTACCTCTACGAGGGCGGCATCGAGGACTTCGTCCGCTACCTCAACAGCAAGCGCGACGCGGTGCACGACTCGGTCGTCTATTTCGGTGACGACACCGAGGGCATGTCGCTCGAGATCGCGATGCAGTGGAACGGCTCGTACGCCGAGTCCGTCCACACCTTCGCCAACACCATCAACACGGCCGAGGGCGGCACCCACGAGGAGGGCTTCCGGGCGGCGCTGACGAGCATCGTCAACCGCTACGCCCGCGAGCAGAAGCTCCTCAAGGAGGGCAAGGACGAGAACCTCAGCGGCGAGGACGTCCGCGAGGGCCTGACCGCGATCATCTCGATCAAGCTGGCCGACCCGCAGTTCGAGGGCCAGACCAAGACCAAGCTGGGCAACACCGAGGCCAAGTCGTTCGTGCAGAAGACCTGCCACGAGCATCTGCGCGACTGGTTCGATCGCAACCCCGGCGAGGCCAAGGAGATCATCAACAAGGCCACGCAGGCGGCGCGGGCCCGGATAGCGGCCCGCCAGGCCCGCGACCTGACCCGGCGCAAGAGCCTGCTGGAGTCGACCTCGCTGCCGGGCAAGCTGTCGGACTGCCAGTCGACCGACCCGTCCCGGACCGAGCTCTACATCGTCGAGGGCGACTCGGCGGGCGGCTCGGCCAAGGGCGGCCGCGACCCCCACTTCCAGGCGATCCTGCCGATCCGCGGCAAGATCCTCAACGTGGAGAAGGCGCGGATCGACCGCATCCTCAAGAACAACGAGGTGCAGGCGATCATCACCGCGCTGGGCACCGGGGTGCACGACGAGTTCGACATCGCCAAGCTCCGCTATCACAAGATCATCCTGATGTCGGACGCCGACGTCGACGGACACCACATCAACACGCTGCTGCTGACCCTGCTGTTCAGGTTCATGAAGCCGTTGATAGAAGCCGGCCACGTCTACCTGTCCCAGCCCCCGCTCTACAAGATCAAGTGGGATTCCCGGGGCTCGGAGTCCGACTACGCCTACTCCGACCGGGAGCGCGACGCGATCATCCAGGCCGGTGTCACGGCCGGCAAGCGCGACCCCCGCCCCCGCGACCTGGTGCAGCGCTTCAAGGGCCTGGGCGAGATGAACGCCAACGAGCTGTGGGACACCACGATGGACCCCGACCACCGGGTCCTGCTCCAGGTCACGCTGGACGACGCGGCCCAGGCCGACGAGCTGTTCAGCGTGCTCATGGGCGAAGAGGTCGAACCGCGCCGCGAGTTCATCCAGCGCAACGCCAAGGACGTGCGGTTCCTGGACATCTGACGACGCCCGCGCCCCGGCCGGCGCGGGTGCGGCTCCCGGTACGGGCGGGCACCGCTATGGCGGCGCGGTCGAGCTTCCTACCACTACGTAGAAGAGGTCTTTCAGAGTGACGGACGTGTCCACAGAGGGTCTGTACCCCGGTCAACGTATCGAACCGGTCGACATCCAGGTCGAGATGCAGCGCAGCTACCTCGACTACGCGATGTCGGTCATCGTGGCGCGCGCTCTGCCCGAGGTACGCGACGGCCTCAAGCCGGTGCACCGCCGGGTGCTGTACGCGATGTACGACGGCGGCTACCGTCCCGACCGGGGCTACTTCAAGTGCGCCCGCGTCGTCGGCGACGTCATGGGCAACTACCACCCGCACGGCGACTCGGCCATCTACGACGCGCTCGTCCGGCTGGCCCAGCCCTGGGCGATGCGCTACCCGCTGGTCGACGGCAACGGCAACTTCGGTTCGCGCGGCAACGACCCCGCCGCGGCCATGCGCTACACCGAGTGCCGGATGGCCCCCCTGGCGATGGAGCTGCTGCGCGACATCGACAAGGAGACCGTCGACTTCTCGTCCAACTACGACGGCCGTTCGCAGGAACCCGACGTCATGCCGTCGCGCTATCCCAACCTGCTGATCAACGGCTCTGCCGGCATCGCGGTCGGGATGGCGACCAACATCCCGCCACACAACCTGCGCGAGGTCGCCGAGGGCGTCCGCTGGTTCCTGGACAACTACGGCGCCGACGACGAGGAGCTCCTCGAGGCCCTGATCGAACGGGTCAAGGGCCCCGACTTCCCGACCTCCGGCCTGATCGTCGGCCGCAAGGGGATCGAGGAGGCCTACCGGACCGGCCGCGGCTCGATCACCATGCGGGCCGTCGTCGAGGTCGAGGAGATCCAGGGCCGTACCTGCCTGGTCGTCACCGAGCTGCCGTACCAGGTCAACCCCGACAACCTCGCGCTGAAGATCGCCGAGCTGGTCAAGGACGGCAAGCTCGACGGCGTCGCCGACGTCCGGGACGAGACCTCCGGCCGTACCGGTCAGCGGCTGGTGATCGTGCTCAAGCGCGACGCCGTCGCCAAGGTCGTCCTCAACAACCTCTACAAGCAGACCCAGCTGCAGGAGACGTTCGGCGCCAACATGCTGGCGCTGGTCGACGGCGTGCCGCGCACGCTGCGGATCGACCAGTTCGTCCGGTACTGGGTGGCGCACCAGATCGACGTCATCGTCCGCCGCACCCGGTTCCTGCTCCGCAAGGCCGAGGAGCGCGCCCACATCCTGCGCGCGCTGCTCAAGGCGCTGGACCGGATCGACGAGGTCATCGCCCTGATCCGGCGCTCGCCGTCGGCGCAGGAGGCGCAGCGCGGCCTGATGGGGCTGCTGGAGATCGACCAGATCCAGGCGCAGGCCATCCTGGACATGCAGCTGCGCAAGCTGGCCGCCCTGGAGCGCCAGCAGATCACCGACGAGTACGACAAGCTCATGGCGGAGATCTCCGACTACAACGACATCCTCGGCTCGCCCGACCGGCAGCGCCGGATCGTCGGCGAGGAGCTGGCCCCGATCGTCGAGAAGTTCGGCGACGAGCGGCGCACCCAGATCATCCCGTTCGACGGTGACGTCTCCTACGAGGACCTCATCGCCGAAGAGGACGTCGTCGTCACCATCACCCGCGGCGGCTACGCCAAGCGCACCAAGACCGACCTCTACCGGGCGCAGCGGCGCGGCGGCAAGGGCGTGCGCGGCGCGCAGCTCAAGCAGGACGACATCGTCGACCAGTTCTTCGTCACCTCGACGCACAACTGGATCCTGTTCTTCACCAACAAGGGCCGGGTCTACCGCGCCAAGGCGTACGAGCTGCCCGACTCCGCGCGCGACTCCCGCGGCCAGCACGTCGCCAACCTGCTGGCCTTCCAGCCGGACGAGCACATCGCCCAGGTGCTGGCCCTGCGCAACTACGAGGTCGCTCCGTACCTCGTGCTGGCCACCAAGAGGGGCCGGGTCAAGAAGACCGCCCTGGGCGACTTCGACTCGCCCCGTACCGGCGGGATCATCGCCATCAACCTGGTCGACGACGACGAGGTGATCGCCGCCCGGCTGGTCTCGCCGGACGACTACCTGCTGATGGTCTCCACCGGTGCCCAGGCGATCCGGTTCCGCGCCGACGACGAGTCGCTGCGTCCGATGGGTCGCGCGACCAGCGGCGTCATCGGAATGCGGTTCGACGAGGGCGACGTCCTGAACATGCTGGTCGCCCAGCCCGGCGAGCGCGATGTCCTGGTCGCCACCGAGGGCGGCTACGCCAAGCGCACCCCGGTCGACCAGTACCCCGCCCAGGGACGTGGGGGTAAGGGCGTACTCACCGCTAAGATCGTGCAAAATCGCGGCAACTTGGTAGGGGCACTGATGGTCGGCCCCGACGACGAGGTGTTCGCGATGACGTCCAACGGGGGAGTCATCCGTACCACCGCGGCGGAGATCAAGCAGTCCGGCCGGCAGACCATGGGGGTCCGCCTGATGAACCTCGCCGAGGGAGACAGCGTGGTCGCCATCGCCCGGAACGTAGAGTCCATCGTGGACACGGAGACCGCCGTGGACGCCGAGACCGACGTGGACACCGAGACGGTAGTGGACACGGAGACCGAGGCGGGCGAGGGGAACGTCGGTGAATGACGGCCCCGTGCCCGTCCCCGAGCCGCCGGGCCGTGATCCCCGGGTCCTGATCGGACCCGGGCGTCACGGCCTGCGCCAGGAGGACACGTGAGCACCCAGTCCGGCAAGAACAAGGGCAGTGCCGGCAAGGGTTCCGGCGACTCTGCCGGGGGCGGCAAGCCGAAGAGGTCCGTGGCCGCCTCCGCCGCCAAGCCGGGCCGCGACGAGGCCACCGTGGAGATCACTCCGGCCGAGGAGACCAAGACCGATCTGCCCGCGATCAAGTCGGCGGACAAACCCGCAGGCAAGCCCGCGGACAAGCCCGCGGACAAACCCGCGGACAAGGTGGACGCCCCGGCCGACCCGCCGGCCGAGGCGGAGCCGGAAGCACCGGTGATAGCCCCGGTCAAGGACACGGCCGGTTCGGAGCCGAGCTGGACCACGCCCGCTGAGCCCGGCGGCTCGGTCTCCAGCCGCCGGGTGGCGAGCGAGACCCCGTCAGCACCGGCCCCCGGCCCGTCCGGCGCCTCGTCCAACGGCCCGGCCCCGTCGGGCCGCGCCACGCCCGGCCCGGGTGCCCCGGGCTCCGCGCCTTCCGGTCCTGGCTCGCAGGGCTCCGCTCCCTCGGGCCCGAGCTTCGCCGAGCCGCCCCCCTCGGGCCCGGCGCAGGCCGCCTCGGGCTTCGCCCGCGCCGTCCTCAAGAACAGCAAGCCCACGAAGACGTCGTCATCGGGCAAGGGCGCGCGCAAGGCCCAGCTGCAGCTGGCCCGGCTCGAGCCGTGGTCGGTGATGAAGTTCAGCTTCGTGATGTCGCTGGTCTGCTTCGTCGTCCTGCTGGTCGCGGTGATCGTCCTGTACTCGATCCTGTCCGGCCTCGGCGTCTTCTCGGCGATCAGCGACACGGTCTCCGACCTCACCCGCCGCCAGGGCGAGACCAGCGGCGGCCTGGACGCCGGAAGCTGGTTCTCCTTCTTCCGCGTCTTCGGCTACACGATCCTGGTCGGCGCCCTCAACGTCCTGCTCATCACCGCCCTGTCCACGGTCGGTTCGGTCATCTACAACCTCGCCGCCGACCTGGTCGGAGGTATCGAGGTCACCCTCAAGGAGGCCGAGTGACCCCTGGCCGCCGCCCTGGCGCAATCGATTACCGATCGCCCTGCCTGATGGGGTAATCTCTCGTTGCGCCGCAAGGCGACGGCACAGCGGGCGTATAGCTCAGTCGGTTAGAGCGCATCCCTGATAAGGATGAGGCCGGAGGTTCAAGTCCTCCTACGCCCACCACACCAAAAGCCCCCACCCGGCGTCGGGTGGGGGCTTTTGCAGCAGTAGTGACAGCAACACCCGGCGCGCATCCGTCGGCTTAGGCTCGCATGGTGTGGCCGTTCTGGGGCGTCAGGCGAGTTGGTAGGTGAGGGTGAGGTTGCCCTTGCTCGTCGTTCTGGAGTCGATGAGCCGCAGCCTTCTCATCTGCTGGTCGTCGGGGAACAGCCGCTTGCCGCCGCCCAGCAGGAGCGGGTGGACGAGCAGGGTGAACCGGTCGACGAGGTCGTGGCTCATGAGGGTCTGAACGAGCATGCCGCTGCCGAGCACCACGATGTCCCCGCCCTGCTCGTGCTTGAGTTCCGTGACCGCCTTCGGTACGTCGCCTTCGAGCAGGGTCGTGTTCTGCCAGGACACCTCTCGCAGCGTGGTCGAGGCCACGTACTTCGGGGAGTTGTTGAGGTGCGAGGTGAACGGGACGTCGCTCGGCCCGGTCGGCCAGAAGGCGGCCATCTTCTCGTACGTTCGGCGCCCGAACAGGTAGGCGCTGTCGGCGGACAGGCTCTCGGCATTGGCCGCCATGAGCTCTTCGTCGGCCGCGTAGTCGGCCGCCCAGCCTCCGTGCCTGAACCCGCCTGAGGGGTCCTCGTCGGGCGAGCCGTAGCCCTGCATGACGCCGTCCACGGACAGGAACTCGATGGCCGTCAGTTTCCGCATGGTGGTGCTCCTTCCTCTCACCCCCTACACGAACGGCCGCGGGTGAAATCGACAGTGCCCGCCTAGACTCCTCGCATGAATCTCACCCATGCGGCACGCATGATCCTGGCGGAGTCCGCGGCCTTTCCTGAGCTGATGAGGGTGTCGCGCGAAGCCCATGACGCGCTGGCCGCTGGACGCCAGGTTTCGCACACGACCCTCAGTTGGATGGTGCGGGAGGCCAGTCGCAAGGACCTCTACGGCGTCCTCATCGGCAAGCACGGCAACGAGGCGTTCGAAGAGATGATCACTGTTCTCTGCCGCGAGATCGATCGGCAGGCGCCGGTGCCGTCCCGCTGACGGCGGCCGCGGAGCGGCGGACCGTGGTCACGCCCGGGCCGGCGGGCCCCCTCTACCTGATCGCGCTCAGCGTGCTGGCGGAGATCGCGGCCGTGCTCACGCTCGGGCTGGTGTATCGCTGGGGCGAGGTGGTGCCGCGGTGGGTTCCGAGGGCCGGTGGACGGACGATCCCGGTGAAGGCCGTGGTGATCCCCGCGTGGATCGCCGTCGGAGTGCACGCGGTCCTGTGGACCCAGCTCCTCTTCTGGTGGGCGATCCCCCACCCGGACATGACCGAGGTGGGGAGCCTGCTGGTCGGCTTCACGTATCTGCCGCTGGTGGCTTGGGCCCCGCTGATGGCGGCTGCGACCGTCGCGTACCGGCGACGCCGGCGCTGACCTGGGGACGACCGTTCACGGTGACTGTGGAAGATGGTTATCCACAGTCTGTGGACGGTTGTTGACCGTTCGACGTTAGGGCAGGTCAGCCGCGTGACTGCGGCCGACCTGCCCTGCGGGACCGGGGGATGAGCGGTGGATTGCGGCCGACCCTGGGGCTTCGGATCTGGGGATGAACCTCATCCACATGTGGATATTCCGCGACCTCGGGGCCCTGCGGACGGCAGGGCCATCGCGTCACTTCTTGTACGGGACGAGCTGCCGGCGCAGTTCGCTCATCGTGCCGCCGAGCAGCCCGCTGAGGCGCTCGCGGCTCGCCGGGTCGGCGCCGAGAAGCTCGTCGATGTCCACGATCTGCTTCTTCGTCGCCGTCACGGAGTTGAGCTGGTGGTCCAGCTTGACGTCGCCCAGCCACGGGTTGCGGAAGAGGTTGGCCATGTCGGTCTTGAACATCGCGACCAGGTCGTCCGGGTCGGCGAGGAGGTTCTTGACCTCGGCCACGAACGTCAGCGTGGCCTTGCTCCCGATGACGGCCTGCTGCAGGACGCTGTCACCGGTCTTGCGGTCGAGGATCACGGTCATGCTGTAGAGGACGTCGTCCTTGACCGGCTTGAACCGTACGTACTGCAGGTCGGTTCCGGCGCTGAAGCCGATGGCGGGGCAGCCGAGGTGCGCCATCGCGAACACCATCTCGCCGATGAGGTTCTCGTCCTTGCTCTCCCGGGCCTCGGCGTTGTTCTTGAACTTGGAAATCATCGACAGCATCTGGACCTCCGTGGATCGCGTGCGGTTCCGGTCAGCCGGTGACGGCCAGGCGCCCGTGCAGGTACTTGGCGAGCGCCTGCCGGACCGCCGAGAGATGCTGCTGCAGCAGCGGGTACCTGACGGTGTAGTGGTCGGCGAAGTACGGTTCGAGGTCGAGCAGCAGCTCCACCTGCACGTACACGTAGCCGGTCGTGAGATCGGCGTCCACGGTGATCACACCGGGCTCGCCGACGTCCAGGAAGCCGCTCTTGACCTCCGACTTCAGGGCCTGCCAGACCGTACGGGTGTCCTTGACGTGCTCGCCGTACCCCATCTGGACCGAGGCGTAGTGGCCGAGTGTCTTGGCGGCCGTGACGTTCCCGGTGGCATGGCCGAGCTGGAACAGCAGGCGATGCTTGTCGCGGGGGTTCTCGAAACGCAGATGGTGATGACTGCCGTTGGAGTTCAGGTCGATGAGGGAGTTGCCCTCCGCCACCATCGCGGTCACCACGGCACCGACCAGCAGATCGTCGATCTCCTGGGTCATCCGCTGCTCGTCGAACCGCTGCCAGCTGCGCTTCACCAACTGGCCGAACACGTGATCCAGCTCTTCGCTCAACGCCGTCCCTCCCGTTCGGATCCGTTCCGTTCACGAGGCACGGCGATGGCACCGTCCCCGTAACGGCGCACCCTACCGATGCGACATCACCCGTTTCCGCCCCTTCCCGTTCAGAACGCCGCGCTGCTCGCGAGGTGGGCGTTAGATTGCTCGGCATGTCTCGTGGATCCGCGTTTGAGAACCTCCCTGGTGGATTGCCCTCCGGTGCCCTGGTGGGGCCCGACCCGGACTACTTCGACGATCCGACGTGGTCGCGGGAGGCGCTCTGGGTGTCGGACGAACGGCTTCCGGACGCGGGACGCCACTGGCTCCAGGCGTTCGGGAGCCGGACCGGGACGGGGCTCTATCCGCTGCTTCTCGACACGCTCGACGGCGAGCCGGGACGGCCGTGGCATGGGGGCGAGCTGAGCCCGGCACCGAAGGGGACGATCGATGTCCTGAGCGGGAACGGGGTGCTGCGCCGGCTCTGGGACGACGCGGCCGCGGAGGAGGACGGGCCGTGGCCGGGCCTCGCGGCGGCGGGCGAGGGTGAGGACGGGAGCGACGCCGATGAGGTCGCGCGGGAGCTCGTGGAGTCGCTGGCGCGGGAGCGGGACTGGCTGCTGGGGCTGGTGCCGGCGACCCGTGGCGCGGACGCGCTGACGCTGGCGGGGTGGGACGGTCCGTGCAACCACACCAACCACACGCAGGAGATCTCGGCCGTGCTGCGGTCCTGGGAGGACCGTTTCGGGGTACGGGTCGTCGCGGTCGGCTTCGCGACGCTGCAGGTCTCCGTGGCCAGGCCCCCGGTCACGTTCGAGCACGCCTGCCAGGTGGCGGCCGAGCATTTCGCGTTCTCGCCGGACAACTGGCTGGATCACGGAACGCTGGAGGAGTACGCCGAGACGATCGTGAAGGCCGATCGGTGGTCGTTCTGGTGGGACTGAGGTGGGGATAGCCCCACCTGAAGTGTGGAGCTTGCCCTGCTGTCCTGGGGCGAGTTAAACGGTGGAATCAGTTGTATGAGCCCTTCTCCGCCACGCTTCGTTCAGATCGCAGTGGGCACCCTGGTGGCCGCGGTACTGGTCGTCGGAATGGTGCGTACCTCGCCCGCGCGCTCGACGGTGTCGGCGGCGTTGCGGGACGCCTCGACGTCCACTCCTTGGGCGGGCGCGTGGGGTACGGCCGTGCAGCCTCCTCTGGGAGGGCCCAACTGGTCGAAGTCGGGTTTCGAGGACCAGACCGTTCGGCAGGTCATCAGGCTCAGTACGGGTGGCGCGCAGGTACGGATCCGCTTGTCCAACCTGTACGGGACGAGGCCCTTGCATGTGGACGGGGCGACCTTGGGCAGGTCCGCAGGCGGGGGGATGGTGTGGCCCAAGACGCTGCGGAATCTGACGTTCGACGAGAAGGCGAGCGTCGTCATCCCGGCGGGCCGTGAGGCGGTCAGCGATTCTCTCGCGTTGCCTACCTCGCCCCTAGAGCGGCTGACGATTTCGCTCCAGCTGACGGAACGTACGGGCCAGGCCACGTTCCACCGCCACGCGATGGCGCCGTCGTACCGCGCCCAGGGGAACCACCTGTCGGACCAGGGGGCGGACGCTTTCACCCAGACGAGCAACTCCTGGTACTACCTCAGTGGGGTCGAGGTTGCGGGCGCTCCGGTGGCACGCGATCGGAACACGGTCGTGGCGTTCGGTGACGCGCTGGTGGACGGGGTCGGTTCCACTGCGGGGGCGGACAGGCGGTTCCCTGACCACCTTGCGGAACGGCTCGCGGCCGCGCACCGTACGCTCGCGGTCACCAACGCGGGGATCGGTGACGCCAGGCTGCTCAACGACTCGGACTGCGGTGGCGAGAAGGGGCTCACGCGGTTCCGCCGGGACGTGCTCGACCGGCCCGGGGTGCGCTCGGTCATCGTGTCGCTCGGTGCCAACGACATCGGCGCCGTGCGGTCCGGAGAGCCCTGCATGCGGCCGAACCCGCCGGTGTCGTCCGAGCAGCTCATCGCCGGGCACCGGGCGCTCGTCCGGGCCGCGCGCGCGGAGGGCGTCAAGGCGATCGGCGTGACGATCCCGCCGATGAAGGGCGCGCTGGTCCCGTACTGGAGCCCGGAGGGGGAGAAGGTCCGCCAGGAGGTCAACCACTGGATCAGGACCAGCGGTACGTACGACTCGGTCGCGGACGCCGATCACGCCATGGCCGCTCAGGCCGACGCGCAGATGCCGCGGTCGGGCTACGTCTACATGGACGGCGCGCACCCGAACGACGCCGGCCATCTCGCCATCGCCGGAACGGTCGATCTCGACGCCCTGTAGCCGTTCAAGGATGTAGCCGTTCACGGCCTGTGGTCATCCGAGGCCTGTGGCCATCCGAGGCCGGCGGTCATCCGAGGCGCAAGCCGTTCACGGCCTTAGCTATTCAAGTTTGACTAGTGAGCCCGGCGAGCCTACGCTCCCGGGCATGGGCGAGAACACGATCCCGATCTTCCCGTGCCGATCGATCGACCAGACCTGGGAGTTCTACGAGGCCCTCGGCTTCGAGCTGCTCCTGCGGCAGACCCGTCCCAACCACTTCCTCTCCGTCGGGCGGGGTGATCTGCAGCTCCAGTTCTACGGCTGGAAGCGCCACGATCCCGCCGGCTCCATGCACATGTGCTACGTGAGCACCACGAACGTCGACGAGATGTACGAGGCGTTCCGCAGCGGGCTCAAGGCCTCCCTCGGCCGCGTCCCCACCCGCGGGCTGCCCCGGCTCGGCCCGCTGAAGGACATGTCGTACGGCGTCCGCCAGTTCCTGATGAGCGACCCCGACGGCATCCAGCTCCGGGTGGGGCAGGCCATCTCCGACAACTTCGAGCACACCGAGCCGCCCAAGGAGAAGTTCGCGCGGGCCATGCACAACGCCGCTCTCTTGGGCGACTCCAAGGAGGACCCGAAGGCGGCGGCAAAGGTGCTCGACCACATCCTGAAGGCACAGGACGTACCGAAGACCCCTCCGCAGCTCGTACAGGCCCTCGTCATGCGCGCCGACATGGCCATCCGTATGGAGGACTGGCCTCGCGCAAGGGAGTCGGTGTCGGAGGCCCGCGCCGTCGGCCTTTCCGATGAAGAGAGCGCTGCCGTACGCGACGAGCTCCTTCGCTTGGACGACCTGGAGAACTCGCTGCCGCCCTTGTAGGAGGCGGCCCGCGCACTGGTCACGCCCGGACGTCGCGTCGCGGTGTGTCGGCTGGAGTGGTGGGCGGGCTGCCGGGAGGGTGTTCTCCACAATGTGGACGCTGTTGACACTGCTGGGGATGAACGGTGGGCGACGGTCGTCCACCGTTCCGTGAGGTTGTGGACCTCCGTTGCCCACAGGCTGTGAACGGGATGTGGGAACCGGTGCCGATCAGGCCACGTCCGCGCTGGTCACAAGGTTCTCCACCGAGTGGACGACCGGCCGGCATGGCTGGGGGACGGCCGGTGGACGAACGGGGCGGCCCGTGACCCACACCTTGTGCACAGAAGTTATCCACAGGGTGTGGACGGTGTGCGGCGACCACGGGGACGATCATGAAGCCGGGGGTGCCGGGGGAAGAGTCCGGAAAGCCCGTTCTTCCTGGGGATTTCGCTGTGGAATCCCCTCCCCGAAAGGCCCTTCCAGCAGGGCTTTTCGGCTGTGCATGACGTTGCCCCCAGCCTGTGGATCGTCGAGTGACATCCGCCACAGTCGAGGGTGAGTGGCGGTGATCCGGGCGTTCGGTCGACCCTGGACATAGCCCGGAACGGTGCGACTTAATGGCGACATGAAGCCATGGTCCGCGCCACGCCCGTACGGCGGAATTCCCGGCGCGGCCGAGCGGCCGGGCCTACCGTGAGGGCCTGGGCCGCCGTCCGTTCCGGGGCCCGGGAGAAGCCCCCCACCTGCGAACATCAGTTCGAATCGGTGCTAGGGTCGCGGAACTATGGGGCACCTTCTCAACGAGCCGATCCGAGCCGTGCACGACCCGGCCGGCAGGCTCACCGCGTACGAGTGGCGAGGGTCGCGCTACGCCGTGGACGAGATCCTGAAGACGTACGGGACGTCGCGGGAGGCACGGGTCTACCGGGTCAGGATCAACGGGGACGACGGGGTCGCGATCGCGGAGCTGAGCCGTGACGCCGACCGCTGGCGGATCCGCCATATCTTCTCCGCCTGAGCCGCCTGCACGGCCCGGACCGTCCGCACGGCCGGAACCCGAGCCCGGATCCAGTTCCGAGCCCAGGCCCGAATCCGACAGGCCCGAACCCGAGCCCGCGCCAGGACCCAAGCCGGACCGTGCCGTGTGGACCCGGGTCGACGGTATCGGGGACGCGCCGCTGGATCTGATGACCGCCCGCATCGGCCGCCGGCACTACGCGCCGCACTCCCACGAGGAGTTCTCGATCGGCGTGTGCACGGACGGCCGGGAGGTCATCGACTACCGGGGCGAGCGGCACCATACCGGGCCTGGCGGTGTGGTGATGCTGGAGCCCGGCGAGGCGCACACCGGCGGGCCCGCGGATGACGGGGGCTTCGCGTACCGCGTGCTGTATCCCCCGCCCGCCCTGTTCGCGGGGCCGCCGCCGCGCTTCCGCGAGCCGATCGTCCGGGACCAGCCGCTCGCCCGGGGCATCTGGGCGGCGCACCGGCTGCTGAGCAAGCCCGGCCTGGTGGAGCCGCTCGAAGGCGAGTCGCTGGTGCTGGGGCTGCTCGGCGGCCTCGTCCACCGGCACGCCGAACATCCCCTCCAAACCGGCGGCGCGCGGGACGAGTCGCGGTACGGGGCGCCGCACGACCCGGCGGCGTCCTGGATCGCCCGAGCGGTCGCTGAACGACTCGCGGACGAGCTCACCGCCCCGCCCTCGCTCGGCGAGATGGCCGCCGAGTTGGAGATCTCGCGTTACCGGCTGGTGCGCGCGTTCCGGCAGGTCATGGGCATGCCGCCGTACGCGTGGCTGGCCCAGCACCGGGTCGCGCGGGCGCGCCCGCTGCTGGAGGGGTACCGTCCGGCGCAGGTGGCGGCCATGGTCGGGTTCGCCGATCAGGCCCATCTCAACCGGTGGTTCCGCCGCGTTCTCGGGATCACGCCGGGCGCGTACCGCAACAGCGTTCAAGACAGCGTCCACCTCCCGCGACGAGGCTGAGGGGGAATCGGAAAGACCGGAGCGGAGGTCGGCGTTGACGCGTCGCGGCTGGGTGTTGTTCGCGCTCATGAGCGTGCTGTGGGGAATCCCCTACCTACTGATCAAGGTGGCGGTCGAGGACGGCGTCTCGGTGCCCGTCCTGGTCTTCGTGCGGACCGCGCTGGGCGCCATCGTTCTGCTCCCCCTGGCCTTGTGGGGAATGCGCGGTGTCGGGTTCGGCCTGCTGCGCCGGCATTGGAAGCCCATCCTGGCGTTCGCCGCGCTGGAGATCCTCGGCCCCTGGGCGCTGCTCTCGGAAGCCGAGCGCCATCTGTCCAGCTCCATGACCGGGCTGCTGATCGCGGCGGTACCGATCGTCGGGGTGATCCTGGCCCGGCTGACCGGGGACGCCGAACGGCTCGGCCCGGCCCGCTGGTTCGGGCTGCTGCTCGGGCTGGCCGGGGTGGCGGTGCTCGCCGCGCCGCATCTGGGCGACGGCGGCGCCAGCGCCTGGGCGATCGGCGAGATCGCGCTGGTCGTGCTCGGTTACTCGATCGCCCCGATGATCGCGGCGCGGCGGCTGGGGGAGGTACCGGGCCTGCAGATGAGCACGGCCTGCCTGATCATCGCGGCGCTGGTCTACGCGGCCCCGGCCGCCGCCACCTGGCCGGCCGAGCTTCCGGACCCGAACGTCCTGGCCGCGCTCGCCGCGCTCGGTGTCATCTGCACCGCGCTGGGGTTCCTGGTCTTCTTCGCGCTGATCCGGGAGGCCGGGACGTCCAGGGCCATGGTGTTCACGTACGTGAGCCCGGCCGTGGCGGTCACCGCCGGGGTCATCTTCCTGAACGAGCCGCTCAGCGGCACGATCCTGGCGGCGTTCGCGCTGATCCTCTGCGGCTCCGTCCTCGCCACCGTCCGCCGCCCCGTCAAGCCGGCCCAGGCGGAGTCTGAGCCGGCCCCCGGGGCGCCTGAGCCGATGGCAGGGAAGCCAGGAGCGGCTCCCGCGGCCCCGGCACCGGCTCCGGAGGCGCCGTTCAGCGCAGAGTCGCGATGAACCGCTTCGGCTTGCCCGGGTTCCCCGCCGCGTCGATGGCCCGGTACTCGATGGTGTGCCGGCCCTTCCCGATCCCGCCGTACGAGAGGTGGTCGATCACCGTCCCCCGCTCGGTGAACCGGAACGGCGCGGTGGAGTCGGTCGGCCAGCCGAAGTAGTGGTACCAGCCGTCCCCGTCCACCCGGAACTCGCCGACCACGGTGCCGGGACGGTCGTCGGACGGCGCCAGCCGCATCGTGAGCGGCCCGTCGAAGACGTACTCCGGCGGCCGTCCGGGCCGCTGCCGGGTCTCGGTCGCCTCGGACAGCTCGTACGACACCGTGGGCTGCCGCGCGTCGATCGTCCACTCGCGCGTCTTGCCGCCGCCGTCGCCGTCCTCACCGGCACGGCTCACGCGGGCGACGAGGCGGTGCGTACCGGGGGAGAGCTTGGTACGGCTCAGGTCGATGGTTCGTTCGCCGCCGCGAACTGGACGCCCGTCGATCTCCCACCGCACCCGCGGGATCTCCCGTACGGGATGCGTCGTGTCGGCGTGGACGACGTCGTCTGCGCCTACGGCCCGATCGTTCGGGGTCGTACCGGTGAAGTCCACGGGAACGTCGACCGGCGGGGTCTTCACCCGGGTGTCGACCGCCCAGGTACGCGTCTGCGTCAGCGCTGCGGAAGCGCGGACGGCCGGATCGCGGACGAACCCCGTGGGGTCGGTGGCAGTGGCTGTGACCGTGTGCGTCCCTGGCTTGAGGCGCAGGCGCGGTAGGTCGAGATTGCGGTCGCCGCGCGCGTGCCGTACCGGCTTGCCGTCGACCGTCCAGCTGACCGAAAGCTCGTGACGGTTCGGGTGCAGGGTCTCCAGCCACAGAACGCGGTCCGCGCCCACCGGTTCGTTGCTCGGGGTGGCGGCCTGGATGAGGTTCACCTTGGACGAGATGCGCTGCGTCATGCGCTCGCGGGCGGGCTGGTCGAAGTAGTAGCCGAGCGTCTTCATCATCGAGTGCCGGCTAGGACGCCAGACGCCCTTGGTGTAGTAGAGACCGCCTTCGTAGCGTCCGATCGTTCCGCCGGATTCGCTTCGCTCCCCTAGCCAGCGCCACCACTTCAGCTTCTGGTCCTTCATCTGCTGCTCGGTCAGCAGGGTGTGGTGCAGGGACTCTGGCTCGGGTCCTGTGTAAGTGCCTCCGGGGACACCGCGCTGGTAATAGTCGTACTCGTCGTCCAGGCCACCGAGCGAGTGCCCCAACTCATGCGGGGTGATGAGGGCGGACAATGCGTTGCCGCCGGAAGCCGTCGCGTACGCGCCGCCCGCGCCGCCGTAGGTGTCGCTGTTGGCGAGCGCGAGGATCTGCCGGTTGGCGGTCGTCGTCCCGGTCACCATGTCGGCGTAATTCTTGGCCGCACCGGAGTCCATCGTCAGCAGGCGCTGCGGGCCCGCCTCCTTGCAGCCGCCCCAGAACGCCATCTTCAGCGGCGTCGTACGGCGCGGGGACGACAGGGCGGGATCGCAGCTGACGCCCGACTCGTCCGAGGTGATCTCGACGGCGTACACGTTCACGTAGTTGCGGTACGACTTGAACGGCTCGATCGTCCACAGCGCGTTCAGGTGCCGGTCGACGTGGGCCCGGAACGCCGGCAGGTCGGCGCCGCCGTAGCCGTCCCCCATGATCACGAGGTTGAACCGCCTGGCCGGATCCCCGGTGACCTGGATCGGCACGACCTTCGCGTCCGCCGAGGCCGTGCTCGGCGCGACCTGCTCCGCCGAGGCCGTTCCCGCGATCGCCGACACGAACGCGACGGGCAGCGTGAGGGCGGCGAGGGCCGCGGCCGTCCGGGCCGTCCTCAGATGGCAGGGCCTCATGCGCGGACCTCCTCGCGAAGGGGCGCGCGCGAACGGGATCGGCCCGGCAACGGCGCGCCGGCTCAGCCCGCTGATCAAGTGGGCTGAGCCGGATTATCGCTAGCGAATCGCGATTTGTCGCCGTTCCCGCGGCGTAAATCTCAGGCGAGCTTCTCGAGCTCGGCCACTTCGTCATCGGTCAGCGAGATGCCGGCCGCCGCGTTGTTGTCCTCCAGATGGGCGACCTTGGACGTGCCCGGGATGGGCAGCATCACCGGCGAGCGGTGCAGCAGCCAGGCCAGCGCGAGCTGCGCGGGCGTGGCGCCGTGCCGTTCGGCCGCCTCGGCCAGCGTGCCGCCCGGCTTCACCAGGTGGCCGGTCGCCAGCGGGAACCACGGGATGAACGCGATTCCCTCGCCGGTGCAGACCTCCAGCACGTCCTCGGCGTTGCGGCGGCTGAGGTTGTACATGTTCTGAACGGAGACGATCTCCACCTGCTCGCGGGCCGCCGCCAGCTCGGCCACCGAGACCTCCGACAGCCCGATGTGCCGGATCTTTCCTTCGCTCTGCATGTCCTTCAGCAGCCCGAGCTGCTCCTCCAGCGGCACCTTCGGGTCGATGCGGTGCAGCTGGTAGAGGTCGATCCGGTCCAGCTTCAGCCGGCGCAGGCTCATCTCGACGCACTGCCGCAGGTACTCGGGTCGCCCGACCGGCAGCCACTCGTCCGGACCCGGCCGGGTCAGCCCGCCCTTGGTGGCGATCACCAGATCGTCCGGGTACGGGTACAGCGCCTCGGCGATCAGGTCCTCGCTGACGAACGGCCCGTACGAGTCGGCCGTGTCGATCAGGTTGACGCCCATCTCCACGGCGCGGCGCAGCACCCGCAGGCACTCGGCCCGGTCGGTGGGCTCCGCCCAGATGCCCGGACCCGTGATCTGCATGGCGCCGTACCCGAGCCGGTGCACCGGCATGTCGCCGCCGATCCGGAACGTGCCACTGTCCGCCACGGAACGCCCGGTGGCCGTTTCGCTCATGCTCACATCACTCCCACGAAGACACCCTCACGATCCCTCCCATTGGATCACTGACCGGGAGGAGGTTCGGGCGCGGGAGTGGGTCAGCGCTTGCCGCGCTGGCCTCGGGCGAACGCCTGAGTGATCTTGTCGCCGCCGGCCCGGCGCTGGACGGCGGCGGCCAGCACGGGCGCGGCGCCGCCGAAAAGGGCGCCCCAGCGCAGCCCGAGGGGCGCCACATCGATCTCCGCGACGTTCTTCTCGACGGCCCGTACGGTCGCGCGGGCCACGTCGGCCGGTGAACGGGTACCGACGCCGCGCGGCAGCGTCACCCCGGCCTCGGCGAACATCCCCGCGTCCCGGATGAACCCGGGGAAGACGGTCGAGACCCCGACGCCGTGCGGCCGCATGTCCTCGCGCATGGCCAGCGCGAACCCGCGCATCCCGAACTTGGTGGCGTTGTAGAGGGACGTGCTCCCGGACGCCGTCTTGCCCGACAGCGACGACATGAACACCAGATGCCCCCGCCCCTTGGCCGCCATGCTCGCGGCGGCGAGCTTGGCCATCACGATGGGGGCGCGCAGGTTCACGTCCAACGCGCGGTCGATCTCATCGATGGAGTAGTCCGCCAGCAGGCCGGAGCCGGGGAGCGCCGCGTTCGCCACCAGGATGTCGATGTCCCCGGCCCGTTCCAGCAGTTCCTCCTGCGCGGCACGGTCGGCGAGGTCGGCAGGCAGCGCCGTCGCACGCGCACCGATCCGTTTCGCCAGGGACTCGAGCACGTCGGCCCGCCGCCCGGTGAGCACCACCTCGGCGCCACGCGCCGCGAAGGCCAGGGCCAGCGCCTGCCCGATGCCGCCGGTGGCGCCCGTCAGCAGGACCCTCGTCCCTCGGATCTCCATGGCGGCGATGATCGCACGTACCCTGCGCGGTCCAGGGCACCGCCCGGGGACGCCGTCGAGGCTGGCCGGATTCGGCCGGTCACATCCCGGCACGCCACAGCAGCAGGATGACCGAGGACAGCACGAGCCCGGCCGCGCCGAGCGGTGCCTGCCCCATCGAGATGAGCGCCGCGCAGCCGGCCGCCGTCAGCGCGGCGACCAGCAGCATCCCGCGGCCGCTCCCCCTGGCGTCGGACGGCCCGTGGTCCAGCTCCCGCTCCCAGAGGCCGAAGTCGTCCTCCTTGCCCATGGCCCGGATTATCCGCCGTTCCGCGGGCCGGTGAGATGGCGCCACGGCCATAGCATCCGCACCGGCTGAATTGGACGATCAGTCCGATAACCCGGACGGGGTGCGGAACGTGCGGCATCGGTTGCTAGGCTGCGGAGAGCCTGGGGGAGCATCACCTGATCCGAAAACCCCCCGGGCTTGGCTTCATAGTCGAGGTGAAGGGGTCCCCACCGTGAAGAAGCTTCTTGTACTCGCTGTTGTCGCTCTCGGTGGCTTCGTTGTCTGGCGTCGGCTGCAGCAGGACCGCGCCGAGCTCGACCTGTGGACCGAGGCGACGTCCACCGACAGCTGAGACGCGTCTTCATTGCGTTTCGCGAGTCGCGGGGCTCGCCTGGCGGTTCGCTCGCGGTCGCGGCGAGCACTGGTATCGCTCCGCGTCGATGACGCCTTCGGCGGATGAGACGCGGAGCGATCGGCAGTGCGACCCACGGCCCGTACCTGTACCCGGCGGATCGTTCGCCGGGGTCGGTCGTGATGCCTGAGGTCCGTACCGCCCGCCGTGGCGGAAGCACCGCAGGCTTCACACCCGTGCCGTTCTCAGGGGTGCGATAACCTCTAGAGGGCATTCCCGGGGTCATAGCTCAGTTGGTAGAGCGCCGCCCTTGCAAGGCGGAGGTCTGGGGTTCGAATCCCCATGGCTCCACTGTGTTCATTGGCTGTGCGAGCTGCGCTTCTCGCCTGGCGGCTCGGCGCTTGTCGCACAAGCGGCTCGCGCTTGCATCGCTTCGCGATCAGCCCTCGATCTCGCCTTCGGCTTTGATCTCGTGCTGGACCTTCGGACGCGCTCGCACGCCCCGGGGTCCGTCCCAGTTGAGGTGCCTGCTGAGCCTGTCGCGCCTGTGAGGTTGGTGGACCTTGCGGTTGGGCGTGGGCGCTTGGGTCGTGCGGGCACCCTGATTCGTTTTTGATCTGTCGCTCGGCGGACCTTGGGTCTGATCCGTCCCTCGGATCTTCGGCGCTGGATCGCCGAGCGGGCGCCGGGTCTGATCGGCGGCTTCGAGTACTGGGCGCGCGAGGGGCTTCCGGTCGAACTCGGGGACGGTCGTGTCGCCCGCCGCTCCCCCGACCCGCTGACCGTGGCCTGCGGATGTTGATGGTGTGAGTATGGTCACGAATGTGGCGGTGCGGCACTGGACGCGTGATCGGCGGCGATCATTGTAGATCGTGTTGTGATCAGGGTGCGGTCGGTACGGTGTGCGGCCGGCGTTCGGCGTGGACCGGGCCGGCGGGGGATGGTCGCGCGGGAGACGGTCGAGAGCCCAGGTGGGACCGTGGCTTCGGACTAATCCACGAACTCGGAGCGTTACATCGGATGCGGCCGTTCCCGAACGCCGGATCGGCCCGGAGAGTCACCATCCGCCGCAGGTCTGCGGATGGGGCGGAACCGTGGCGTCACGCCCCGCGACCGCGGCGAGGTGAGGGGGCCAATCGCGCTCCGTAGCCCGCCGAAGCAATAAACACAGTCCCTCCGACGTTAGACTTAGCGAATCACTCTTACGACGCCGTACGCGTCAGGCTCGTCCTTGCAGCCCACTGATCTGATCGTGGTGCCTCCCGAGACGTGCCCCCCTCTCGGAAGGTAATGCGTGTCATCTGTGCCTGCTGGTAATGCCCTGCCCGCGACGGACTCCGTGTCCGAAGCTGCTCCCGTGAGCGACGCCGCTCTCGTCGCCGAAGCCGCTCCCGAAATCGAAGTCGAAGTCGGCCCCGAAATCGAAGCCGGCCCCACGTTCGCCGAGCTCGGCCTCCCCTCGGAGCTCGTGACCGCCCTCGCGCGCGGTGGCATCGAGTCGCCGTTCCCGATCCAGTCCGCCGCGATCCCCGACATCATGAACGGTCATGACGTCCTCGGCCGCGGCCAGACCGGGTCCGGCAAGACCCTCGCCTTCGGCCTGCCGATGCTGGCCCTGCTGTCCGGCCGCCGCGCCGCGCCCAAGCGCCCGCTCGGCCTCATCCTCGTCCCGACCCGCGAGCTGGCCCAGCAGGTCCAGACCAACCTGGAGCCGCTCGGCCGTTCGCTCGGCCTGCACTTCAAGACGGTCATCGGCCAGACCTCGATGTACAAGCAGATCGACGCGCTGCGCCGCGGCGTCGAGATCGTCGTCGCCACGCCCGGCCGGCTCAAGGACCTGATGCGGCAGGGCGCCTGCGACCTCAGCGACGTCGAGATCGTCGTGCTGGACGAGGCCGACCACATGGCCGACATGGGCTTCCTGCCCGACGTCACCGACATCCTCGACCAGGCCCGGCGCGGCGGCCAGCGGCTGCTGTTCTCGGCGACCCTGGACCGCGACGTCGACGTCCTGGTCAAGCGTTACCTGAAGGACCCGGTCACGCACTCCATCGGCTCGGTCGACGTGTCCGTCGACACGATGGAGCACCACCTGCTGCTGGTGGCGCCCAAGGAGAAGGGCGCCGTCACCGCCGAGATCGCCAACCGTGAGGGCCGGACGATCCTGTTCGCCCGGACCAAGCACGGTGTCGACCGGCTGGCCCAGCAGCTCACCGATGTCGGCGTCCGCGCGGCGGGCCTGCACGGCGGCAAGAGCCAGGGGCTGCGCACGCGCACGCTGGCCGAGTTCCGTGAGGGCACGATCAGCGTCCTGGTCGCCACCGACGTCGCCGCCCGCGGCATCCACGTGGACGACGTCACGCTGGTCATGCACGTCGACCCGCCGGCCGACCACAAGGACTACATGCACCGGGCCGGCCGTACGGCACGCGCCGGCGAGCGCGGCACCGTCGTCACCCTGGTGCTGCCGCACCAGGTGCGCGCGACGTCCGCGATGACCCGCCGGGCCGGCATCAACGCGCCGCGCACCCGGGTCGCGGTCGGCGAGGCCGAGCTGGCCAAGCTGACCGGCGCCCGTCCCGTGTCGGGCATCCCGATCGAGGGCCCGCTCATCCCCGAGCGCCCGCGTCGCGAAGGCGGCCGCGGTGGCCGTCCCGGCGGCGGTGGCCGGCGTGGTGGCAGCAGCGGCGGCGGCCGTGGCTTCAACAGCCGTGGGCCCCGTTCGTACGACCGCCAGGAGAGCGGCGGCGCCCGTCCCCCGCGTAGCGAGGGCAGTGGCGGCGGCGAGCGGCGCGGTTCGTCGTACGGCGAGCGTCACACTGGGACGGGGCACGCCAGCCGACACGGTGGTGGCTCGTTCAACGGTGCGCAGCGCCAGGGCGGCGGAGAGCACCGCGCGGCCCGTTACAACTGATCCAAGGGCCTGAGGCCTGACGGAGAGCATTGAGGCCCTCGCCCCCATTGGGGGCGGGGGCCTTCGTCATCCGGCTTCTTCGCGGAGCTTGTCCTGCAGGATCTGCAGGCCGTCGAGCCCGTCCACCGACAGCGCGGCCAGCTCGTCCAGCGACATGAGCGGTGCCGAGCGCAGCGGCGGCTGCCAGCCCTCTTCGGCGTCGTAGGTCCGCAGCACCTTGGCGGGCACGCCGCCGATCACCGAGTGGTCGGGGAACTCGCCGCGGACGACCGCGCCGCCGGCCACCGCCACGTTCCGGCCCAGCCGGGTGCCCGGCAGGATGATCGCGCCGGTACCGATCCAGCAGCCGTCCCCGATCACCACCGGGTTGTTCTCCGGCCACTGCCGCCCGATCGGCATATCGGTGTCGCCGTAGGTGTGGTTCTGGTCGGTGATGTAGACGTTCGGGCCGGTGAAGACGTCGTCGCCGATCTCGACCGACTGGTGCGCGACGATGTGCGTGCCGCGGCCGAGCGAGCAGCTCCGGCCGATCGTCACGATGACGTCCGGGCCGAGGTCCAGCCCCGGCACGAACCCGGCCGAGATCGTGCAGTGCGTGCCGATCAGCGTGTGCGCGCCGATGGAGATCCACGGCTCGTTGTAGATCGCGCCCACCGGGAAGCCGATGCAGACCCCCTCGCCCAGATGCGCGAACTTCCGCTTGCCGGGCGTCTGCGGGGTGATCTCACCCTGCCGCTGGATCCACTCCCAGCCCCGATGCACGACCGCGTGCAGGCTCCGGCGGATCAGGCTGGTCTTCGGCGACATGGCGTTACCGTACCGGTAGGTAGATACCGGGCCATACGAAAGGGCCCGGTCATATCGACCGGGCCCTTCCTGGTGGTCAGGGCGTTCGTACCTCGATACGTTCCGACTCCACCTCGTCCTGCGACGACCGCGCGTTGCCGCGTCGTGTCAGCAACGCTCCGGCCAGGCTCACGGCCATGACGCCGACCAGCGTCGTCATCGCGACGTTCCGGCGTTGCCCGTCGGTCTTGGGCGGTTCGACCCGGCGCGCGGCGTCCGACAGCATCGAGCCCACCCGCGGCCCGAGTTCGCCTTCCACGAACCTGGAGGCCCGCAGCAGCCGGGGCGCACCCCAGCCACGTGCGACCAGAAGGCGATCGGCGGCGGCATCACGGCCGCGCTGCGCCGCCGGCATGATCCGCTCAGCCGCGCCCGACGTGCCCTGTCTGCACGCCATCTGAACACGGCCCATCCGCGAAAGTGCCTCGTCTCGCGGCTTCCGGCGGATACTCATCGTTAGGGACACGCTAACCTCCCTGTTTGCGAGGTCCTGTCCCAGCACCCTTCCCATGGAGGGACGGGCGAACCCCGCCGCAAAGGATCATCGACCACGTCAACGAGGAGGCACCGTGGCCCAGGAGATGTTCGCGACCCTGAACACCAACCAAGGCAAGATCGTCGTACAGCTCTACCCGGACCATGCGCCGGTCACCGTCGAGAACTTCGTCTCGCTGGCCGAGGGCACCCGCCCCTGGACGCATCCGGAGACCGGCGAGAAGAAGCAGGAGCCGCTCTACAACGGGACGATCTTCCACCGGGTGATCGACAACTTCATGATCCAGGGCGGCGACCCGCTCGGCCGCGGCACCGGCGGCCCCGGCTACGAGTTCCAGGACGAGTTCCACCCGGACCTGAAGTTCGACAAGCCGTACCTGCTGGCCATGGCCAACGCGGGCCCCGGCACCAACGGCTCGCAGTTCTTCATCACCACCAACGTCCAGAACACCCGGCACCTCTCCGGCAAGCACACCATCTTCGGCAAGGTGATCGAGGGCACCAACGTGGTGGACGCGATCTCCGCGCTGCCCAAGGGCCGCAACGACCGTCCCGCCAACGATGTCGTCATCGAATCGGTGACGATCGAGCGCCGCCAGTCGTCGTAGAAGGTAGAGAGAACCGCCAGGCCGACGGAGCCGCCGCATGAGCACAGCCGATCCCTCCTCGCCCCCGGTGCCGACCTGCTACCGGCATCCGGGACGGGAGACGTACGTCCGCTGCACCCGCTGTGACCGGAGCATCTGCCCGGAGTGCATGCAGGAGGCGTCGGTCGGGCACCAGTGCCCCGAATGCGTGGCCGAGGGCCGCAAGAGCATCAGGCAGCCCCGCACGGCCCTGGGAGCCCGGGTGGGCTCCGGCGTGCCGGTGGTGACGTACACGCTCATCGGCATCTGCGTCCTGGCCTACCTGGGCGAACTGGCGTCCGACAAGGTCGTCCAAGACTTCATGATGGTCGGCCTCGCCCAGGGCCGGGACGGTGCACTGGTCGGCGTGGTCGAGGGGCAGTGGTACCGCCTCTTCACGTCCATGTTCCTGCACCAGCCGCCGCGCGGCGGCTCGTTCGGCATCACCCACATCCTCTTCAACATGTGGGCGCTGTGGGCGATCGGCCCAGCGCTGGAACAGGCGCTGGGCCGCTGGCGTTTCCTGAGCCTCTACCTGCTGGCCGGCCTCGGCGGCTCGGTCCTGCTCTACCTGCTCGACCCGCTCAGCGGCGCCGTGGGCGCCTCCGGAGCCATCTTCGGCCTCTTCGGCGCCTTCTTCGTCATCGGCAAGAAGCTGGGCGGCCAGACCGGCCCGATCGTGTTCCTGCTGGTGATCAACCTGGTCATCACGTTCGCGGTCCCCGGGATCTCCTGGCAGGGCCACGTGGGCGGCCTGATCGTCGGATCCGCCCTGGCCGTCGCCTACGCGTACGCGCCGAAGAAGAGCCGCGAAGCGATCCACATCGCCGCGACCGTCGCGATGCTGATCCTGCTCATCGCGCTGATCCTGGTGAAGACCGCCTCGATCACCCCGTACTGACCGCACCTCGGGGTCCGGAAAGTCCGCACCCATGCCGGTTGCTCGCCACTCGTCTGTGGAAAACCTGGGGACAAGCCAGGTGGGGGATCCACAGCCTGTGGATAATTCCCGTGGATTGACCGGCCGGAAACGGGGTACCGCGCCCCTCAGGGCGCGCTCAGGCCCTCGGGCATGCCCACGGCACGCCCGGCACGGCCCTGCCCGTTCCCGTGCGCGTCACGTCTCCTGAGCGCCGCAGCGCGAACCGCCCAGGCGATCGCGAAGGGATATCAGCGCCATTTGGTCGACAGGATGACTCCCGCGATGATGGCGGTGAAGCCGATCCCCAGGTTCCAGTTTCCGAGGTCGCTCATGAACGGGACGTTGGTGCCGGTGCTGGCGGTCACGTAGAACGTCGCGATCCAGGCCAGGCCGACGAGCCACAGGGTGCACATCGTCGGGACCAGCCAGCGGGGGCTGACCTGGGGTCCCGTGGACTTCTGCGGCGGCGTGTAGACGGCCTTCTTGCGCACTTTGGACTTGGCCACGTTGCTTCGGTCTCCTTGGGCGGCCGGGGCGCCGGTCCGCGCATGGGTGGTTTGTCGGCTAGCGTAGTCGCTGGTGAGCAGCGTACGGCGTTCGGCGTGGGGAAGCATTATCCCAGCCCTCACGCTTCTTGCGGGAACGTTGTTCGCGGCGAGCGCGAGCACGGCCCGCGGTACCGACCTGCGCGAGGAGGGACGGACCCGGCTCACCGAGCTGATCGGCGCCGAGCAGCGCCGTGCACGCCATACGCGGGCAGACTACCGGCGGCTCCGGAGTGAGGTCGACGCGAAGGCGCGGCAGGCCGGGCGGCACGACGCGCGGGTGGCGGAGGCGCGGGGCCGGGCGGACGCCCTGGCGGTACGGGCCGGGTTCGCTCCGCTCAAGGGCTCGGCGGTACGGGTCACGCTCGACGATGCTTCGCGGCGGCCCCCCGGGGCGAATCCCGATGACCTGGTGGTGCACGAGGTGGACGTGCAGGCTGTCGTGAACGCCTTGTGGGCGGGCGGTGCGACCGGTATGCAGATCATGGACCAGCGGGTGATCTCGACCAGCGCGGTGCGGTGTGTGGGGAATACGCTGATCTTGCAGGGGGTCGTCTACTCGCCGCCGTTCAAGATCACCGCGGTCGGGGACCCGGAACGGCTGCGCGGCGCGCTGCGGGCCTCTCCCGGGATCTCGGTCTACAAGAGGTACGTGCGCGAGTACGGGCTCGGCTACGCGGTACGCACCGCGGACCGGGCGACGCTGCCGGCGTACACCGCGAACGTGACGATGAAGTACGCGACGGTGCCGGACGAGGGTGCCTGACAGGGAGGACGCGCGGTGCGGGTGGTCATCCGTGGCCTGGGCGAGCTGTGCATCACGGCCGGGCTCGTCCTGCTCCTGTTCGTGACCTACGGGCTGTGGGGGACCGGCCGGTACACGCAGGCGCAGCAGGATCAGCTGAGCGAGGACCTCACGAAGGCGTGGCAGTCGTCCAAGGTCACGAACGAGAAGGTGAACCTGGGCGAGGGGCTCGCCACGATCCGTATCCCCCGGTTCGGGAAGAAGTACCGGTACGTGGTGGTCGAGGGCGTCAAGCAGTCGGATCTGCGCAAGGGGCCGGGCCACTACCCGGGCAGTGCGATGCCGGGCCAGGTCGGCAACTTCGTGGTGTCGGGGCACCGGACGACCTATTCGGCGCCCTTCAACCGGGTCGGCGAGCTGCGCAAGGGTGACGAGATCCTCATCGACACCCGCGAGAAGCAGTACGTCTACCGGGTCACCGGACGCAAGATCGTCGAGCCGACGGCGGTCGAGGTGACCGCGCCCGTCCCGATGCGGATCAAGGCCGAGCCCACCGAGCCGCTGATCACCCTGACGACCTGCCACCCCGAGTACTCCGCGGCGGAACGGCTCGTCGTCTTCGGAGAGCTGTCGTCCGCGATCCCCCGCGCCGGCAGCGTCAAGAGCTAGGAGACCCCCCATGTACGCGTGGATATGGCGCCGGCTGCCCGGCGGCCCGCCGGTCAAGGCCGCGGTGGCCGTCGGCCTCGCGCTGGCCGTCGTCGCCCTGCTCTGGTACGGGGTCTTCCCGTGGCTGGAGCCCAAGATGCAGTTCGATCACGGCGTGGTCGACTCGCCGTCCCCCGGCCGAAGCTGACCGGCATGCGCGTCCTGGTCGTGGACAACCACGACAGCTTCGTGTTCACGATCGTCCAGTACCTGCGGGAGCTGGGCGCCGACTGCGTGGTCAGGGACCGGTCGGACGTCGTGGCCGCCCGCGACGTCCCGGGCGTGGACGGCATCCTGGTGAGCCCCGGCCCAGGGCATCCGGCCGACGCGGGGGTCTGCCTGGATCTCGTACGGGACGCGACCCTGCCGGTGCTCGGCGTCTGCCTCGGCCACCAGGTCCTGGGGCACGTGTACGGGGCGGCCGTGGCCCGGGCACCGGAGATCGTGCACGGGTCCACGAGCCCGATCCACCATGACGGCCGCGGCGTCTTCGCGGGGCTGCCCGTACCGTTCACGGCGACGCGCTACCACTCGCTCGCCGTGCTGCCGGAGACCGTCCCGCCGGTCCTGGAGGTCACCGCCCGTACCGAGGACGGGGTGGTGATGGGGCTGCGGCACCGCTTCCGCCCGCTGGAGGGGGTTCAGTTCCACCCCGAATCCGTCTTGTCGGACCACGGGCACGCATTGCTCCAGAACTGGCTCATGACCTGCGCTTCTACGGTACGGGAGGGCTCGTGGCGGCCCGTTCGCCGGACCGCCACGAAAAAACTTGGTGGAACACGTAACACTTTCGCTCCATGATCCGAAGTTCATTGTGAGGGCTTCCGCCATTGCCCCCGAGTGGCGGAGGCCCTCTTTCATGCCCTGAAGCCGAAACGGGCCCCGGCTCTCCTCGCGAGAGTCGGGGCCCGTTCGTTCGTTCAGGTGGGGATCAGCCGTTGTCCGGGAATCCGGGGATGCTGGGAGTCGGCGGGCTCGGCGTGGGCGAGGGCTTCTGCGCGACCTGGATGGTGATCGTGTCGCCGGGCGCGACGGTCGCGTCCGGGCCGGGCTGCTGGGCGAAGACCTGGCCGGGAGAGACCATCTTGTCGGGCGGCGCCAGACCGCGCTGCACGTTGCACTTGAGCCCGAGCTGGTTGAGCTGGCCGCAGGCCGAGCGCTGGCTGGTGTTGAACAGGTCGGGCACCTTGATGGTGCTGGGCCCGCTCGACACCACGATCGTCACGTCCGAGCCCTTGGTGACCTTCTGGCCGCCGCCCGGGTCGCTGCGGATGACGGTGTTGCGCGGCACGTTGTCGTCGGTCTGCGTATCGCGCTTGACGTCGAATCCCCTGGCCTCCAGCAGTTGCTTGGCCACGGCGTAGGGCTTGCCGGTCACGTTCGGGACCTCGACCAGAGCCGGTGGCTTCTTGCCCTTGGAGACGACGAGTTTGACCGCGGTCCCCTTGGCGACACTGGCACCGGGTGCCGGGTCGGTGCTGATGACGTGGCCTTCCTTGACCTCGTCGTTCCAGTCCTCGGTCACGCCGCCGACCTCGAGCCCGACCTTCTGCAGCTCGGCACGGGCATCGTCCTGTGACACGTTCACGATCGCGCTGGGAACGGCGACCTTGTCGTCGCCGCCGCCGCCCGACATGGCCCAGCCGATCAGGCCGGCGCCGCCGATGAACAGCACGGCGAGCGCCACCCAGAGGGCGGCCTTCTTGCCGTTGCCGCCGCCGCGACGCTCGGGCATCCGGTCGTCATAGTGGACCGGCGGCAGGTCGTAGCCGTTGCCGCCGGGACGCTGCATCGTCCGGCCCGGAACGGAGCCCATGACCTGGGTGCCCTGCGGCTGCCCGCCGCCCATCAGCATGGTCGAGGCCGCTGTGGACGACACCGGCTGGCCCTGCAGGACCCGCTGGATGTCCTGCCGGAACTCGGTGGAGTTCTGGTAGCGGTGGTCGGCGTCCTTGGCCATCGCCTTCAGCACCATGGCGTCGGCCCAGTGCGGGATCTCCGGATCCACCTGGGACGGCGGGACCGGCTCCTCCCGGACGTGCTGGTAGGCGATCGCCACCGGGGAGTCGCCGGTGAACGGCGGCTGCCCGGTCAGCAGTTCGTACAGCACGCAGCCGGTGGAGTAGATGTCGCTGCGGGCGTCCACCCGCTCGCCCCTGGCCTGCTCGGGCGAGAGGTACTGGGCGGTGCCGATCACCTGGGCGGTCTGCGTCATGGTCGCGGCGGAGTCGGCCATCGCCCGCGCGATGCCGAAGTCCATGACCTTGACCTCGTGATTGCGGGTCAGCATCACGTTCGCGGGCTTGATGTCGCGGTGCACGATGCCGCCGCGATGGCTGTAGTCCAGCGCCAGCAGGATCCCGTCGGTGATCTCCAGGGCCTTGTCCGGCATCAGCGCGCGGTTCTCCCGGAGAAGATCGCGCAGCGTGCTGCCGTCCACGTACTCCATGACGATGTACGGGATCGGGGTGTCGCCGACGACGTCCTCGCCGGTGTCGTACACGGCGATGACGGAGGGGTGGTTCAGCGAGGCCGCGGACTGCGCCTCCCGCCGGAACCGGGCTTGGAACGTGGGGTCGCGCGCCAGGTCGGAACGCAGGGTCTTGACCGCGACCACGCGATCGAGGCGCAGGTCACGGGCACGGTAGACCTCGGCCATGCCGCCGCGCCCGATCACGATATCGAGCTCGTAGCGGCCGCCGAGCAGCCGAGGTTGACTCATATGTGCACTTTCCCTCGTACCTCTACACCTTGTCCTCTGAACCTAGTTCCCCGCTGTCGGTGGGCGAGGGATCCGGGGTCGGAGTTGACGGAGTCGTGGTGCTCTCCGTCGGGCTCGGTGTTGGATCTGGGGCGCTGGGGGTGGCCCTGGGCGGTTTCCTGGTTGGCTTCTGTGAAGGGGACGCACGGGGGTACCGGGGCGTTGACGTGCGACGGTCGCGAGTAGGGGAGGGCCTGGTCTCCCGGTCGCGGCGCTCGATGGAACGCGTCGCCGGATCGGCCGGGAGGTGCCGGGCGCGGTCCTCCTCGCCCGGTTGTACGGCCGGGAGCCTCTCCTGGTTCTCCCGGAGGGGCTCGGTGGTGCCGAGGCCCCGCCACATTGTGCCCACCACGATGACGCCGAGCAATAGTGTCCCGGCCGCTACCGAAGCATAGGTGAGTGCCGTGCGCCGTCGCGCGGTCCCGTCCCCGGCGGGGGTCCCTTGGGTGGGATCCTCCGAAGCGAGGCTATCCGCACTGCGTTTCACGTCAAATTCCGGCAATTCGCCCGGAGATTCGCCGGCGGCCCCGGAAGGCCCGCCCGTGCCGGGATCGTTATGTTCTGAACGGCCCGGTATCGGCAGCCGTTCGGTCATCGCCACCGGTGAGGCGTCCGCCAGGCTCCCCCCGGAAGCCCACCAACGCCCTTGACCGGAATTTTGCCTCTCGCCCGGCTCGGCGGGCCGGCCGCCGGCGGGAAGGCCCGGGATGGGCCTGCCGCCGATCCGGCTCGTCCAGCGGCGCAGGCCGGGACCGACTATTCCGGCCTTGTCCCGGATGTCCAGCGCCCGTTCGGCGGTCTCCACCGCGTCGGCGGGCCGTCCGTCGGGAAGCTTGGCCAGCAGCTCGTACACCAGATCACGGACCGGGGCCGGGACCTGCTCGGGCAGCGGCGCCGGTGCCTCCCGGACGTGCCGCAGCGCCACCGCCACCGGGGTGTCGCCGTCGAACGGGACGTGCCCGGTCAGGCACTCGTACGCCACCACGCCCAGCGAGTAGAGATCGGCGGAGGAGGTGATGTCCTGGCCGGAGGCCTGCTCGGGCGAGATGTAGTAGGCCGTGCCCATGACCATGCCGGTCTGGGTCTGCGACACGGCCGCCGCCAGCCGGCGCGCGATCCCGAAGTCGGTGATCTTGACGGTACCGCCGCCGGTCACCATCAGGTTGGCGGGCTTGACGTCGCGGTGCACGATGCCCGCCTCGTGCGCGGCGGCCAGGGCCCGCCCGGCCTGGGCGATCAGGTCCAGCACCGCCGCCGGCGGCAGCGCGCCCGCCCGGGCGATGATCTCCTCCAGCGGCTCGCCCTCGACCAGCTCCATCACCAGGTACGACCGGCCCTCCTGGGCCCCGACGTCGTACACCTGGGCGATGCCCTCGTGCCGCAGCGCCGCGGCGAACCTGGCCTCGGAACGGAACCGTTCGCAGGCCGCGGCGTCCGACATCAGCTCGGGCCGCAGCAGCTTCACCGCGACGGCCCGCGCCAGCGCCTGGTCGGCGGCCCGCCAGACCTCGCCCATCCCGCCGGTGGCCAGCCGTTCCACCAGCCGGTACCGGTCGTTCAGGACGAGGCCATGGCTCACTTGCGCAGCACCGCCTGCATGATCGCGCCGGCCACCGGGCCGGCGGCCTCGCCACCGCTGCCCGCGCCCTCGGTCACGACGGCGAACGCGTACTTCGGCTTGTCCATCGGCGCGAACCCGGCGAACCAGCGGGCGTTGGGGTTGCCGGGGCCCTGCTCGGCGGTACCGGTCTTACCGGCGATGTTGAACTGCGCCAGGTTCTTGGCGGTGCCCTCGGTGACCACGGCCCGCATCATGTCGGCCAGCTGGTCGGCGGTGTCCTGCTTGATCGCCTGCGAGAACTGGACCGGATCGGCGTTGTAGAGCTCGCTCTGGTCCTGGGCCCTGACCTTCTGCACGAGGTACGGCTTCATGATCTTGCCGTCGTTGGCGACCGCCGAGGCGACCATCGCCATCTGCAGCGGGGTGGAGCGCACGTTCTCCTGGCCGATACCGGAACGGGCGGTGCCGTCCTGGCCGGTCTCGACGGTCTCGCCCTGGGCGTTCTTGATCGAGACCGGGACGTCGCTCTCGGCGGCGAACAGGTCGGGCTCGACCTCCACCCGCTTGTTGAAACCGAACTTGCTGGCGCCCTGGTTGAGCCGCTCGATGCCCATGTCCATCGCCAGCTTGGCGAACGTGGTGTTGCAGGACTCGGCGAACGCGCCGCGCAGCGGGGCCTGACCGGCGCACTGGCCGGTGTCGTGCGAGTTGGGCAGCGGCCGGTTGGACTCGGGCAGGACCAGCGCGCCGGTGTTGACCGTGCTGCCGCTGGTGAGGTTCATCTGCTCCATCGCGATGGCGGCCGTCACCGTCTTGAACGTCGAGCCGGGCGGGAACGTCTGGCTCATCGCGTTGTCGATCAGCGGCTTGATCACGCCGGGCTTGTTCTCCAGCTCCTCGAGCCGCTTGCCGCCCTTGAGCCCCGTCTGCGGGGCGACCTCGTTCGGGTCGAACGAGGGGAAGGACGCCAGCACCACGATCGCGCCGGTCTCGATGTCGATCACCGCGGCACCGGCGCGCCGGGACGTGCTGCCCTTGAGCCGGGAGTACGCGAGCGCCTGCGCCTTCGGGTTGAGCGCCAGCTCGACGTTGGCGCCCTCGGCCTTCTTACCGATGAACGAGTCGAACCAGCGCTGCTGGGTGATCCGCTTGTCCTTGCCGCCGAGCAGCGAGTTGTAGGCCATCTCGACCTTGGAGGCGCCGCCGTTGAAGAACCCGGTGGCGGGCGAGTAGATCAGCCCGTCCTTGTACGAACGGCCGTACTTGGGGTTGTCCTTGCCGGTCAGGTCCGACTTGGCCAGCACCTGCCCACCGGCGGTGATCTGACCGCGCGGCGAGTTGAACACGTCGGCGTACTGCCGGGCGTTGTTGTCGTCGGTTCGCAGCGCCTCCGCCTGGCTGCCCTGCACGTAGTTCACCTGGGCCATCAGCCCGAAGAACAGCAGGAGTGCGAAGATCGCGACCCGGCGCAGCGGCTTGTCCATGTTCATGGTGTCTCGCTCCCCTCGGCGCCCATGGTCATGTCTGGAGAACGCGTCGTTCGGTCGCGCTCGGTTCGGTGGCGCGCCGCTCGGTCGCGCGTCGGCGGGTCATCGCAGGCTCACGACCTGCGTCATGCCCTCGTCCTGGATGGCCTGCGGCGCCGGCTTGCGCGCGTCGTGGCTCATCCGTACCAGGATCGCGATGAGGATCCAGTTCGCCATCAGCGAGGAACCGCCCTGGGACAGGAACGGTGTCGTCAGGCCGGTGAGCGGGATCAGCTTGGTGACACCTCCGACGATGACGAACACCTGCAGCGCGAGGACGAACGACACACCCCCCGCGAACAGTTTCAGGAACGGATCTCGTGCGGCGATGGCGGTCTTCATGCCGCGCTGCACGATCAGCGCGTATATCAGCAGCAACGCCATCAACCCGGTGAGCCCGAGTTCCTCGCCTATCGAGTCGAAGATGAAGTCGCTGAACGACAGCGGGGTCTTCCACGGCTCGCCCTGGCCGAGCCCCGTACCGAGCACGCCGCCCTGGCCGAGCGCGTACAGGCCCTTCATCAGCTGGGCGCTGTCGGAGTACTCGCCGCCGAGCTCGGCACACGCCGACAGGCCGGGCGAGAGCTTGCCCGCGGCGGCCATCCGCTTGAAGATCTCGGTGTCGGGGTTGACCGGGACGACCCGGCCGCTCTCCAGCAGGCAGCCGCCGTCGAAGTACGGCTTTGGGTTCTGCCAGATGTCGATCCGCTGGTTGACGTGGCCCATGAACGGCAGCAGCGTGGCGACGAAGATGCCGACCGCCAGCAGGCCGACCCCGATCAGGACCCACGAGACCCGCTGGGTGGCGATATAGAGCATCGACACGAACAGGCCGAAGTACAGCAGCGCGGTGCCCAGGTCCTTCTGGACGAACAGCACGCCGAGGCAGAAGATCCAGATGATCATGATCGGGCCGAGGTCGCGGCCCCGGGGCAGGCTGAACGGGCCGATCTTCTTGCCGATCAGCGACATCGCCTGCCGCTTGTTGACCAGGTAGCCGGCGAAGAACACCACCAGCAGCAGCTTGGCGAACTCGCCCGGCTGCACCGAGAACCCGCCGATCGAGATCCATACCCGGGCGCCGTTGATCTGCCGGCCGATGCCGGGCACGATCGGCAGCAGCAGCAGGATGATCGCGCCCAGCCCGATCAGGTAGGTGTAGCGCTGCGCGGTCTTGGGCGTGAACGACAGCTTGGCGTCGGTCTTGTCGGTCTCGCGCATGATGAACACCGCGGCGACGAACAGCATGATCCCGACGAAGGTCCACATCAGCTGGGACGGCGCGTCGGCGGCGTCCTTGGCCGCGGTGCCGTCCAGCAGCGCGGGCTGCTTGTCCACGCTGGTGTCCAGGTCCAGCCGGTAGATCGTGGCCAGGCCGATGCCGTTCAGCGCCACCGCCAGCGGCAGCAGCAGCGGATCGGCGTACGGGGCGAACCTCGTCTGCGCGAAGAACGCGATGAACGACAGCACGGCCAGGCCGCCGCCGTAGACGAACAGCCCGGCCGGGATCTTGCCGTCACGGGCCAGCCCGACCTCGGCGATCGCCGCCAGCGTCAGCACCATCGCGAAGATCAGCAACGCCAGCGAGGCCGCGTTTCGCCGCTGGAACGGAATCTGCGCCCGGATCTGCTCCCCGACCGAACTCACTTACGATCGCCCCCCAGCGGATGGGCAGTCCTTGATCTCCGTCTGGTCGCCCTTGCACGCGTCCCTGCGCTGGCCGAGCTTGGCGAGTTCGGCCTCGGCCGCCGGCAGCCCGATGAACGCCCGCTTGCCGTCCTGGATGGCGGCAGCGTCGCTGTCGGGCAGCTCGGCCAGCGCGAGATCGCTCTCCTTGGCCTTGCCCTGCTTGCAGTCCTGCCGGTCCTTGCCCTTGACGACGACGACCTTGCCGCGCTCGGGGGTGAGGACGTACCTGCAGACGACCCCGTTCAGTTCCTTGATCTTGTCCTTGGACGACACCGTGTAGGTGTCCTTGACCCGCCGCTGGCTGGTCTCCGGTAGATCGGCCACCAGGATCGGAGGGTTGAGCTGCTCCGCGGCCGGGGCCGGCTCGGACATGTCGAGCAGCGGGATCTCCTGCGTGGTGCCGCGGAAGAGGACGACCTTGCCGCCCTCCGCGCCGACGTAGTAGCCGCTCTTCATGCTCTGCACCGTGAAGACCCCGACGGCGGCCACACCGACCACCACCACCCCGACGACACCGATCAGCCATGCCCACTTGCGGACACCGCCGCCCGCCTGGCGCGGCGCGGCGGCGGGCTGGGCCATCGCCCCCGGCTGCGGCGGCGCGGACCGCGGATCGTTCATCGGGTACGGCTGCGGCGGCGGCATCTCGTCGACCACCACCGGCGGCTGCGGCATCGTGTCGCGCAGCTGCGCGGCCCGTCCGGCCGGGGTGTCGGCGGGAACGGCCGCGGCGCCCGGGCCACCGGGCGAGTCGGCCGGACGCGAGTTGGCCGCCGCGCCCACCGCGTGCCCGGGGGGCGCCGCGGGAGGCTGCTGGCCGAGCTCGACGACGTCGGCCACCACGCACGTGATGTTGTCGGGACCGCCGCCCCGGTTGGCCAGGTCGATCAGCTGCCGGACCGCCTGCTCGGGATCGTCGATGTCGGTCAGCACCTGGAAGATCGTCTCCGCGGTGACCACACCGGACAGCCCGTCTGAGCACAGCAGGTAGCGATCGCCCGCCTTGCCCTCGCGCAGCGACAGGTCGGGATCGACCTCGCCGCGCCCGTCGAGGGCGCGCAGCAGCAGCGAGCGCTGCGGATGCGAGGCGGCCTCGTCGGGGCTGATCCGTCCCTCGTCCACCAGCGACTGCACCAGCGTGTGGTCGTGGGTGATCTGGAACAGGCTGCCGTCGCGCAGCAGATAGGCGCGCGAGTCGCCGATGTGGACCAGCGCGACCTGGTTGCCCGCCCACAGCATCGCGGTCAGGGTCGTGCCCATGCCCTGCAGCGCCGGATCCGACTCCACGATCCGGTGCAGGTTGTCATTGGCCGCCTTGACCGTGTGCTCCAGTGCGGCGAGCAGTTCGGGCGCGGGCAGGTCATGGTCGAGCTTGCGGAGTTCGGAGATGGCGGCGGCGCTGGCGATCTCGCCGCCGACATGGCCGCCCATCCCGTCGGCGACCGCGAGCAGATGCGCGCCCGCGTACGCCGAGTCCTCGTTTCCCTCGCGCAGCATGCCGACATCGGAGCGCGCGGCGTAGCGGATTCCCAGAGTCATTTGCGCAGCTCGATCACGGTCTTACCGATGCGGACCGGTACTCCCGGGGGCACCGGCATGGGGCGGGACACCTTCGTACGGCCCAGGAACGTCCCGTTGGTGGAGCCGAGATCTTCCACGATCCACTGACCGTCCTGCGCGTAAATGCGGGCATGCCGGGTCGAAGCGTAGTCGTCGGTCACCACCAGCGTGGAATCGTTCGCACGACCCACGGTGATCGGGACCCCGGTGAGGTCGATGACGGTGCCCGCCCGTTCGCCCTGGACGACCACCAGCTTGGTCGGGGCGCTGCGCTGCGGTGCCCGCTGCGCCTTTGGCTGTTTGCCCGCCTTGGCGGGCTTCGGCTGGGCCGCGCGGCCGGCGGCCTTCGAGCCGAACATGTCGGCCCTGATCACGCCGACGGCCGCGATGACGAAGAGCCAGAGCACCGCGAGGAACGCCAGCTTGATCAGCGTGAGGGTGAATGGGGACATCGGAGTCGGGGTTACTCCCTATCGCGGCGGAAGACGAGTGTCGTCCGGCCCATCGTGACCCGGGAACCGTCGACGAGGGTGACCCGCCTGATCGGTTGACCGTTCACGAATGAGCCGTTGGTCGACCCTAGATCGACGAGAGCGATTTCGGGACCTTCTACGCGGATCTCGGCATGATGCCGGGAGACGCCCGGGTCGACAAGTCGCAGGTCGCAGTCCGTCCCGCGGCCGAGCAGCGTGACGGGGGTATTGATCTCATAGGTGCGTTGCGTCGCGTCGCCTCCTTCGACCGCCGTCGTGACCAGCAGTCGCGGATGGCCGCCGAACACGCCGCCCCGGCTCTGCGGAACGTCGCTGACCGGCTGGCGGATCTCCCCGCCCTCGACCGTCGACCCGCGGATCACACCGGACCGGATACGGAACATGCCCGTGGCCAGATCGCCGGCGTTCTCGAACCGAACGCGCACCGGCCCGACGAAGGAGTACCCCTGTTCCTTCGCGTACTCCCGCGCGAGATTCGCCAGCTCCTGGCTCAGGCTGTCGGCGTACACCTGCAGCCGCTGCCCGTCCTGCTGGGAGATCTCGACGACGAAGTCGTTCGGCACCAGGGTGCGTCCCTGCGCAACGATCGCGGCCCGGTCATCCATCTCGCGCTGCACAGCACTGGCCACCTCGACCGGCTGCAGCTCCGACTTGAAGGCCCGGGCGAAGGCTCCTTCGACCATGCCTTCGAGCCGTCGCTCGAAGCGCTGAATGACGCCCACGGGCACCTCCCTTCCCCACTGGTAGACGATCGTATCGGTGCGAAGGTTCGTTCGGAGTATCTGGCCACCTAACCACTGCTCCGACCGTGCTAGCCTTTTTGAGCACCCCGAGAGGGGACGCTCACCCGGGCGGGTGGCGGAACGGCAGACGCGCACGGTTCAGGTCCGTGTGTCCGAAAGGACGTGAGGGTTCAAATCCCTCCTCGCCCACTTCGGGGTAGTGACGCAAGTCCTCCTCTAACAGTGACGGAATCAGCCCCCATGCGACAAGCATGGGGGCTGATCTGCGTTCGGGGTGGCCTGGGCGGGCCATGATCGCATCTGCGCCGGCCCCGTCCATAGTGAAACCGGGCATCTTGGGGGCGGGTGGGCATACGAACGCCGATGTTGAGGCGCGGTGCAACCGGCGCTGGGCGTGCGGATGCTGGTTACTGGTCAGGCGACGTTGTTGAGTTGGCGTTTGGGCGTCCGGGAGCCCAGGGGCATCCGCCCACACCGCGAGGGTCTGCGCGACCATGGCGTCGCCCTGGCGGGTGAGGGTGAGGAACGCCGTCAGTTCCTGCGGGCTGCCCTCGTCGTCACCCGTTCGGCGGCCGCGCGGTGCGCGTTCCGCCAACGCCAGGCTGAAGGTATCTGGATCATTTCCGGTCTCCAGGGGTGCCGCGCTGCCGCGCAGACCTGTTCAGGTCTGAGTGGCCCCGGGACCGGTGAGGCTGGCGGTGTCAGTTGGGGGTGGCGGAGCCGTCGTCCGCGCCGGGCGCGCTGTGACGGTAGCTCCAGTCCACCAAGGGCTGCAGGACCGACATCAGCTCCTGCCCGTCGGCGGAGAGCTCATAGCGGATCTGCACCGGGGTGGAAGGAATCACCGTGCGCGAGATCAGGCCCGCGGTCTGGAGCTCCTTGAGGCGCTGGGCCAGCAGCCGGTCAGAGACCCCCGGCACCGACAGGCGGTACTCGCCGAAACGGCGGGCACCACGCAGCCCGACCAGCTCGAGGATCCCCTGGAAGCTACGGCAGCTCGGTTCATGGATGGTCAGGCCGCCGGGTCGACCAACAGGACGCAACGATTCGATAGCCACTTACTAAGTATAAGCGACTAATACGGCGTTTGCTTGTTTTGTCCGCTCTGCGGAGGATTGATGTCATGACCGACTACGGAAAACCGATCACTTTCGGGCTGAGTCTGGACCCCGGCGCTGACCGGCTGGCCGAGACCAGGCGGCAGGCCTCGGCCGCGGCCGCCGGCGGCCTGGACTACCTGGCCGTGCAGGACCACCCCTACCAGCCCGGGCACCTGGACGCATGGACGCTGATCACCCATCTGGCCACCGAGACTGAGCGCATCTCCCTGTTCACCGACGTCGCCGACCTCCAGTTGCGCCCGCCGACCATGCTGGCCAAGGCCGCCGCCTCCCTCGATGCGATCACCGGCGGCCGGATCGTGCTCGGGGTGGGAGGCGGAGCGTTCTCGGACGGTATCGCCAGCATGGGCGGTATCCGCCGCGACGGCCGCGCAATGGTCGACTACACCCGGGAGGCGCTGCAGGTCATGCATGCCGCTCTGCGCGGCGGCGCGGTACGCCTGCAAAGCGACCAGTACGCGATCGAGGGCTACACAGCCGGGCCAGTGCCTGCCGCACCGGTTCCGCTGTGGCTGGGCGCTCAGGGCCCTCGGATGCTCGCGGTCACCGGAGCCTTCAGCGACGGCTGGATCTCCCCGCTCAACATCTACGTCCCCCCGGCCGAGGTCCCCGCCAAGCAGAAGAGCATCGACGAGGCGGCGCGCGCGGCCGGGCGCGAGCCGGGCGACATCCGCCGCATCTACAACGTGATCGGCGGCATCGGTGCCGCGCACGGGGTCCCTGGCCTGGCGGGCGACGTACGGCACTGGGCCGACACCCTTACCGAATGGGCGGTGGAGCTGGGTTTCGACACCTTCGTGTTCTGGCCGGTGGCCGCGCACCACACTCAGCTGCAACTGTTCATGAACGAAGTCGTTCCCGCCGTGCGGGAGCAGGTCGACCAGATCCGGGGGCGGCGATGACCGCGCAATTGTCCACGCCCCCGTGCGAGCTCCAAGACAAGATCGTTCTTCCTGGGGACCGGCGGTACGGGCTGCTGCGCTCCACCTACACCACCGCGGCCCGCCCGGCGGCGGTGCTGCTGCCCGAGACTCCCGCCGAGGTGGCCACCGCGGTGCGCTTCGCCCGCGAGTCGGGCCTGCCTTTGGCGGTGCGCAGCGGCGGGCACGGCCTGTCGGGACGTTCCTCCAACGATGACGGCGTGGTCATCGACCTGTCGGCCCTGGACCGCGTCGAGGTTTTGGACCGCCGCACCCGCATCGTGCGGGTGGAGACCGGTGCGCGCTGGGCCCAGGTCGCCCAAGCGCTGGCCCCCCACGGTCTGGCGATCAGCTCCGGCGACCACGGCAACGTCGGCGTCGGCGGCCTGGCCTCCGCGGGCGGCATCGGCTGGCTGGTCCGCCGCTACGGCCTGACCATCGACCACATCCGCGCCGCCGAGGTGGTGCTGGCCGACGGGACACTCGTCCGCGCCGACGCCGACCACGAGCCGGACCTGCTGTGGGCCGTGCGCGGCGCCGGCGCCGGAGTGGGCATCGTGGTGGCCTTGGAGATCGAGGCATTGGAGCTCGGCGACGTCGGATTCGCCCAGATCGCCGTGCAGGTCGACCCGGAGGGCCGGGCGCTGCGGCAGTGGGCCGACCACATGGCCGCCGCCCCGCGCGAACTGTCCACCGCCGTCACCCTGCTGCCCTACGGGTCCTCGCTGGTCGCGTCCATCACCGCGGTGGTCGCCGACGACAGCGAGCCCCTGATCCGCCGGGCCATCGAGCCGCTCCTGACCATCGGCGACTGCCTCCTGCAGCAACAGGCACAACTGGTCCCCTACCCCGCGCTGGTCCCCACCGCACACCTGCACGCCAACACCGGACAGCAGCCCAGCATCACCACCAACGGCCTGCTCACCACCATGACCGCCGAGACCGCGGCGGCGCTCACCGCCGCCGCGACCGGACCGCAGCAGACCTTGATCCAGCTGCGGTCCCTGGGCGGAGCGGTCAACGACATGCCCGCCGAGGGCACCGCCTTCGCACACCGCCACCACAGCACCCTGGTCGTCGCCTCGGTGTTCCCGCCCCAACACGGCGCCGAACTCGACGCGGCCTGGAAGCCCCTCGCCGGACGGATCGAAGGCGCCTACCTCGGGTTCGAAAGCCGCCCCGATGACCAGACTTTCGCACGCATCTACCCCGGGGAGACAGGCCACCGCGTCACCCGACTCTGGAAGCACTACGACCCCGAAGGCACCTTCCAAGCCCTGTGGACTCCAGTCCCGTAGCCGCCCCGCCGACCCAGGCCGCATAAGGCAGGCCACCGACTCCCAGGTGCTCGAACCGGCCGCCGGTACAGGGCCGCCCACACGCTCATCATCGACGGCGCCGATTTAGACCCGCGCCACCGGATGGCACACCCTCCTCGACGCACCTCAATGCCTCACAGCTTCGGTGCCCACCTCTCAGATCACCACCTCTTTTCGACATGCCCAAGGACTGTCCATGTTCATCGCCCCCATCGTCGTGTCCGCCGCCCTCGCCGCGCTCCTGGTGTTCTCGGCCACCGGCAAGCTCCGCTAGGACCCCGCCCAGATCAGGGTCATGCAGACCGCAGGATTCCCTGTTGACAGGCTCTGGCTGCTGGCCACCGCCGAACTGGCCGGCGCCGCGGTGTTCGCCGCGGACCTGCCCGACCGTTTCACCGCGGTGGCGGCTGTGGCATAGCGCCCCATCGCCGCCGTGGCGTTCGAGGAGAGCTCCCCTGACGCGGGCTGGAAGACCCTGCCGTCCTGGTACGTCGTAGCGACCGCCGACCAGGCGATCCACCCCGCCGCCCAGCGTCACATGGCCCAGCGCGCCGGCGCGGACACCATCGAGGTCGACGGGTCACACGCGGTCGCGCTGTCGCAACCGGCAGCCGTCGCCGGCCACATCCGTACCGCCGCGACCGCGACCCAGGCGGTCAAGCACATCACCCGGTCATGACCAGCCGCATCCCGTACACCCACGAGCGACAGGAGCGACCGATGACCACACCGACCACTCCCGTCATCTCCGAGCTGATCCGGACACCCATCAATCCAACGGAGTGATCGTGGGAAAGCTCGATGGCAGGGTAGCGGTGATCACCGGCGGGTCCACCGGGATGGCGTTGGCCGGGGCCAAGCTGTTCGTGGAGGAGGGAGCGTACGTCTTCATCCTGGCCCGGCGGCAGGAGCAGTTCCACCGCGCCTTCTGGCTCAACGCGCGCGGCACCCTGTTCACCGTGCAGAAGGCACTGCCGCTGATCAACGACAACGGCTCGGTCTTCATGACCGGATCCAACGCCTCCCTCGGCGCCTTTCCCGGCTGGAGCCTGTACGCGGGAAGCAAGGCCGTCCAGCAGGCCTGGGCCCGCGTCTGGCTCAACGAGCTGCGCGAACGCAGGATCCGGGTCAATGTCCTGACCCCGGGCCAGGTTGGCACCGCCAAGCAGGAAGAACTGTTCGACGAGGCGACCAGGTCCGCGTTCGAGTCCCTCATCCCCCGCGGAACGATGGGCCGCCCCGAAGAGATAGGGCGAGCTCTGGGACGTGACCCGGTGGGGCACGAACCCGTTCGGATGACCAATGACGGCGTGACCCTCTCGCACGTTCGATGTGATTCCGCAGCGGGCGGTCCCGGGGTCGAGCGGATTGAGCCGGTGGCTTCGCCGCGCGGCCGGCTGATCACCTTTCGACGCGTGCCGGGCACGATCAATCACACCAATCAGGTGACCCCCGCTCACACGACTGGTGCCTAGCGTTCGGTCGTAGGCAAACGTGAGGAGACCACGGATATGAAGGCAGTGCGATACAACCAGTACGGCGGCGTTGACGTCCTGCGGGTAGAGGACGTCCCGTCCCCGTCACCCGGCCCCGGCCAGGCGCTGGTGCGAGTCAAGGCGGCAGGCCTCAACCCCGGCGAGGCTCACACCCGGGAAGGCCTCATGCAGGCGGTGTATCCCGTGACGTTCCCGACGGGGCAGGGCCACGACCTGGCCGGGATAGTGGCGTCGGTGGGCGAGGGCGTTACCGAGGTCGCCGCTGGCGATGAGGTGATCGGCTGGGTGGATCCGCTGTCGAGCCAGGCGCAGTACGTGGTCGCGGAGGCGGACCACCTGATCCCGAAGCCCGCCGGTGTGACGTGGGAAGCCGCAGGCGCGCTCGCGTCCGCGGGGCTCACCGCCTGGGCGGCCGTCCGTGCCGTGGAGCCGGCCGCAGGGGACACGGTGGTCGTGGCGGGGGCGGCCGGCGGGGTCGGCTCGATCGCGGTCCAGCTCGCCGTGCGGGCCGGGGCGACTGTGATCGGCCTCGCGAGCGAGTACAACCACGACTGGCTGACTGCGCACGGCGTGACCCCGGTGACCTACGGACCGGGCGTGGCCGACCGGATCCGGGCCGCGGCGGTGTACGGCAGGATCGACGCGTTCATCGACACTCAGGGCGCGGACTACGTCGAGATTGCGCTCGACGACCTGGGCGTCGCACCCGGGCGGTTCAACACGATCGTACGGTTCGACGCGGTGCAGACGCACGGCGTCAAGTTCGAGGCTTACGAGGCCGGCGTCAGCTCCGGCGCTGCGGTGCTTGCCGAACTGGCCGACCTGATCGCCGCCGGCGACCTGGAGATCCCGATCGCCGCGACCTACCCGCTGGCCGAGGTCCACAAGGCCTTCGATCAGCTTGCGGGCGGCCATGTCCGGGGCAAGATCGTCCTGGTCCCTTGAAGGCAGCGCCGTGCCGGTCGTCGCCCAGTACGGGGATGCACTGGCCGGCAAGTTCATCATCGACATCTCCAACACGTTCAACGCCGATGCCACCGGGCTCGTCACCGCTGAAGGCATGTCCGGTGCGCAGGAGATCGCCAAGGCGGTCCCGGC
>NZ_JBIRAW010000036.1:0-100857 GCF_044326315.1 Actinomadura sp. 9N407 | reverse complement strand
CCCCCCCCCCCCCCCCCGGGGGTGGGCACCCCGGAGCGAGGAACGAGCGCAGGGGTGACCTCCCCCGCCTCGGGGGGTGTGGGGGGTCGTCCCCCCACGATGACTCGTCCCCCCACAGCAACACTGACGCTCCTCGAGGGGCCTGAGCCTGGTCCGCTGCTGCGGATCTGCGCCGACCGGGAGCGGCTGCGCCGGACGCTGGTGGTGGTGACCGGCAACGACCAGGCCACCGACACGCTGCGGCGGATCTTCGTGCAGATGTTCCAGGATCTGGACCTGACCCCCGAGGAGATCGCGCGGCGGTTCGTGATCGTGACCGCGCCCGGCGGCGTGCCGGCCAAGAAGGCGGCCGATGCGGGGCATCCGCTGATCGAGGCGCCCGAGCCCACGGCGTTCGGCGCGCTGTCCCCGTACGCGCTGGTTCCGGCCGGGCTGGCGGGGGCGGATGTGGCGGGCCTGCTGGACGGCGCGGCGCGCGTGCTGCCCTCGCTGACCCGTCCGGAGAACAATCCGGGCCTGGTACTGGGGGCCATCCTGGGCGGCGCGGTGCGTTCCGGCCGGGAGACGATGGTGCTCGGCGGCTATCCCGCCACGGCGTCCGGCGGCGCCGATCCCGGCCTGGCCGACTGGATCGCGCCGCTGCTGGCGGACGCGACCGGCGGGCGGCTGCTGCCGGTGGTGCAGCACGGCGGCCTGCCGGTGGTCCCCGACGATGATCTGTTCCTGGTGACCCTGGAGGGTCGGCCCCGGCAGGACGACGCCACGGTGTCGGGGCCCTTGGCCGCGCAGCTGGTGCTGTGGGAGTACGCGGCGGCGGTGGCCGCGCACCTGCTGGACGCCGATCCGCTGCGGCCGCTGGAACGCGACCCGGCCGAGGCCGCGCCCGACCCGGTGATGTTCTTCGACGGCGACCCCGGGCAGGCCGTCGAGGTGCACACCTCCGACCCGGCGTTCGCCGCCGCGCCCGACCTCGCCGCGCTGCTGGAGGCGGTGGTCAGGAGGGCCGCCGCGGCGAGCCATCTGGCGATCGTCGCGCATCTGGATCCCGACCTGGCGCGCGGGCAGGGCGCGCAGGTCAGGCGGCTGGCGGCGCTGCTGGCCGCGCGCTGCGCCCGGCCCGTGACGATCAGCTGGGGCGCCCGTTACCCGGCGGTCGGGAATGATCACCGGGAGAAGGGCGTATATCTGATGATGACCGGGAACGTGGTCCACGACGTGCCGGTGCCGGGCCGGCACCAGCGGCTGGGCCCGCTGCAGGTCGCGCGGGCGCTCGGCGAGGCCCGGGCGGCCTCGCGGGGCGGGCGGCCGGTGGTCCGGCTGCATCTGCAGGACCGCTGGGCGGGTCTCGCCCGGCTGCTGGAGACCGCGCGGGGAGGGCCATGAGCCCGGCCACCGCGCGACGGCGCGCTCCGGCGGCACCTGCCCGGGCGACAGGGGCTCCGGCGGCGGGCGGCCCTGCCGATCGCAGAGTGGCCGACCGCGGAGTGAACGATCGCATACCGACGACTGGGATACGGGCGGCACCGTGGGCAGGAACGGTCCACGGCACCGTCCGAGAAGAGGGGACCATCACGTGACCAAGACACCCAACCCGCTCCGGGATCCCCGGGACAAGCGGCTGCCGAGGGTGGCGGGCCCGTGCGTGCTGGTGCTGTTCGGCGTCACCGGAGACCTGGCGCGCAAGAAGCTGCTGCCCGCGATCTACGACCTGGCGAACCGGGGGCTGCTGCCGCCGGGCTTCTCGCTGGTCGGCTTCGCCCGCCGCGACTGGGACCACCAGGACTTCCGGCAGATCGCCTACGAGTCGGTCAAGGAGCACGCGCGGACGCCGTTCCGCGAGGACGTCTGGGAGCACCTGTCGGAGGGCATGCACTTCGTGCCCGGCGAGTTCCACGACCCCGGGGCGTTCGACGCGCTGGCGATGGCGGTCAAGGAGCTGGACGAGAGCCGCGGTACGGGCGGCAACTACGCCTTCTACCTGTCGATCCCGCCCAAGTTCTTCCCGCGGGTGGTGGAGCAGCTGCAGCGCAGCGGGCTGGCCGAGCACGACGAGGGCTCCTGGCGCCGGGTGGTGGTGGAGAAGCCGTTCGGGCACGACCTGGCCAGCGCCCAGGAGCTGAACGCCACCGTGCACCGGGTCTTCCCCGAGGAGTCGATCTTCCGGATCGACCACTACCTCGGCAAGGAGACCGTGCAGAACATCCTGGCGCTGCGGTTCGCCAACACGATGTTCGAGCCGATCTGGAACCGCTCGTACGTCGACCACGTGCAGATCACCATGGCCGAGGACATCGGCATCGGCGGCCGGGCCGGCTACTACGACGGGATCGGCGCCGCCCGCGACGTCATCCAGAACCACCTGCTCCAGCTGCTGGCGCTGACCGCGATGGAGGAGCCGACCTCGTTCAGCGCCGAGGCGGTCCGCGCGGAGAAGGCCAAGATCCTGTCGTCGGTACGGGTCCCGGGCGAGCTGGACCGGGCCACCGCGCGCGGCCAGTACGCGGCGGGCTGGCAGGGTGGCGTGAAGGTCCAGGGCTACCTGGAGGAGGACGGCATCCCGCAGGAGTCCAGGACCGAGACCTACGCGGCGGTGAAGCTGGAGATCGACAACCGGCGCTGGGCCGGGGTGCCGTTCTACCTGCGCACCGGCAAGCGCCTCAGCCGCCGGGTGACCGAGGTGGCGCTGGTGTTCCAGCAGGCTCCGCACCTGCCGTTCTCGCAGACCGACACCGAGGAGCTGGGCGAGAACGCCCTGGTGATGCGGGTGCAGCCGGACGAGGGCATCACGGTGCGGTTCGGCTCCAAGGTGCCCGGCACCTCGATGGAGATCCGCGACGTCAACATGGACTTCGCCTACGGCGAGTCGTTCACCGAGGCCTCCCCCGAGGCCTACGAGCGGCTGCTGCTGGACGTGCTGATCGGCGACCCCCCGCTGTTCCCCCGGCAGGAGGAGGTCGAGCTGTCCTGGGAGATCCTCGACCCGATCGAGGAGTACTGGACCACGCAGGGCGCCCTCGACCAGTACAAGTCCGGCGGCTACGGCCCCGACAGCGCCGACGAGCTGATGGCGCGCGACGGCCGCGCATGGAGGCGACTCTGAGATGAACATCGACCTCACCAACACCAGCACCCGCCGCATACAGGACGCGCTGACCAAGGCCCGGCACCTGATGGGCGGCCCCGCCGTGGGCATGGTGCTGACCCTCATCATCGTGACCGACGAGTCGGCACAGTACGACGCCGTACGGGCGGCCACCGAGGCGGCCCGCGAGCACCCCTGCCGCGTGCTGACGGTCATCTCCCGCGACTCGCGCGGCAGTTCCTCGCGGCTGGACGCGGAGATCCGGATGGGCGAGACCGGGCCGGGCGAGACCGTGCTGCTGCGGATGTACGGCCCGCTGGCGATGCACGCCGACTCGGTGGTGGTCCCGCTGCTGATGCCCGACACGCCGGTGGTGACCTGGTGGCCGGGCGGCAAGGTGCCGGCGGCGCCGAGCGACGACCCGCTGGGCCGGCTGGCGCAGCGCCGGGTCACCGACGCCTACGCGGCCCGCGACCGGCTCGGCACGCTGGCCCGGCTGGCCAACTCGTACCGGCCGGGCGACACCGACTTCACCTGGACCCGGCTGACCTCGTGGCGGTCGCTGCTGGCGGCCGCGCTCGACCAGGACCACGACGAGGTCCTGTCCGGCGAGGTCGCGGCCGAGCCCGACAGCCCCAGCGCCGAGCTGCTGGCGGCCTGGCTGTCGGTACGGCTCGGCGTGCCGGTCTCGCGGGTGGTCTCCGACGGGCCCGGGATCACCGGCGTCCGGCTGGCCACGACGTCGGGCGACCTCGCGGTGTCGCGTCCCGACGGGCGGGTGGCCACGCTGTCGCGTCCCGACCAGCCCGACCGGCAGGTGTCGCTGATGCGGCGGCCGCTGCCCGAGCTGCTGGCCGAGGAGCTGCGCCGGCTCGACCCCGACGAGGTCTACCGGGACGCGGCGACGCGCTTCGCCAAGGACCTGGCGTCCGTGGTCGAGCGGCCGGACCATCCGACGGCGGTGTCGGCCCCCGAGGGCGCCGAGGCCCGGGAGGAGGAGTGACTCCCCCCTCCGTCCTGGTGCACCGTGACCAGGAACTGCTGGCCAAGGCCGCGGCGGCGCGGCTGGTGACCCGGATCGTGGACGTGCAGACCGCGCGCGGCGGCGCGTCGATCGTCCTGACCGGCGGCGGTGTGGGCACGGCGGTGCTCGCCGAACTGGCCGCGACCGGCGCGCGGGACGCGATCGACTGGTCGCGGCTGGACATCTGGTGGGGGGACGAGCGGTTCCTGCCGGCCGGTGACCCCGAGCGCAACGAGACCGGGGCGCGCGCCGCCCTGCTCGACCATGTGGACCTCGATCCGGCGCGGGTGCATCCGATGCCCGCGACCGACGGTCCCGACGGCGCCGACCCGGAGGCGGCGGCGGATCGCTACGCCACCGCTCTGCGCGCCGCGTCCCGTCCCGAGGACCATGGCCCGGTGCCCTCGTTCGACATCCTGATGCTCGGCGTCGGGCCGGACGCGCACGTGGCGTCGCTGTTCCCGGAGATGCCGGCGCTGTACGACGAGCGCCCGGTGGTGGCGGTACGCGGCGCGCCCAAGCCGCCGCCGACCCGGATCTCGCTGACGTTCCCGGCGATCCAGTCCGCGCAGGAGGTCTGGCTGCTGGCCGCGGGCGAGTCCAAGGCCACGGCCGTCCGGATGGGGCTGTCGGGGGGCGGCCCCGTACAGGTCCCGGTGGCCGGAGCGCGGGGCCGGCAGCGCACGCTGTTCCTGCTCGACCGGGCGGCGGCGGCCCAGCTGCCGCCGGGTATCCAGCGCATCGCCTCACCCTGACCGACCGCGCCTCTGCGGCCCGTCCTGACCGGCCCGTCCTTCGACGGCCCGTGTTTCCCTCGCCCGCCGGGCATAGTCTGGCGGGCGAGGGAACGCCCTTTTTAGGGCGAAAGGTCCGAGTGTTGAGGAGGTCCGACGTGCTGGAGGGCCGGGCGACCACGCCAGGCAGGGGCAGTGCCGGCCAGAGAGCAGCCGGCAGGAGAGCGGCCGGCAGTACAGCAGCCGGATTCAGGGCCGGTGTGGCGGCCGGTTGCGCGGTGCTGCTGCTGGCCGCCGGATGTTCTTCGGGCGGCGACGGCGGGCCGGGCGGGGGTGACGGCCCCGCCGGCAAGCTCGCCATCACACCGGCGAACGGCACCCGCGAGGTGGCGCCCGACCAGCCGGTGACGGTCAAGGCCGAGGACGGCAAGCTGGCCGGCGTCACCGTGGCCGATCCCAAGGGACGCAAGGCCGAGGGCAAGCTCGCCGCGGACGGCCTGTCCTGGCGTACGAGCTGGGGCCTGCGGCCGGCGACGACGTACACCGTCACCGCCACGGGCTCGGCGGACGGCGGCAAGGCGCTGACCTCGACGTCCACGTTCACCACCCTGACGCCGAAGCAGAAGCTGGAGAGCGGCATGTCGCCGCTGGAGGGCGAGAAGGTCGGCGTCGGGATGCCCGTCCAGCTGCTGCTCAGCAAGCCGGTCTCCACCAAGGAGGGCCGCGCGGCGGTCGAGCGGTCGCTGCAGGTGCGGATGTCCAAGCCGGTCGAGGGCGCCTGGTACTGGATCAGCGACAAGGAAGTGGACTTCCGGCCCCGCGACTACTGGCCCGTCGGCCAGAAGGTCCAGGTCATCGCGCACCTGGCCGGGGTAAAGGCGGGCGAGGGCCTGTGGGGCGTGAAGGACCGTACGCTCAACTTCACCGTCGGCCCGCGCCACATCACCCGGATCGACGCCAAGGACTACAAGGCCACGGTCACCGACGGCGGCCGGACCGTACGGACGATGAAGGTCAGCCTGGGCAAGCCCGGCGACGACAGCTACTCCGGCACCATGATCGCGCAGGAGAAGGTCGCCGCCATGGTGATGGACTCGGCCACCACCGGCAATCCGGGCGAGTACCGGACGCCGACCAAGTGGAACGTCCGGATGACCTACAGCGGCACGTTCATCCACTCGGCGCCCTGGTCCACCGGCTCGCAGGGCAGCGCCAACGTCAGCCACGGCTGCGTGAACGCCGCCCCGGGCGACGCCAAGTGGTTCTACGACTTCACCAACCGGGGCGATGTCATCGAGGTCGCCGGGACCACGCGCAAGCTCCGGTTCGGCAACGGGCCGACGCCGTGGGCCAAGTCGTGGCAGGACTGGGTCGAAGGCAGCGCGCTGGGCAAGCCCGTCCAGGGCCTGCCCCTTGCCTGAGCCTGTGCGACGAAAGTCGGTCCTGGTGGCGACCTACGGATACTGTCCCGGGCGCCGGAGCTGAGTACGGTTGGCACGGTGAGCCTCCGCAGGCTCCTCACCCAGGGGACGCGCGACGTGAGCGTCACGGCCGTCGCCGTGACGCTGGGCCTGCTCGTCCTGGAGGGCGCGCGGCAGACCTATCCCGAGCCCAAGACCGTGCAGCTCACCCAGGACCTGGCGATCGGAGCGGTCGCCTGCCTGACCCTGCTGGTGTTCCGCCGGCGCTGGCCGGTGAGGATCACGCTGGCCCTCACGGTCGGCGGCCTGTTCGCCTCCTCCGTCTGGGGCGCGACCGCGATGGCGGTGTTCACCGTCGCCGTGCACCGCTCGTGGCGGGCCACGGCCCTGGTGACCGGCCTCAACGTCTCACTCATCCTGATCACGTTCACGCTCGTGCCCGCGATAACCGAGCGGGAGCGGATCGAGTCGATGATCGTGTTCGTGCTCGGGTACGCGGTGCTGGTCAGCACCGGGCTGCTGATCCGGTCGCGGCGGCAGCTGATCTGGTCCCTGGAGCAGCGGGCCCTGCAGGCCGAGGAGGGGCAGCGGCTGCGGGTCGAGGAGGCCCGGCACCTGGAGCGCGAGCGCATCGCCCGGGAGATGCACGACGTGCTGGCGCACCGGATCTCGCTGCTGGCCGTGCACGCCGGGGCGCTGGAGTTCCACGCGGACGCGCCCGCCGACCAGCGCGAGGCCGCCGGGGTCATCCGGCAGAACGCCTACGAGGCGATGGAGGACCTGCGGGAGGTGATCGGCGTGCTGCGCGCCGTACCGAAGGGGGACACCACGTCCATGCCGGACGCGGGCGGCGACGAGAGCGCGCGCGAGGCCGAGCGGCCGCAGCCGACGCTGGCCGACCTCCCCGCGCTGGTCGAGGAGTCGCGGCGGGCCGGCGCGCACATCACGCTGGACGACCGGCTGCCCGGCCCCGACGCGGTGCCGCCCCGGATCGGGCGCCACGCGTACCGGATCGTCCAGGAGGGCCTGACGAACGCCCGCAGGCACGCGCCGGGCGCCCGGGTGCGCGTCACCATCGAGCCCTCCGGCTCGGGCGGGCTGGACATCGAGATCGCCAACCCGCTGCCGCCGGGCCCGGCCCGTACCCTGGAGCCGCCGGGCGCGGGCGCCGGGCTGCTCGGCCTGCGCGAGCGCGTCGACATCCTCGGCGGGACGCTCGAGCACGGCCGCACCGGCGACGGCCGCTTCCGCCTCCACGCCCGCCTTCCGTGGCCTGACTGAACCGCCCGGCCTCATAGGGTGAGCGAATGGACTCCTCCATCCGCGTTCTGATCGTGGACGACGACGCCCTGGTGCGGGCGGGCCTGACCATGATGCTGGCGGGCGCCGACGATCTGGCCGTCGTGGCGGACGTCGCCGACGGGACCGAGGTGGTGCCCGCGGTGAACCAGTACCGCCCCGACGTGGTGCTGATGGACATCCGGATGCCGCGGCTGGACGGGCTGGCCGCCACCGAGCGGCTGCGCGCCCGCCGCGAGCCGCCCGAGATCATCATCCTGACCACGTTCGACACCGACGACCACATCCTGCGCGCGATGCGCGCCGGGGCCAGCGGCTTCCTGCTCAAGCACACCCCGCCGCCGGAGATCATGCGGGCCATCCGGCAGGTCGCGGCGGGCGAGCCGATGATCTCGCCGGAGGTGCTGCGCCGGATGATGACGTACGTGGCGGGGACGGGCGTCGACCCGCGGCGGCAGCGGGCCCGCGACCTGCTGGCCCGGCTCAGCGAGGGCGAGCGGGCGGTGGCCATGCTGGTCGGGCAGGGCCGTACCAACAGCGAGATCGGCAGGGAGCTGTCGCTGAGCGTTGCGACGGTGAAGGCCTACGTGTCGCGGATGCTGACCAAGCTGGAGCTCAACAACCGGGTCCAGATCGCGCTGCTCGTGCACGACGCGAGCGTCGGCGACGGCAGCTCCTGACCGTGCCCGCCCGCGCCTGACCGGACGGGTGCCCCACCGAACGGCGCGGCGGGCATCGACTTCGGTCGCGCGGCCTTCAACCTTCGGCCGATGCACCGCGCCGCGGCCGGCGGGCAGCCTGGGGGCATGATCGATGTCGCACATCTGAGCAAGCGCTACCGGGAGGTCGCCGCGGTCGACGACGTGTCGTTCCGCTGCGCGCCCGGCACCGTCACCGGTTTCCTCGGCCCGAACGGGGCGGGCAAGTCCACCACGATGCGGATGGTCTGCGGGCTGACCCTGCCGAGCGCGGGCACCGCGACCGTCCTCGGCGTCCCGTACCGCCGGATCGCCAACCCCGGCCGGCATGTCGGGGTGCTGCTGGACGCCGCCGCCCAGCATCCGGGCCGTACCGGCCGGGAGACGCTCGGGCTGACCGCCCAGGTCCTCGGGGTCGACCAGAGCCGGGCCACCGAGATGCTCGACCGCGTCGGGCTCTCCGGCAAGGCGGCCCGGCGCCGGGTCGGCGGCTACTCGCTGGGTATGCGCCAGCGGCTGGGCATCGCGCAGGCACTGATCGGGGATCCGAGCGTGCTGATCCTGGACGAGCCCGCCAACGGCCTGGACCCCGAGGGCATCTTCTGGATGCGGTCCCTGCTGCGCGAGTTCGCCGACCGGGGCGGGGCGGTGCTGCTGTCGTCCCATCTGCTGCGCGAGGTGGAGGCGGTCGCCGACCGCTTCGTGGTGATCGCGGGCGGCCGGATCGTCGCCCAGGGCAGCAAGGCCGACCTGCTGACCGCGCCGGGCGGCGTCCTGGTGCGCGGCCTGGACGCCGCCGCGCTGCACGGCACCCTGGCGGCCGCGGGCCTGCCGGTACGTCCCGACGGCGCCGGCGCCTTCGTGGTGGACGCTCCGGCCGAGGCCGTGGGACGCGCCGCGGCCGCCGCCGGAGTCGTGCTCACCGAACTGCGCCAGGCCACCGGGGGCGGTCTGGAGGAGCTGTTCCTCACCCTCACCGCCGAGGCGCCCGGCGCCCCGGTCAACCCGGCCGCCATCCCGGCCACTCCGCCCTTCGCCCCGCCCGTACCGGCTCAGGAGACCCTCAAGTGACCGCCACCATGACCGCTCCCCCGCCGACCGTACTGAACGAGCCGCCCCGGCCTCCGCTGCCGCGGCTGACGGCCGTCGAGCTGCGCAAGATGACCGACACCCGCTCCGGACGCTGGCTGCTCATCGTCATCGCGCTGGCGGCCGTGGCCTTCATGCCCGTGATCGTCTTCACCGTGCCGAAGCAGGACCAGACGCTGCTGGAGATGATGGTCGCCTCGCAGGCCGGGGTGTCGCTGCTGCTGCCCGTCCTGGGCATCCTGTCGGTGACGAGCGAATGGTCGCAGCGGACGGCGCTGACCACGTTCGCCCTGGTACCGGACCGCTACCGGGTGCTGACCGCCAAGCTGGCCGCCTGCGCGGCGCTGGCCACGGCCTTCCTGGCGTTCGGCCTGGCCACCGCGGCCGCCACGCGCGGGCTGGGCGGCGCGTTCGGCCGCTCGGCCGGCAGCTGGTCGATGCCGCCCGCCCAGCTCGGCGGGATGCTGGTGTTCTCGCTGGCGCTGGTGTTCATGGGCGTGGCGTTCGGCCTGGTGCTGATGAGCCCGGCACTGGCGATCGTGCTGTACTTCCTGATCCCCACCATCTGGTCGGCGCTGGGCGAGATGATCAAGAAGCTGCACACGCCCGCCGAGTGGCTCGACTCCAACCGGACCCTCGCCGTTCTCGCGGATCCGGCCGCGGGTACCGCCACCGCGGGCGAATGGGCCCGGATCGGCGTCTCGCTTGCGGTCTGGCTGCTCATCCCGCTGGTCATCGGCCTGTACCGGCTTTCGCGCCGGGAGGTGAAGTGAGCGGGACGTTCTTCAGCAGGAGCGCGGCGGCGAGCCCGGCCAGCACCAGCGGCAGCGCCGTGAGGAAGAGCACCTGGAACGCCTCGGCGCACGCTTCGGCCACACCGTCCTGGACGGACTGCGGCAGGGTCCGCAGGAACTCGGGCCGTACCGCGTCATCGTAGGCAAGGTCGTTGGAGGCAAGGTCGTTGGGGGCGGGGCCGTCGTAGGCGGAGACCGCCCCGGCAGGCACGCGAGCGGCGATCTCCTCGGCGAACCGGGCGGCCAGCACTCCGCCGAAGACGGCCATCCCCGTGGCGGTCCCCACCATCCGGGTCGCGAACACTCCGGAACCGGCGGCGCCCAGGTCCTTCTTGGGCGCCGCCTGCTGCGCGACGAGCATGACGACCTGCTGTGAGAGGCCGGCACCGAAGCCCAGCACCGCCATGTAAAGGCCGGCGGTGAACAGGCCGGTGCCGGTCGTCATCGTCGCCAGCAGGCCGATCCCCACCGCGCTGATCGCCATGCCGGCCGCCGGCAGCCGGTGGTAGCGCCCGGTGGCGTGGATGTAGCGGCCGGCGCCCATCGACGCCACCAGCAGCCCGATCATCATCGGCAGCAGGAGCAGCCCCGAACCGGTCGCCCCCACTCCCCCGACGATCTGGAAGAACAGCGGCAGGTACATCGCGAGCCCGAAGCCGGTGGCCCCGCCGACGAGCGCCACGACGCAGGCCACGGCGTACGAGCGGCTCCGGAACAGGCTCAGCGGGATCACCGGCTCGGCCGCGCGCCGTTCGGCCAGGCCCCACAGCACCAGCAGGACGGCCGTGCCCGCCGCAAGCCCCAGGATCACCCGGTCGGTCCACCCGTACCGGGTGCCCGCCCAGCTGGTGAGCAGCGTGAAGCAGGTGACGGCGGCGCCCAGCAGGACGATGCCGGTGCAGTCGACGCGCGGCCGGCCTCCGGGCCTGGGCAGGCGCAGGAACAGCAGGACGGTGACCGCCGCCACGGTGCCGAGCGGCAGGTTGACGTAGAAGACCCAGCGCCAGGACACATGCTCGGTGAGGAACCCGCCGATCACCGGCCCCGCCAGGCTGGACACCGCGAAGTTGATCGCCGAGTAGCCCTGGTACCTGGCCCGTTCACGCGGCTCGAACAGATCGCCGGTGAGCGCGAACATCGAGGCCATCAGGCAGCCGGCACCCGCGCCCTGCACCCCCCGGAACGCGATCAGCCACTCCATCGAAGGCGCGGCCCCGCAAGCCGCCGACCCGGCCAGGAAGGCCGACAGTCCGGTCAGGAAGACGGCCCGCCGCCCGAACAGGTCTCCCAGCCGTCCCGACAGCGGGACGGTCACGCTCGTGGCCAGGACGTAGGCGGTCGACACCCAGGCGATCCGGTCGAGCCCGCCCAGCTCCCCGACGATCGTCGGCAGCGCCGTACCGAGGATGGTGGCGTCCAGCGAGGACATCAACCCGGCCAGCATCAGCCCGCTGAACACCCACAGCCGATCTCTCCGGCTCATCTCCTTCGCCGCTCCCAGGCCCGTCCCTCTACTCGTGGTCATGCGCGCCCCTCACTCCGTCGGCCCTCACTCATCGATCGAATCTAACTGCTTTAGACATATATATGATTAACGCACTTAGATGAGCGGCGCAACCGCCGCGGCTAGACTGGGGATCGTGACGAAGGACGGGGAGGACGGGCAGGCCCTGGACGCCGTGGAGCGCAACATGGTCCGGCTGCGCCGGGGCATGGCCCGCCAGCGGCTCGGCAGGGCCGCCATCCGCGAGCACAACCTGCCGGTCGACCTGCAGGTCCTGCATGTCGCCGACGTGATCGACGAGGGTCCGGACCGTCCCGGCGAGGAGATGAACGTCGGCCTGGTCGCCGTCCGGCTCGGCGTGGACGCCTCGCGCGGCAGCCGGATCGTCGCCGAGGCCGTCAAGGCGGGCTACGTCCGCCGCGTCGCGTCCCAGGCCGACGGCCGCCGCATCCACCTGGAACTGACCGACGCCGGGCGCGAACTCGTCGAGGCCGCCCGGCAGACCCGCCGCGCCCGCATCGCCGAGGGCATGAAGGACTGGACCGACTCCGAGCGCCGCGAGTTCGCTCGCCTGCTGGGCCGCTTCGTCCACGCACCGGACACCTGAGAGCCCGTTCGCCGGAGAAGCCGTCCCCTGTTCGACGGCCACCGCACCCTTCGAGTGAGGTGGGCGGCTGGGGCAACCGACCGACGGATCGTAAGGGTGCTGCACCAAATGTGGCGTTCCGGTGGCGGGCGGTCAGCAGGCCCAGGACAATGCCCCGCATGCCTCGTTCAGATGATCGTTTCGCGACGCGCCGGCGCGTCCTCCGCCCCGAGACGACGGTCGAGCATGTCGACGAGTTCGCCCAGGGGTTCCAGTGGCCGATGGTCAGCGTGATCGAGCGCGACCGCGGGGCCGGAACCGACGGCGAGGTCGTCTGGCAGGCCGACGGCCACGCGCACGGGAAACGCGTTCTCAAGACCGGTTCGCTCCACTACGTGATGGACGCGATGTTCGGCATCGGCTACATCTACTTCACCGGCGATCCGAAGGGCGTCGCCGAGACGCTCGACGCGACCGCCGACGAGGCGCTCCGGCCCTGGACGGTCGAGGAGCTCTGCCAGTCGTTCGACCAGGCGCCCGACTCCCGCACGCGCGGGCAGGCCGTCCTGCGGCTCGGGCTCGCCGCGCCCGGCACGTTCGACCAGCACGTCTTCAAGCGGATCGGCGCGGCACTGGCGGACGAGGACGCGCGCGTACGGTACGCCTCGGTCTTCGCCGCCACCTCCACCCGGTACGAGGCGTTCCTGCCGAACCTGCGGGAGATCGCCGACAGGGACGCCGAGGACTTCCTCCGGGAACGCGCCATGGCCGCCCTCCGCGCCATGGACGGCGTCAGGGTCTAGCGGGTGACCGGAGGTCGTCACAGTCCGATGAGGAGCAGCCCGGCGAGGAAGGAGGCGGCGTTGGCCATGAGGGCGACGAGCAGCAGGTCCCGTCCCTCACCGCGCAGGAGAACGCGCAGCATCGCCGCCTCGGCCAGCCAGGCCGCGATCTCGACAGGCAGTAGGAAGATCTCGTAGCCTCCCCTGAACCGCGCCGCCGCGCCCAGCGCCAGCCAGACGAGAGGATGGCTCACCAGGTTGACGGCGGCGGCCGCCAGGAGCGCCCGCGCGATCCGCACGCGCAGCGCGACGACGTACAGCGGCAACTCGACGGCGAGGGTCAGGGCTAGCGCGGCCGGATAGCCGGTCACGGGACGAGGGGGACGGCCATCGCGACCGAGGCGCTGCCGGCCATGGGACCGCGGGCCGCCGCTCCAGCGACGTCCCGTACGCTCATCCCCGTCTTCTGCGTGGTGATGGCCGCCGCGCTCGTGGCCGCGCTGCGCCTGCCCGCCACGGTGACGGTCCTCGGCCTCGCCATGTTCGGCATTCTGCACAACGTCCTGGAGTTGCGGTACGTGTCGGGGCGGTTCGAGGCGATCCTGACCGGACGGTTCCTCGGTCTGCTGGTCGTGCTGATCACCGGGATCATGCTGTGCCGGCTGGTGCCGATGCTCTCATGGTCGGCCCCGGCCGAGATCCTGCTCGGTTACCTCGTGCTGGCCGTGGCGTGCTGGTGGGGGCTGCGCGGCCGCCCGCCCTTGCTCTGGGCCTCCCTCGTGATCCTGGGATGTGCCGCCGGCGGCTCGCTGACGTTCCCCGCCTACCATTTCGTCTTCCTCACGCACCTGCACAATGTGGTGCCCCTGTTCTTCCTGTGGGAATGGGCACGGCGACTGCGTACAGGACGTACCTCGTTCCGGATGACGCAAGTCGCGTGGGTGCTGCTGATCCCGGCACTGATTCTCGCCGGAACGTTCGATCCCTGGCTCGGCGGTGACCAGAACGGGACCGTGGCGGCCTTCGCGGGCGGCGGCGAACGCCTGATGGCCGCCTACACCCCGCCCGCTTGGCTGGACACCGCGCTCGCGCTGCGCCTGCTCGTCGTCTTCGCGTTCCTGCAGACGATGCACTACGTCGTGTGGGTGTGGTTCATGCCCCGCCACGCGCGTCCGGCCACCGAACGATTCGAGCAGAGGGCGGGTGCGTTGCGGGGCCACCGCGCGTGGCTTCTGGGCCTGGCCGGTACGGCGCTGCTCGCGGTCCTGTTCGTCACCGACTACGCGGGCGGCAAAACGATGTACGGTGCCATCGCGAGTTACCACGCCTACCTGGAATTCCCCGTCTTGCTGGCCCTTCTGGCGGGCGCGGGCCATCTGATGGGAGAACGCGAATGACCGGATCCTTGGCCGATGTGGCACGCGAGAACGACGCACCCGAATGGCTGCTCCTCGTCGCCGGAGCCGTGGCCGTCATCGCCCTCGTCCTCGCCGTGGTCTTCCTGATCCGCAACCGGCGCTGATCCGTTCACCGGCCACCGACAAGGCGCTAGATCCAGCCCTCTTCCCAAGCGCGGTGGGCGGCGGCGTGCCGGGAAGTGACGCCCAGCTTGGTCATGGCGGCCGACAGGTAGTTGCGGACCGTCCCGGGTGCGAGGTGGACCTGCGTGGCGATCTCGTTGACCGAGGCGCCGGTACGGGACGCGCGCAGCACCTCCAGCTCCCGTTCGGTCAGCGGGCAGTGGTCCTCGGTCAGCGCCGACGCGGCGATGTCGGGATCGACGTACCGCCGGCCCCCGGCGACCTCGCGGATGATGCCGGCCAGGCGCTCCGCGGGCGTGGTCTTGGGCACGAACCCGCTCACACCGGCCGTCAGGGCGCGGCGCAGGACGCCCGGCCGCGCGTGCCGGGTGACGAGGATGATCCGGGTGGGCAGCTCCGCCCGGATCTCCACGGCGGCGTGCAGGCCATCGGCCGGGGGCATCTCCAGGTCGAGCACGGCGATGTCCGGACGGTGCTCGCGCGCCAGCCGTACGGCCTCGGTGGACGTGGACGCCTCGGCCACGACGGCGAGATCGTCCTCCAGCGCCAGGAGCGCCGCCAGCGCTCCCCTGAGCAGGTCCTCGTCATCGGCGATCAGCAGCCGGATCATCCCGCCTCCGCACGCACCGGTAGCGAGGCGGCCACGACGAAGCGCTCGCGTTCGCGCTCCTGCTCGTACCCCCAGGTCAGTTCGCCTCCGGCCGCCTCCAGCCGCTCGGCCAGGCCGCGCAGCCCGGTGCCGGTCCCTCCGCTGGACGGCTCGTGCGCGCCGTCGTTGCGTACCCGCAGCCGTGCGAGGCCGTCCGTGAGGCGGTAGTCGACCTCGGCGGAACGCGCGCGGCTGTGGCGCAGGACGTTCGTGGTGGCCTCGCGTACGACCAGACCCAGCAGGTGCCGGCTCGAGTCGGGGAGGCCGTCGGCGGTGGGCTCGACGTTCATCCGCACCTCGATCTCCGCCGCGGCCAGCACCCGGGTCGCATTGGCGATCTCCTCGTCCAGCGTCGTACGGCGGTAGCCCTGCACGACGGCGCGGGTGTCCTGGAGCGCGTCGGTGGCCAGCCCCTGGACCTCGCGCATCTCCGCGCCCGCCCGGCCCGGGTCGCGTTCCGCGAGCCGGGCGGCCAGCTCGCTCTTGAGCGCGATCACCTGCAGGTGGTGGCCCTGGATGTCGTGGAGGTCGGCGGCGAACCGCAGCCGCTCCTCGGCGACCGCCAGCCGTGCGGCCACCCGGCGCGCCTCGTTCAGGCGTTCCGCGACGTCCCAGGCCCACAGCGTGCCGAGCACGATCCACGCGCTGAACGCGACCACGCCCGGCGGGAGCAGCGCCGGCCCCCACCCGCCAGCGGAGATCAGGCCGGGCACGGCCGCCCCGGCCAGCGCCACGGCGATGAGCGCCCAGCGGCGTCGCACCGGCAGGAACGTCGCGATGACCGACACCATCATCGCCGGTCCGATCACCCACCGTTCGTCGTCGTCCGCGGCCAGCAGCACCCCGCCGAGCACGGCCGCGCCCACACCGCCGGTGAGCAGCCAGGCCACGGGGAGCCGTCCGGAAACGAGGGCCAGCCGGCGGCCGGACAGCACCGCGATGGCCACCGACGTCACGACCAGCGCAGCGGTCGCGACGCCCCGGGACCGGACCGGCGCTTCCGGGATCCAGGCCCCGATGACGGCGACCAGGAAGAACGAGGTGCTGGCCATGAGGCTCCACCAGGTGTAGCGGCGGAAACCGCCCAGGTCCGTCCCGTTCACGAGGTCACGCACACGGCCATTGTCGCAGCAGGCCGGCTGCCTCGTTCATGACAGATGTCATCGAACCGCATGACCGATCCACGTCCACGCCTGCGGTTTCGGCACTACAGAGGGCCGCCCGCCGCGTTCAGGCTGAGAGCGACAGATACCCCGGCCCCGTACCGAAGGAGACCACCGCATGAACGCCACCGACCAAGGCCCCACCCACCACGGCGAGCGGACCGGGCACGGCAGGTGGCCGTTCCTCCGCCACTACCTGGAGATGCTCGCCGCGATGCTGGCCGGGATGCTGATCGGAATGCTCGTCCTGGGCACCGCCGTGCGAGGCGTCCTGACGCTGGCGGGACTGGAGTTCCCGGCCCGCCCGGAGGCCGCCACCCTGGAGATGGCCTTCTACATGTCGGCCGGGATGGTCGTCTGGATGCGCTACCGCGGGCACGGCTGGGCCGGAACCCTGGAGATGGCCGGCGCCATGTTCGCCCCCGCCCTGGCACTGTTCCCGTTCCTGTGGCTGGGCCTCATCTCGGGCGACTCCCTGATGCTCCTCGAGCACATCGTGATGCTGCCGCTGATGTGGCTGGTCATGCTCCGCCGCCGCCACGAGTACGGAGCCTGAGCCGCCGTACGGCGCCGTCTCCGCAGCACGGCCCTTCCCATCGCACGGCATCCACCCGGCTGTACAGCCCACTGCTGTACAGCCGGCCTCAAGGAGCTTCCATGACAAGCGAAACACCCGACCGCATCCGCTGGGCCCGCGTGGTGAAGAACCGCTGGCCCACCGCACTGGCCATCACGATGGCCGCCTTGTCCATCGGCGGGAGCAAGACGCAGGACGGGCTCGCGGCCCTCGGAGAGGTGCTTCTCCTCCTGCCGTTGCTGTACCTGGTGGCCGCCAAGCTCGAACGGCGCCAGGCAGCATGGCCGCTGCTCGCGTCCTCCTTCGCGGCCATCTTCGTGCTGCAGTCCCTGGACGTGATCGCACCCGCCGCCGTCTTCTCCGCCCTGGCCCTGATCGTCCTGGTCTGGGGCGCCGTCGACGGGCAGCTCTCCCGGCCGGGCCCGTTCAGGCTCCAGGCACTGGGCATGCTCGGGTTCGGCGCGCTCGCGCTCATCGGCCTGGCCGCCGACCCCGGCCTGGGCCGCTACCTGGTGGCGGCCGGCTGGTTCCTGCATGCCATCTGGGACTTCGTCCACCTCAGGCGCGACCGGGTCGTCGCCCGCTCCTACGCCGAATGGTGCGGCATCTTCGACATCGCGATAGCGGCCGAGCTCGTCTTCACGTTCTGATTCGGTTGACTCTGGAGCAGGAACCGCCCGAACACGAATCCAGCCGGTGGGTCTTTGTCGTAGTCGTACACCCAACTCCACCGGGCGACCACCGCTCCGTCCGGCTCATCCACCATGATCGCGCGAATATCGCGCCTTCGCTCCGTACCATCGCGCCACCTCGTGGAACGCCTCCTTCGGCTCCCCTGCCTGAGCATCGGCGGGGACCTTCACCACGCCGAAGCCGGCCATGTCCAGGTCGGCGCGGGGGTCGGGGCGGTGCGGGAAGTCGGGCATGGAGAAGGTGAACACGAAGCAGCCGTGGATCCCCTCGGCGGTGTAGAGCTCGATGAGTTCGGCCAGGTAGGCGGCCTGCGTGCGTTCGTCCCGTACGTGCCCGTCCCGGACCCGGGGCGGCTGGGCGAACCAGTTCACGATCATGAACGACGCGGGTCCCCGCCCTTCCGCGCCCAGATGCGCGCCGCATCCGAACTCGGTGACGACCACCGGCTTGCCCGCCTTGCTCAGCGCGCGCAGCCGGTCCCGGTACGCGACGAGATCACCGCCCTGCCGGTAGAGATTGACGCCGACGAGGTCGAACCCGGACCAGTCGACCTGCTCCCAGGCGCCCGCCGCGTACGTGACGGGGCCGTGGAAGGAGGCGCGAGCAGTGCGGAGGGCATCGGCAAGGAGCCGGCCGAGCTTCCGGGTGATCCGGCGGTCGAACAAGCGCCGCACGCGCGGCCGCACCAGTACCTGCAGGCGGATGAACAGGCGCGGGCCCGGCATCATGCCGCGCGAGGTCAGCGAGAACTCGGAGCCGACCAGCAGCGTCACCCGACCCGGGTACTGGACGCGCAGTTCCTCGGCCCCCGCCGCCATCGCGGCCAGATGCTCCAGGAGCGCGCGACGCGGCCGGTCGGGCAGATAGGGACGGATGTAGACGTCGAGGCCGGTCTCCAGGGCCTGCCGCGCGGCCCGCATCTGCTCCTGGGTGCCGGTCCCGATCAGCATCACCGTCGTACAGTGCAGGTCTTCGGCGATGGTCCGAAGGTCCTGCCGTACGAGCTCGGCAGGTCTGTCATCGACCGTGTACGAGATCCCCTTGACGTCCAAGCCAGGTGTCCCTTCGGTGGTCCGGCCACTTGGGACCCACGTTAGGAACCGCTCGGCACGCTCCGCACCGGCCGTCCGGCCACTCCGGTACGACCAAAGTCGATCGACCTCACAGGCCATGCTGACCGGGATACTGCGGCACTCGTCGAAATGTACTGGTCATAGCATCGAAGAATGACTTTTCGCGAGTTGCACTACGGGGCTCGGCCTCTGCTGCTGCCGAACGCCTGGGATTTCGTGAGCGGCGCCGCGCTGGCTGAGGCGGGCTTCGCGGCGATCGGGACGACCAGCCTCGGTGTCGCCGCGGCGGCCGGCAAGCTGGACGGGGAGGGCGGGACCCGGGAGGAGACCGTGCGGCTGGCGCGTGCGCTGGTGCGGCTGCCGGTACCGGTCACGGTCGATGTGGAGGACGGATTCTCCGCCGAGCCCGGGGAGGTCGCGGCGCTCGCCGAGGAGCTGGCGTCGTACGGCGTCGCGGGGATCAACGTCGAGGACGGCCGGGCCGATGGCTCGCTGGCGCCCGTGGCGCATCAGGTCGCGGTGATCGAGGCGGTCAAGGCGCGCGTTCCGGATCTGTTCGTGAACGCTCGTACCGACGCCTATTGGCTGCCGGGGCACTCCGGGGAAGGTGTGCAGCGGGCGCGGGCCTTCGCCGATGCGGGGGCGGACGGGATCTTCGCGCCGGGGGTCGCTGAGGAGCGCGACGTCCGGGCGATGGTGGAGGCGACGCCGTTGCCGCTGAACGTGCTGTTCCAGCCGGGACGGACCGACATCGGCAGGCTGGCCGAGCTGGGCGTACGCCGCGTTAGCTACGGCTCGCTGCTCTTCCGGACGGCGCTGCACGCCGCCGTCACGACCGCGCTGGAACAGAAGGCGCCCGCGGGCGTGCCCTCCTACGCCGACGTTCAGGGACTCGTGGAGCGCCGGTAGATCACGGGACCCGATGCGGCTCAGTGGCCGGTGATGGTGTCGGCGAGCCGGGCCAGGGGTGAGGTCTTCGAGGACGAGGACGCCCTCTCGTGGACGTCGGCGGCCCGGTAGAGGGTGTAGCCGGTCTGGATGCCCAGCCAGCGGAGGGGTTCGGGTTCCCAGGGGCGCGACTTCCAGCCGACCCAGGGCATGGTGGTGAGCGGCGTGTCGCGTTCGAGGAGCAGGTCGCGGAGCGTGCGGCCGGCGAGGTTGGACGCGGCGACGCCGCTGCCGGTGTAGCCGCCCGCATGGCCGAGGCCTGTGCGGTGGTCCAGGGTGACGGAGGAGCAGCGGTCGCGCGGGACGCCGAGGACGCCCGACCATGCGTGGGTGACCGTGCCGGAGGCCACGGCCGGGAACATCGCGGTCAGGATGCGCCACAGGCCGTCCACGGTGGCCTGGGTCGTACGGCCGGAGTCGTCCAGGCGGGAGCCGTACCGGTACGGGCTGCCCCGGCCTCCGATGGCGATGCGTCCGTCGGCGGTCCGCTGGGCCTGGACGTGGCAGTGGGTCATGCCGGCGAGCAACTCGCCGCCCTCCCAGCCGATGGCCTCCCACGCGTCCGGCGGCAGCGGACCGGTCACGATCGTGGAGGTGTTCATGGGGAGCCAGTCGCGGTGGTGGCCTTCCAGTGCGGCGGTGAATCCCTCGGTGGCGCGGATGACGTACTCGGCGGCGACGCTCCCGTACGGGGTGGCGGCAGCGGCGGGTGAGACGCTGGAACGGGGACGGATCCGCAGCGCGGGCGTGTGCTCGTAGATCTCGACGCCCAGATCACCGACGACCCGGGCCAGCCCCCTGACCATGGCCGCGGGGTGGACCGTGGCGCCGTGCGGGCTCCACGCGGCGCCCACCGCGTTCGTGACGTTCACCCGGTCATGGATGTCGGCGTGCAGGTCGTCTTCGGTCCAGCCCCAAGTACGGCTGAGGCGGACGTGCGTCTCGAGGCGGGCCCGTTGGGCCGGGTTGCGGGCGACGTACAGGACGCCGTTCTTGTCCAGGCCGGCATCGATGCCCTCGTCGACGGCGACGCGGACGATCTCGTCGATGGTGTCGAACATCGCGCGTTGCAGGGCCGCGACGGCGGGACGGCCGTGGCGGCGGGCGAAGCGCGTACAGGAACCGGGGATCCCGGCCACCAGCCGGCCGCCGTCGCGGCCTGAGGCGCCATGGCCGGGGACGTCCTTCTCCAGGACGACGATGCGCAGGCCGGGCTGCGCGCGCTTGAGGTAGTACGCCGTCCAGAGCCCGGTGTATCCGGCTCCGACGATGCACACGTCGGCCGTGCGGGGGCCGGGGAGGCGTTCGCCCGCGGGCCGATCCGCGGGAGAGGCGCCTGCGGGAGACCAGTAGGAGACCCCGTTGTCGAAATCGGTCGCGAGCGGAGCACGAGCGATGTCCATGGCCTCATCCTGCGCCAAAGCGCACGGCGCGGCGATGAACTTGTCACTCCCAGTCGGGGGCGGCCTCACCGTCCGGTACGGCGATGCGGAACACGCGCAGCTGCAGTGCGATGGCCGTGTAGTACCCGACCAGGGACACCAGCTCGACGACGGCGGCCCGGCCGAGGGTGGCAACGGCCTCGGTGTAGACGGGGTCGCTCAGGTCGCCGTCGGCCATCATCTGCCGGGACGCCTCGTACAGGACCCGCTCGCGCGCGTCGCCCAGCATCGGCGCGGTCCCGGTCCGCAGCGCCGCCAGCTCCTCGTCGGTCAGGCCGGCGCGCCGCCCGATCCGCTCGTGCGCGTACCACTCGAAGTCCGAGCGGCGATGCGCGGCCACGACCAGGATGGCGATCTCGCGCTCGCGCTTGGTGAACGCGGTACGGAAGCGCAGCGCGGCGCCCAGCTCCTGGAGCGGGCGGCCCACGGCGGGGCTGTAGAGCATCGCGTTGAACGGTCCGAGCAGCCGTCCCTCGTCGTCCATGTAGCGGAGCGGCGACGGCCGGTCGCGGCGCGGGCCGCCGGTGATCGCCTCGTACACCTCCCGCTGTTCGTCGCCCAGTGCCTCGGGCTTGAGGAGGGGCAGCCGGTCGTCGTCGGGAGTCGCGTCGATCATGCGTTGCACGCTAGGCCCTCGCCGCGGGGCGCTCAAGCCTCATCCGAACCCCTCGGCCCGAATGCCTCGCTCCAAGTCCTTGCCCGGACGCCTTGCTCGGAATGCCTTGTCCGGAAGGTGAAACTCTCAGAACACTCCCGCGTAGCCGTTCCGTAACAGGTGTGGGCGAGCGTGGCTCCTGTACACGACCGAGCCGCACGTCACCGAGCTGTGAGGGAACGGTCCACATGCCTCTGCTGCGTATCCGTACCGAGATCGACGACAGGCCCGGCCGGCTGGCCGAGCTCACGTCCGCCCTGGCCAGGCGGGGCGCCAACATTCTGGGCTTGTCCGTTCAGGTCGACACCGAGGGCGTGGTGGACGAGTTCATCGTCGACATGCCCGCCGGGAGCGGAGAAGGGCGCCGGGACGGCGAAGGGATCAGGGAGCAGGTGCGGAAAGCCCTGGAGGCGGCGGGCGGCACCCGTACCGCCGTCGTTCCGGCCCGGCCGCACGAGCTCGTGGACGAGCCGACGCGCGTGCTGGCGCTGGTGGCACGGCTGCGGATCGAGCCTCAGGCGCTGCCTGCCGCGCTGGCCGAACTGCTGCGCGCGAGCGAATCCGCCTGGACCGATGAGCCGGGGAGCGGGCCGGATCTGCTGACGGTCCCGGTCGGGCATGGCCGGGCCGTACGGCTGAGGCGTCCGGGGCTGCCGTTCACCGCGACGGAGGCGGCGCGGGCTGACGCGCTGGTACGGGCCGTACTGCCGCCGCAGGGAGCACGGCCCGCCTCGCGCCGGGTCACGCTGCGGGACGGGACGCGCGTGGTCGTACGGCCGATCGAGGCCCGGGACGCGGCCGGCATCAGGGAGATGCACGGGCGCTGCTCGCTGGAGAGCCGCAGGATGCGGTACTTCAGCGCCAAGCCGTTCCTGCCGCAGCGGGCGATCGATCTGTTCTGCGAGCCCACGCACGGGCTCACGCTCGTCGCCGAGGGCCCGGACGGATCGCTGCTGGCGCTCGCGCACCTGATCCACGTCATCGATCCGGGTGTGGCGGAGCTGGCGTTCCTGGTGGAGGACGCCTGGCAGGGCCGCGGGCTCGGGCGGGCGCTGGCCGAGCTGCTGCTGGTGGTGGGGCGCGAGCGGGGTCTGGTTGAACTGCGTGCCAGCGCGCTGAGCGAGAACGTGCCGATGCGCCGGTTGTTCACCTCGCTGGGCGGGCGTACGCGCCGGACGGAAGAGCCCGGGATCATCGAGGTCCGGCTCCGGCTGGACGGGCGGCCGGCCGCGCCGCCCGCTGCGGACGCTGCGGCGGAACGGCCGGTGGAACGGTCTAAGACCAGCTGACAGGATGGCCGGGTGACCGGTGTCTACGACGATCCCTGGGCCTACGAGCTGGCGTGCTCGTTCCGTGAGGTGTCCCCCGAGGTGGACGTGCTGCTCGGCTGGTGCGAGCGGCACCGCTCCTCCCCCGGCGGGATCGCGACGGTCCTGGAGCTGGCGGCGGGCCCGGCCGAACACGCCCGCGAGTTCGCGCGCCGGGGCGTCGCGGCGACCGCGCTCGACGTCCATCCGGCGATGTGCGCGTACGCGGCGAAGCGCGCCGGGGAGGCGGGCGTGGCGTTGGAGGTCGTTCAGGAGGACATGACGGCCTTCGCGCTGGGCCGCCGGTTCGACCTGGTCGTGACGATGCTGGATTCGACCTCGCACCTGATGACGCTGGACGCGTTCACCGCGCATCTGGACCGCGCCGCCGAGCATCTCGCCGACGGCGGCCTCTACATCGTCGAGATGTCGCATCCGCGCGACCGGCTCGGCGCGGAGCCGAGCGTGAGCACCGCCTGGACGGTGGAGCGCGCCGATGCGCGCGCCACCGTCCGCTGGGGCGAGCCGTCCGACCTGATGGACCCGGTCACCCAGATCTCCGCCGACCACGTCACGATGGTGATCGAGGAACTCGGTGAAGGCGGGGCGGGCGGCGAAGGCGGGCCGAGCGGGGCGTCCCGGTTGCTCCGCGACGTGGTGCCCTACCGTTTCTGGAGCGCGACCGAGCTGGACGCCGCCGTACGGCTGTCGGGGGCGCTCGAGCCGGTCGCGCGGTACGGGGACTTCGGCGAGGTGGCCGTGACCGATCCGGCCGCCTGGCGAATGATCACCGTGCTCCGCCGCGCCCGCTGACCCGCCGCACCCTCACGGCCGGCCGCACGTTCGCGACCGGCCGCGACCTCACGACCTCAGGGCGCCGGCGCCCAGCCCGGCATCGGATACCCGGCGAGCAGCTCGCGGATCTCTCCCGCGACCCGTTCCCGCTCCTTGTCCTCGCCGCGCGCGGTGGCCTGGACGACGTCGTCGATCCACTCGGCGACCTTGGCCATCTGCGCCGGGACGAGCCCGCGCGTGGTGATCGCCGCCGTACCGATCCGCAGCCCCGAGGGGTCGAACGGCTTGCGCGGGTCGAACGGCACGGCGTTGTGGTTGAGTTCGATGCCCGCCTCGTCCAGGGCCTTGGCCGCCGGCTTGCCCGGTACGCCCTTGCCGGTCAGGTCGATGAGGATGAGGTGGTTGTCGGTCCCGCCCGAGATCAGGTCGAAGCCCCGTTCGGTCAGGGCGGCGGCCAGGGCCTTGGCGTTGGCCACGATCCGGTGGGCGTAGGCGGAGAAGTCGCGCTGGGCCGCCTCGCGCAGCGCGACCGCGATGGCGGCCGTGGTGTGGTCGTGCGGGCCGCCCTGCAGGCCGGGGAAGACCGCCTTGTCGATCGCGGTGGCGTGCTCGGCCGTCGCCATGACCATCGCTCCGCGCGGGCCGCGCAGCGTCTTGTGGGTGGTCGTGGTGATCACGTCCACATGGCCGACCGGGGACGGATGGGCGCCGCCGGCGACCAGGCCCGCGATGTGCGCGATGTCGGCGGCCAGTACCGCGCCGGTCTCCCGGGCGATCTCGGCGAACGCCGGGAAGTCGATGGTGCGCGGGATCGCGGTGCCGCCGCACCAGATCAGCTTGGGCCGTTCCCTGAGCGCCACCTCGCGCACCTGGTCCATGTCGACCTGGCCCGTGTCGGCGCGCACGTCGTACCGGACGGGGGTGAACCACTTGCCGGTCGCCGAGACCGACCAGCCGTGGGTCAGGTGCCCGCCCATCGGCAGCGACAGGCCCATCACGGTGTCGCCGGGGTTCAGGAACGCCATGTAGACGGCCAGGTTGGCGGGCGAGCCCGAGTACGGCTGGACGTTGGCGTGCTCGACGCCGAACAGCTCCTTGGCCCGCTCGACGGCCAGCCGCTCGATCGGGTCGACGTTCTGCTGGCCCTCGTAGTAGCGGCGGCCCGCGTACCCCTCGGAGTACTTGTTGGTCAGGACCGAGCCGGTGGTCTCCAGCACGGCGGGCGAGACGTAGTTCTCCGAGGCGATGAGCCGGAGCTTCTCGAACTGGCGCTGCGCCTCGGCCTCGACGAGTCCGGCCAGGCCGGGATCCTGGTCGCGCAGGTGGGTGAGGGACGGCTGGTGCATGGCGGCCTCCGCATGATCACGCCGGGGATCGCTGCTGCGCGTGGATGCGCGGACCCCCGGCTGAGGGGTCCGTACACCCAGGCGCGCGGTGTGCGGACTAGCTTCGCTCCCCGGTGGTCGAGTCCACCTTGTCTGCGCCAGTAACGTCCGGCAAGCATAGCGGGCCGTCGCTCCTCGCCCGGGGCGATCGGCGGAGACGGCCGGGAACGGACACCACCACGAGCCCGCCCAGCAGCACGATCGCGCCGGCGGCCGCCGGGGGCGGCAGCCGCTCGCCCAGAACGGCCAGGGCCAGCAGCGCGGCGACCAGCGGTTCGGCGAGGCTGAGCGTTCCGGCGGTGGCGGCGGTGACGCGCCGCAGGCCGATGACGAAGCACATGTACGCGACGGTGGTGGCGACCGGGCCCAGCCACGCGATCAGGACCAGCGAACGGGTGTCGGTCAGATCGGCCAGGCCGGTCAGGTCCGTCGGGCCAGAGAGATCGTTCAGGAGTGCCCAGGGCAGCAGGGCCGTGCCGCCGATCAGCAGGGTCACCGCGACGGCGGCGGCCATGTTGATCTCGCAGCCGGACAGGATCTTGGCCGACACCGTGTAGACGCCGAAGCAGCATCCGGCGATCAGGGCGAGTCCCAGTCCCAGCGGATCGGGCGAGCCGGCGGCGCCGGGCATCATCAGCAGCGCGCAGCCCGCGATCGCGCAGGCCGTCCCGTACGTCCAGCGGCGGGTCAGCCGGGTACGCAGGACCAGGCGCTCGCACACGCCGGTGGTGACCGGGACCAGGCCGAAGACGATGGCGGTGGCCACGGCGGCGCCGGTACGGTCGACCGCGGTCAGGAACGCGGGCTGGAAGATCCCCGTGGCGGCGGAGGCGGCGAGCAGCGGCCGCCAGGTCGCCCTGGTCAGCCCCCGGAACGCGCGCGGGGCCGTGGCCAGGACGAACGCCGCCAGCAGCAGGCCGCCCGACAGGATCCGGGCGTCCCCGAGCGCTACCGGAGAGGCCGGTGACTCCGCCAGCACCTGGGCCGGGCCGACGGTCCCCCACAGGATCCCGGCGGCCAGAACCAGCAGCACGCCGGAGAAATCGTTTCGTTGGTCCATGGCTCTGACGCTAGGAGAAAGTGCGGGATCCAGCTCCAGAGTCCGTACTTCATTCGGATGCGTAGTCTGAGCCCGGTGGTTGTTCGGCACACGGGGTGGATGTGCGGCGTCAGGCGTAGGGAGTTCGGCGGTCGCGGCGTTCCGGCGTGGGAAGTTCGGACTGCTCGGCGGGCTGCACGTAGTCGTAGACCACGGTGGTGCGCACGTCCACGAACTCCTTGCGCCGGGCCAGCCGGTCGAGCACGAAGTCACGCAGGTACTGCGTGCTCGGCACCGCCACGTGCACGAGGATGTCCTCGGCACCGGTCACCACGAACACGCCGAGCGTCTCCGGCATCGCCGCCATGTGGTCGCGAGTCGACTCGATGGCCTCCCGCGACTGCGGCCGGATCCGGATCGAGATCAGCGCCTGCACGCCGCGTCCCAGCGCCTCCAGGTCCACGCTCGCGCGGAAGCCCGTGATCACGCCACGGGCACGCAGCGCGCGGGTGCGCTCCAGCGCCGTGGAGGGCGCGATGCCCACCGCGTCGGCCAGTTCCCGGTTCGTCTGCCGGCCGTCGCGCTGCAGCCGGCGCAGGATCGCCTGATCCACCGCGTCCATGGAGGTCATCTCCGAATATTATGCGGTGGATCCGTTCCGGCGCCGAGGGAGCGGCGTTGGAGCCTCCCTCCGGGCCCGCTGAGAGTTTGCTGAACATCCGGTGATATCGCGCCTCTTCCGGCAGGACGGGCGAATGGGGTCGACTACTCTCGGCGTGCCATGAAATCCGGACATCCCACCCCCGGGGCCCCGGCGTCCCGGCCCACCGGCCTGCCCGCCGGAACGCCCGCCGCGGGCGGCGGGACGGCCCGGCTGGGATGGCTGGACGCGCTGCGCGGCATCGCGGCCCTGATCGTCGCCGTCCACCACGGCTGCTACCACTACCTGCCGCAGTTCCGGCACGAGATCCTGCGCTGGTTCGACCCCGGCGAAGCGGGCGTCCTGGTCTTCTTCCTGGTCAGCGGCTACATCATCCCCGCCTCGCTGGAACGGACCGGCTCGCTGCGCCGGTTCTGGATCAGCCGGCTGTTCCGGATCTACCCGCTGCTGCTGGTGGTGCTGGGCGGCACGCTGCTGCTGGCCCTCACCGGACTGACCCCGCTGCGCCAGGGCCTGGGCACGAGCTTCGACCCCGTCGCGGCCGTGCTCGCGCATCTGACGATGATGCAGGACCTGTTCGCCGTCCCGAGCGCCCTGAACGTCCTGTGGACGCTCTCCTACGAGATGGCCTTCTACCTGCTGGTGGTGGCGCTGTTCGCGGCCGGGCGGCTGAACCGGCACTCTTCCGTCATCACCACGGTGCTGGCACTGGCCGCGCTGAGCCTGGCGGTCGTGCTGCCCACCGCCGCGCTGTCGGACCGGTTCGGCGTCACCCGGGTCGCGGTGGCGGGCTTCGTGATCATGGTGGTGGCGATCGGGGCCGCCTGTTCCGGACGGCCGGCGGTGAGCCGCGCCGGGGCGCTGCTGGGCGGCGGGCTCGCGGCCGCGCTGGTGCTTCTGAACGGCCGTGTCCAGCCCTGGGAGGGCCTGGTCCTGCTGGGGGTCATGTTCGCCGGTACGGCGATCCACCGCGCCGAGCAGGGCCAGATCCGGGTCCGGGGCGCGGCCGTCGCCGCCGGGGCCGTCCTGGCGGCGGCCGTCGTCGCCGGGCTGTGGCACATCACCGTCTGGGCACCCGGCCAGAGCCCCGAGATCCTCAAACGGTCCTGGGTGATCACGTTCGTGGTGACCGCGCTGGTCTTCGCCGCCGGGATGGCGCTGCGGCATCGGAAGGTCCCGCGCCGGCTCGCCCGGCTGGGAGTGATCAGCTACTCGGTCTACCTGGTGCATCCGCTGCTGCTGGCGGTACTGGACGTGATCATCGGGCGGCCCGGCAGCGACCGGCCGCTGCTGCTCGTCCCGTACCTGATCCTGGTCCTGCTGGTGAGCGAGATCACGTACCGGATCGTCGAGGCCCCGCTGCAGCGCTACGGGCGCCGCCTGGCCCGCCGCACCGCACCCGCGCCGCCTCCCGTGGACGCCGGGATGGAAAGCGTCGAAGGGGTGGGAAGCGTCGAGCCCGGCTCCCCATCGAGGAACCGGGCCGTACCCGCCGCGCCCTGAGTCTCACAACGGCCGAGTCTCACAAGCTTTGAGTCTCACAAGCACTGAGTCTCGGCCGAGCACTGAGGCGCGGGGAGGACGCTGAGGCGCCCGCTGTGCCGTTCAGACGCGCCCGGCGGACTCCATTGCGGCCCTGACCGCGGCGCGCTTCTGGCGGAGCTTGGACAGCGCCTCCTCGAGGATGGCCTCGCCGTCCTCGTCGCTGCGCCGCTCCTTCACGTACGCCAGGTGCGTCTTGTAAGGCTCGGTCTTGGGGGGAGCCGGGGGGTTGTCCGAGTCCTGGCCCGCCGGGAACCCGCAACGGGGGCAGTCCCAGGTGTCGGGCACGGCGACGTCGGTCGCGAAGCTGGGACGGGTCTCGTGCCGGTTGGCACAGTAGAAGGTCACCCAGACCCGGGGGGCTGCGTCGCCCCGCTCGGCCTCTCCCATTGGACCGGCCCCGACACGGCTGCCCCGAATCGCGTTGCCACTACCCACGGATTACTCCTCGCTCGTGTGCGCCCGCGCCGCCCTGACCGCGCGGCGCGGGCCCTTTCGCGTCTGTCAATGCGGTGTTCTGTACCTCTGTACGACTTGCTCTCAGCACGCCCTGCTCAGCTCAGCACGGCCTGCTCGGCCGACCCGCTCAGCACGGTCTGCTGCTCGGCGTGACCTGCTCAGCCGACGCCCTTGCCCTTGAACAGCAGCCCGAGGACGATGATCGAAGCGAACCAGACGACGCCGGTGATCACCGTCAGCCGGTCCAGGTTGCGCTCGACCACCGAGGAGCCGCCCAGCGACGAGGTGACGCCGCCACCGAACATGTCCGACAGCCCGCCGCCCTTGCCCTTGTGCGCGAGCACGAGCACCACCATCAGCAGGCTGGTGAGCAGGAGCACGGCGGACGTTGCGATGATTGCCACTGTTGAGTGCCTCTTCCGGCCGACCCCGCCGCAGCGGGGCGCTTGTTGTTCAAGTGAACCGGTGTTCGTGCGGAGCGCCGGTTCACGGACGCGGTCTGCCGGGCGATTGGCCCGTCATCACGAAGGGTACGACGAACTTCCCGCTGGTTCGGCAAGAACTCCCGGACCGCGACCGAATTGATCAGATCTGATCACCCCGGAACGGGCCCGGCCGGGTCCGTTCGGACCCGGAACAGGCCCGGAACGGCACCGAACGGCCCCGGGACGGGACCGATCAGCCGACCTGGTGGTCCCGGAACCGGCAGATCTTGATGAATTCGGCCGGATCCAGGCTCGCACCGCCGACCAGGGCGCCGTCCACGTCGGGCTGCGCCATGATCCCGGCGATGTTGCCGCCCTTGACCGAGCCTCCGTACAGGATACGCACGTCATCGGCGACCTCGCCGTCGTACAGCTCGGCGAGCCTGCCCCGGATCGCCGCGCAGACCTCCTGCGCGTCCTCCTTGCTCGCCACCTCGCCGGTGCCGATCGCCCAGACCGGCTCGTACGCGATCACCAGGGTGCGGGCCTGGTCGGCGGGGATCTTGTCCAGCGCGCCGTCCACCTGGGCCAGCGTGTGCTCGACGTGCCGGCCGGCCTTGCGGACCTCCAGGCCCTCGCCCACGCACACGATCGGCGTGATCTCGTTGGCCAGCGCGGCCCGCGCCTTGGCGTTGACCAGCGCGTCGTCCTCGCGGTGGTACTGGCGGCGCTCGGAGTGCCCGACCGTGGCGTACGAGCAGGCCAGCTTGGCCAGCATCGCCCCGGAGATCTCGCCGGTGTAGGCACCGGAGACGTGCGGGGAGATGTCCTGGGAGCCGTAGGTGATCTCCAGCTTGTCGGCGTCCACCAGCGACTGCACCGAGCGCAGGTCGGTGAACGGCGGCAGCACGGCCACGTCCACGGCGTCGTGGTCGGTGTCCTTGAGGCCGAACGCCAGATGCTGGACGAGCCGGATGGCCTCGAGGTGGTTGATGTTCATCTTCCAGTTGCCGGCCATCAGCGGCTTGCGTCCGGCGGGCTTGGAAGCGGGTGTCTTGCGGGCCATGCGTCAGTCCTCCAGAGCCTGCAGGCCGGGCAGCGTCTTGCCTTCGAGGTACTCGAGGCTGGCGCCGCCGCCTGTGGAGATGTGGGAGAAGCCGGTCTCGTCGAAGCCGAGGGTGCGTACCGCCGCCGCCGAGTCCCCGCCGCCCACGACGGTGAACGCGCCGGAGTCGAGCAGGGCCTGCGCGACGGCGCGGGTGCCGTGGGAGTACGGCTCCATCTCGAACACGCCCATGGGGCCGTTCCAGAAGACGGTGCCGGCGTCCGCCAGGCGGGAGGCGAACAGCTTGCCGGACTCGGGCCCGATGTCCAGGCCGAGGCGATCGGCCGGGATGGCGTCGGCCGCGACGATGTCGTGCCGTGCGTCGGCGGCGAACGCGGTGGCGGCGACGATGTCGACCGGCAGCACGAACTCCACCCCCGACTCCTCGGCGCGCCGCAGGTACTCGCGGACCCTGTCGAGCTGGTCCTCCTCCAGCAGGCTTCCGCCGACCTCATGGCCCTGGGCCTTGAGGAAGGTGAACACCATGCCGCCGCCGATCAGGATGCGGTCGGCCTTGCCGAGCAGGTTGTCGATCACGCCGAGCTTGTCGGAGACCTTGGAGCCGCCCAGCACGACGGCGTACGGGCGCGCGACGTCCTCGGTGAGCTTCCTGAGGACCTCGACCTCGGTCGCGATCAGGCCGCCGGCCGCGTGCGGCAGCCGCCGGGGCACGTCGAAGACGCTCGCGTGCTTGCGGTGCACGGCACCGAACCCGTCCCCGACGTACAGCTCGGCCAGGGCCGCGAGGCGGTCGGCGAACGCGCCGCGCTCGGCGTCGTCCTTGCTGGTCTCCCCGGCCTCGAAGCGCAGGTTCTCCAGCAGCGCGACCTGGCCGTCGGCCAGGCCCTCGGCGGCGGCGCGGGCGGAGTCGCCGGCCACGTCGGCGGCGAACGCCACCTCGGTGCCGAGCAGGTCGCCGAGCCGCGCGGCCACGGGGGCCAGCGAGAACTCGGGCTTGACCTCACCCTTGGGACGGCCGAGGTGGGCGCAGACGATGACGCGGGCGCCCCTGTCGCGCAGCGCCTGGATCGTGGGGACGCTGGCCCGGATCCGCCCGTCGTCGGTGATCCGGCCGTCCTCCAGCGGAACGTTCAGGTCCGTACGGACCAGGACCCGCTTCCCGGCCACGTCGAGATCGTCGATGGTACGCATCGGAGTGCGATGTCCTTCCGGATGCACGGCGGGACGGGTGGATCAGAGCTGGGAGCCGACCAGCTTGACGAGGTCGGTGAGGCGGTTGGAGTAGCCCCACTCGTTGTCGTACCAGCCGACGATCTTGACCTGGTCGCCGATGACCTTGGTCAGCCCGGAGTCCAGAATGCAGGAGGCCGGGTCGGTGACGATGTCGGAGGAGACGATCGGGTCCTCGGTGTAGGTCATGATCCCGGCCAGCGGGCCGTCGGCGGCGGCCTTGAGCGCCGCGTTGACCTCCTCGACGGTGGTCTCGCGGCCCACGGTGACGGTCAGGTCGGTGGCCGAGCCGGTCGGCACCGGCACCCGCAGCGCGTAGCCGTCGAGCTTGCCCTTCAGCTCGGGCAGCACCAGGCCGATGGCCTTGGCGGCGCCGGTGGAGGTCGGCACGATGTTGATCGCGGCGGCGCGCGAGCGGCGCAGGTCGCTGTGCGGCGCGTCCTGCAGGTTCTGGTCCTGCGTGTAGGCGTGGATCGTGGTCATCAGGCCCTTCTCGATGCCGAACGTGTCGTTCAGCACCTTGGCCATCGGACCGAGGCAGTTGGTGGTGCAGGAGGCGTTGGAGATCACCGTGTGCGCCGCCGGGTCGTACTGGTCGTCGTTGACGCCCATCACGATCGTGACGTCCTCGTTCTTGGCCGGAGCCGAGATGATGACCTTCTTGGCGCCGTTGTCGGCGTGCACCTTGGCCTTGGCGGCGTCGGTGAAGAAGCCGGTGGACTCCACCACGACGTCCACGCCGAGCTCGCCCCACTTGAGGTTGGCCGGGTCGCGCTCCGCGAACGCCTTGATCGACTTGCCGCCGACGACGATCTCGTCCGCGCCGGCCTTCACCTCCTGGCCGAGCCGGCCCAGGATGCTGTCGTACTTCAGCAGGTGGGCGAGGGTGGCGTTGTCGGTCAGGTCGTTGACCGCCACGATCTCGATGTCGGCTCCGCTCGCCTGCACCGCGCGGAAGAAGTTACGGCCGATCCGGCCGAAACCGTTGATGCCTACTCGGATGGTCACGGAACGGCTCTCCTCAATACGTCGACTCGCGCCCGGCCGGGACCGGGCTTCGCTGCCTGGATACTGCACAAGTACTGCTGGGGTCCTGCGGTGTCGGTCCTGCGCGGGCGCTGCTCCCGGCACTCCACGGATACCGCGTGGATCCGGAGCCTGCCCCGCCTCCGACCCTATCGAATGCCCCGCCCGTCCCCGGCACCGGCGCCGTGGGATATCGCGGGTGAACCGGCCTCCCCCGCGCGGGGGAATGCGCCCGCCCGACCAGCGCGGTCCCGCCGGCCGTCAGGTGGCGAGCATGTCGGCGGTGAGGTTGGCGTCGGTGCCGGGGATGCCGTGATCCTGGGCGCGCTTGTCGGCCATCGCCAGCAGGCGCCGTATCCGGCCCGCGATGGCGTCCTTGGTCAGCGGCGGCTCGGCGAGCTGGCCGAGCTCCTCCAGGGAGGCCTGCTTGTGCTCCAGCCGCAGCCGGCCGGCGCTCACCAGATGCTCGGGCGCGTCCTCGCCGAGGATCTCCAGGGCGCGTGCCACCCGGGCGCCGGCGGCGACCGCGGCGCGGGCCGAGCGGCGCAGGTTGGCGTCGTCGAAGTTGGCCAGCCGGTTGGCGGTGGCCCGGACCTCGCGGCGCATCCGGCGCTCCTCCCACGCCAGCACGCTGTCATGCGCGCCGAGCCGGGTGAGCAGCGCGCTGATCGCGTCGCCGTCGCGGACCACGACCCGGTCGACGCCGCGCACCTCCCGGGCCTTGGCGTGGATCTTGAGCCGGCGGGCGGCGCCGACCAGGGCCAGCGCGGCCTCGGGGCCGGGGCAGGTGACCTCCAGCGACATCGACCGGCCCGGCTCGGTCAGCGAGCCGTGCGCCAGGAAAGCCCCCCGCCAGGCCGACTCGGCATCGCAGGCCGCCCCCGCGACCACGTGCCGGGGCAGCCCGCGCACGGGACGGCCGTTGTTGTCGATCAGGCCGGTCTGCCGGGCCAGCGACTCGCCCTCGCGGAAGACCCGCACGACGTACCGGTTGCCCTTGCGCAGCCCGCTGGGCGCGAGCACCACCACGTCGGAGGTGTGGCCGAAGACCTCGGCGACGTCCTTGCGCAGGCGCCGCGCGGCCGAGCCGGTGTCGATCTCGGCCTCGATCACGATCCGCCCGCTGACCAGGTGAAGGCCGCCCGCGAACCGCAGCAGGGTCGACACCTCCGCCTTGCGGCAGCACGGTTTCAGCACCGAGAGCCTGCTCAGTTCGTCCTTCACCACACCGGTCATCGCCATGCTTGGCACCCTCCCCCTAGGAACTTCCAGCAGTGTGGCCGATGTCGGCCGCGCCGGACGTCACTCACGGAAAATCTTCACGAAGGCTTGGGCCAGCCGGGCCGGATCATGACGTGGCGAGCCGTCGTCGGCGGCCACGTCGGCCAGCACCAGCCGGCCGCCGAGGTCCTGGACGGCCTTGTCCAGCGCGCCCGGATCGTCCACCACCGCCCGATCGGCCAGGACCACGTCGACGCGCAGCCCCGGCGCGTGCGCCTGGAGCACCTCCAGGTGGGTCTGCGGCGAGAAGTCGTCGGTCTCCCCCGGCTGCGGCGCGAGGTTGAGGGCGACGAGCCGCCGCGCCCGGGTGGTCATCAGCGCGCGGGCCAGCTCGGGGACCTTCAGGTGCGGCAGCACGCTGGTGAACCAGGAACCGGGCCCGAACACCACCCAGTCGGCGTCCTCGACGGCCCGCAGGGCCTCGGGGCAGGCGGGCGGATCGGAGGGGACCAGCGAGATGCTCAGCACGGTGCCGGGCGTCTTGGCGCAGGCCACCTGCCCTTTGACCCGGGTCACCTCGCTTGGACGGGACGGGTCGGCGCCGCGTACCTCGGCGACGATGTCCATCGGGACCGAGGCCATCGGCAGCACCCGGCCCTGCGCGCCCAGCAGCCGCCCGACCCAGTCGAGCCCGGCCACGGTCGAGCCCGCCGCGTCCCCGCCCAGCAGCTCCCAGAGCGCGACGATCAGCAGGTTGCCGACCGCGTGCTCGCGCAGGTCGCCCTGGCTGCGGAAGCGGTGCTGGACGACGTCGCGCCAGGTCTGGCCCCATTCGTCGTCGCCGCACAGCGCGGCCAGCGCCATCCGCAGGTCGCCGGGGGGCAGCACGCCCAGCTCGCGGCGCAGCCGGCCGCTGGAGCCGCCGTCGTCGGCCACGGTGACCACCGCGCTGAGCCTGCCGGTCACCCGGCGCAGCGCCGACAGCGAGGCGTACAGGCCGTGCCCGCCGCCCAGGGCCACGACGCCGGGTCCCTCACCACCGGGACCGGCCTGGCTCACACCGCCACCCCCGTGCCGTTCGTACCCGTGCCGTTCATGCCTGGGCTGCTGATGTCCGGGCCGATATCGCTCGTGCCGCTTCCGTCCACGCCGCCCTGCTCGCCGTCCGGGACCTGCCCGGATTCACTCACGGCCGAGGTCGCGATGGGTCGCCTGTACATCGATGCCCTCGTCCCGAAGCCGGGCGGCGATCTGCTCCGCCATGGCCACACTACGGTGTTTGCCGCCCGTGCACCCGACGGCCAGCGTCACGTAGTGCTTGCCCTCGCGCTCGTAGCCGTCGGCCAGCAGCCGCAGCACCTCGGTGTAGGCGTCCAGGAACTCCTTGGCGCCGCGCTGGCCGAGCACGTAGTCGCGGACGGCGGTGTCGCGGCCGGTCTTGGGCCGCAGCTCGGGCACCCAGTGCGGGTTGGGCAGGAAGCGGCAGTCGACCACCAGGTCGGCGTCCACCGGCAGCCCGTACTTGTAGCCGAACGAGACCACGGTGGCGCGCAGCGTGGACTCGCCGGTGTCGTTGCCGAAGAAGCCGACGATCTTGGCGCGCAGCTCGTGCACGTTGAGCCCGCTGGTGTCCAGCACCAGGTCGGCCTCGGCCCGGACCTCGCGGACCAGCTCGCGCTCGCGGGCGATGCCGTCGACGAGCCGGCCGTCGCCCTGCAGCGGGTGCGGGCGCCGCACGCTCTCGAACCGGCGGACCAGGTCGTCGTCGCCGGCCTCCAGGAACACCACCCGGGGATGGACGCCGCGCGTCTCCAGCTCGGCGATGGAGGAGTGCAGGTCCTCGGTGAACGCGCGGCTGCGCACGTCGACCACCACGGCGATCCGCGGCACGGCGTCCTTCACCCGGCCGCCCAGATCGGCCATCGTGGCCAGCAGGCCGGGCGGCAGGTTGTCGACCACGAACCAGTCGAGGTCCTCCAGCGACTTGGCGGCGGTGCTGCGGCCCGCCCCGGACATGCCCGTGACGATCACGATGTCCGGGATCTGGGTATCGGTGGTGGTCAACTCGGCTCCCCCCTGGTTTCGGCGGCACTGTGGTCAGCGGCACTGTGGTCAGCGGCACTGTGGTCGGCGGCACTGTCATCCCCGGTACCGCCGGTCCCGCCGCCGGCGGCGCCGCCGTGCAGGGCCGCTGCGATCTGTGTCGCGCCGCGCAGGCCGATGCCGGGGACCTCGGCGATCTGCTCGGGCGTCGCTTCCTTCAACCGCTTCAGCGACCCGAAATGTTTCAGCAGGGCGGACCGCCGGGCCGGCCCCAGCCCCGGTACGTCGTCGAGCTCGCTCATCGTCATGGCCTTGGACCGCCGCTGGCGGTGGAAGGTGATCGCGAACCGGTGCGCCTCGTCGCGGACCCGCTGGACCAGGAACATGCCCTCGCTGTTGCGCGGCAGGATGACCGGGTCGGGATCGGCGGGCAGCCAGAGCTCCTCCAGCCGCTTGGCGATGCCGCAGACCGCGATGTCGTCGATGCCCAGCTCCGCCAGCGCCCGGCGGGCGGCGGCGACCTGCGGCGCGCCGCCGTCCACGATCACCAGGTTGGGCGGGTAGGCGAACTTGCGCGGCCGGCCGGTCTCCGGGTCGATCGGCTGGTGGGCCGCGTCGTCGGGCTGCCGGGCGCGCTGCTCGGGGTCGTCGCCGATCGCGTCCAGCTCGCCGAACTTCTCGCTCTCGGCCAGGTAGCGGCGGAACCGGCGGCTGATCACCTCGTGGATGGAGCGGACGTCGTCCTGGCCCTCCACGGCCTTGATCGAGAACCGGCGGTACTCGCTCTTGCGGGCCAGCCCGTCCTCGAACACCACCATGGAGGCGACGACGTTGGAGCCCTGCAGGTTGGAGACGTCGTAGCACTCGATCCGCAGCGGCGCCTCGGGCAGCTCCAGGGCCTCCTGGAGCTCCGACAGCGCCCGGCTGCGGGTGGTCAGGTCGCTGGCCCGGCGGGTCTTGTGCTGCTTGAGGGCCTCCATCGCGTTGCGGGCGACGGTCTCCAGCAGGGCCTTCTTGTCGCCGCGCTGCGGGACGCGCACCCGGACGGGGCCGCCGCGCTGCTCGGCGAGCAGCTCGGCCAGCGCCTCCTCCTCCGGCGGCAGGGTGGGGACCAGCACCTCGCGGGGCACCGACTCGCTGTCGCCGTAGGTCTGCAGCAGGAAGTGCTCGACCAGGTCGGCGGTGGTGACGGCCTCGACCTTGTCGACCACCCAGCCGCGCTGGCCGCGGATCCGGCCGCCGCGCACGTAGAACACCTGGACGGCCGCCTCCAGCTCGTCCTCGGCGAAGGCGATCATGTCGCAGTCGGTGCTGTCGGGCAGCACCACGGTCTGCTTCTCCAGGGCCCGCTCCAGGGCGCGGATGTCGTCGCGCAGCCGCGCGGCCCGCTCGTACTCCTGGGAGGCGGCGGCCTCGCGCATGTCGCGCTCGATCCGCTTGATGAACCGGCCGGTGTTGCCGGCCATGAAGTCGCAGAAGTCCTCGGCCAGCAGCCGGTGCTCCTCGGGCGTGACCCGTCCCACGCACGGCGCGGAGCACTTGCCGATGTAGCCGAGCAGGCAGGGCCGGTCGAGCTGGCGCTGCCGCTTGAACACCCCCGGGCGGCAGGTGCGGACGGGGAACACCCGCAGCAGCTGGTCGACCGTCTCCCTGATCGCCCACGCGTGGGAGTAGGGGCCGAAGTAGCGCACCCCCTTGCGCTTGGCGCCACGCATCACCATCACCCTCGGGTAGTCCTCGTCGAGGGTGACCGCCAGATAGGGATAGGACTTGTCGTCGCGGTAACGGACGTTGAACCGGGGGTCGAACTCCTTGATCCAGGAGTACTCCAGCTGGAGGGCCTCGACCTCGGTGCCCACCACCGTCCAGTCGACGCCCGCCGCGGTGCGCAGCATGGTCTGGGTGCGCGGGTGCAGGCCGGCGAAGTCGGCGAAGTACGAGCCGAGCCGGGAGCGCAGGTTCTTGGCCTTGCCCACGTAGACGACCCGCCCGTGCTCGTCACGGAAGCGGTACACGCCCGGTGAGTCCGGAATGGACCCCGGGGCGGGTCGGTAGGTCGCGGGGTCTGCCACGCCCGAAAGCCTAGTAGGCCGGGCCGACAACCGGCGCGTTCCGCGGTGCCTCCGGCCGGTGACAGAGGTCTCGTTCAGCCCCTCGATCATCGGAAAGGGACGTGCGAAGGTACGCATAGGGTCGGACAAGAGCGGTTCTGGGAACGATCAAGCGGCCGGGAGGTCGGGAGGAGAGGTCGGGAGGCATCGTGTCGGCGTTCTGGAGCTGGATCGTGCTGGCGGCCGTGGTGGCCACCGCGGTGATCGCCGTGGAGGGGGTGCGCCGGCTGCTGGCCGGCGGCCGGCTGGCGACGCGCCGGCCTGCGGCCGGGGAGGCGGCCCGGCGCTGCGCGGCGCCGGCGTTCGTGTTCGCCGCGGTGATCAGCGCCACCGCCGCGATGCCGTACCACCTGCTGGGCGACTCGGTCGAGAACGCGGTGCGGCAGCTGCTCAAGATCGCGGCCATCGGCGCCACCACCTGGCTGCTGATCCGGATCTCGTACGCGCTGACCGATCCCGCCCTGGACAGGCTGATGCGGATCGAGGGCGACCGCAACCGCCGGGCGCGCAAGGCGCGGACCCAGATGCTGCTGCTGCGCCGGATCGCCGCGGCCGTGATCGTGGTCGTCGCGGTGGGGGCGGCGCTGTTCACGTTCCCGGCCGTGCGGGCGCTGGGCGCCGGGATGCTGGCCTCGGCCGGTGTGGCGGGGCTGGTCGTCGGGATCGCGGCCCGGCCGGCGCTGGGCAACCTGTTCGCCGGCCTGCAGATCGCCTTCAGCGACGCGCTGCGGCTGGACGACGTCGTGGTGGTGCAGGGCGAGTGGGGCCGGGTCGAGGAGCTGACCCTGTCGTACGTGGTGGTGCGCATCTGGGACGACCGGCGGCTGATCCTGCCCGTCTCCTACTTCACCGACCAGCCGTTCGAGAACTGGACCCGCCGTACCAACCGGCTGCTCGGGACCGTCATGTTCTACGTGGACTGGACGGTGCCGGTCGAGGAACTGCGCACCGAGCTGTACGAGATGCTGCGCGACAACCCGATGTGGGACCGCCGCGACTGGAACCTGCTGGTGACCGACGTGACGCCGAACGGGCTGATCGAGGTGCGCGCCATGATGAGCGCCGCCGACGACGACGCCTGCTGGGGCCTGCGCTGCGCCGTGCGGGAGCATTTCGTGGCCTACATCCGCGACAAGCACCCCGCCTCGCTGCCGCGCTTCCGTACGGAGCTGCCCGGGGCGGGCGAGAGCAACGGAGCCGGTGCGGTCTCCATGGCCAAGAGGCCCTGGGACGGCGGCTGACGACGGCGGGCGGCACGGTCAGCGGTCACGACCGGCACTGGGATGTGACACTGGGTGCGGTGCTGGGGTGCGTGCCGGGCCCCGGGCCTGAACGGCGCCCGGCGCGCACCCCTCCCCCCTTGCACTGTGCCTGTTCCGCCAGGTCAGGCGAGGGTGATCTGGTCGCCCTCCACCTTGATCTGCTTCTCGGCCAGCGGCTCGGTCGCGGGCGGGGTGGCCACCGAACCGTCGGCGATCTTGAACTTGCTGCCGTGGCAGGGGCAGTTGATGGTGCCGCCCGAGACCGAGTCCACCGGGCAGCCGCGGTGCGTGCACTTGGTGGAGTAGGCCTTGAACTGGCCCTGCACCGGCTGCACGATGACGATCTTCTCGCCCTCGATGATCTTGCCGCCGCCGACCGGGATGTCGGCGGTCTTGGCGAGGCCGGCGGCGCTGCCGCCTTGGCCCCCCTCGCCGCCGCTCGGGTCACCGGAGGTGCCGCCGCCGCCCTCGTCGCCGCCGCAGGCCGCCGCCAGCCCGGCCACGCCGGCGAGGCCCGCCCCGATCAGGACTCCCCGCCGGGTGTTGCCGTCCGGTGTCCCGGCGGCCGGTGTTCCGGCGACACGTGTTCCAGCGACAGGTGTTCCCGCGGTGGCCGGTTCGGCCGCGGGCGGCGCCTCGGAGCTGTCCGTCCGCGGTGCGGGCGCCTGTGCCATGGGTCTCCTCCATGTTCGGGATGCATGTGTGGGATGCGGGTCCGTGTGGAACGCGGGCGGGTGCGATGCGGGGTGTCGGATGCGGGCCCGCACGGCCGCCGCGCGCGCCTCGACTCTCACCGGAGAGTACGTACGGGCGCGTTTGAAGGTTCAATCTGTACCGGGTGACCTTTCCGGCAAGGCTCTGGCCTGCGCGTTCTCAGCCAAGATATTCGATCATGGCGTCGCGCAGCCAGTGCACCAGGTGAACGGCGTACGAGGACGCCGCCAGCAGGCGGTACTCACCGGCGCCGGTCTGGTGCAGGACGATCGGCACCTGGGCGAGGCGGGTGCGCGCGCAGCGGCCGGGGACGAACACGCGGGGATGCAGGTCTAGCGGGCAGCCGTGGCTGAGGACGGCCGGGGCGGCGGGGCCGGACAGCTCCAGTATGGTCCGGGCGGCCGACACGTCCACGGCCGAGCCGCAGACGCCGCCGCATTCGCCGCCGAGCGCGTCGTGCAGGCCCGCCAGGAGGCCGGGCGCGCATCCCGTACGGTCCACGATCAGGTACCAGCCGGGTCCCAGCCACAGCACGTGCGGCGAGCCGTCCCCGGTGGCGTGGCCGGGGCCGGGCATGCCGCAGCCGAGGAACTGGCCGGCCCGGGGCTCGAACGAGGCGGACTCCTCGTCGTCGATCCGCAGTTCCACCTGGGCCGGGAAGGGGATCTCGCGTAGCCGGACCGGGCCGGGCGCACGGGCGGGCGCGGGCGGGTCGGCCGCGATCAGGTCAGGCAGTAGTTGGGCGATCGCGCTGGTCATCGCCGTCACGTCGGCTCCCCTCCCTGTCGTAGTGGACCGGATGGGTCACCTCCACGGGCACCGAACGCCCGCCGTCGACGGCGTAGAGCGTCTGGCCCTGGCGTTCCAGCCCGCCGGTGACCAGGGCGAGCGCGAAGGAGCCGGTCGTCCCTCGATAGGACGAGGTCACGTGCCCGAGCATGGGAACGGGCCCGGTCGCCACGCCGGGTTCGGCGGTGGCCACGAGCTGGGCCCCCTCCGCGACGACGATCGTCTGGTCCAGCGGTCTGAGCCCGACCAGTTGCCTGCGGTCCGAGCGGGTGGTGTCGGGGCGGCGCAGCGATCGGCGGCCGATCCAGTCGCCGTGCCGCGCCACCGCCCAGCCCAGTCCCGCGTCGTACGGCGTGACGGTCCCGTCGGTGTCCTGGCCGACGACGATGTAGCCCTTCTCGGCGCGCAGGACGTGCATGGTCTCGGTGCCGTACGGCGTGATCCCGTACGGCTCGCCCGCCGTGATGAGGGCCTCCCACAGCCGGAGGCCGTGCCAGGCGGGGACGTTGATCTCGTAGGCGAGCTCGCCGCTGTAGCTGATCCGGAATATCCGGGCGTCCAGCCCCGCGACCCTGGCCCGGCGGAACGCCATGAACGGGAATCCGCCGTCGCCCCGGCCCAGGGACAGGTCCAGCGCCGCGAGGACGTCTCGCGAGCGGGGGCCGACGAGGGCGGCGACCGCCCACTGGTCGGTGACCGAGGTGCAGCGGACCCGCAGGTCGGGCCATTCGGTCTGGAGCCATTCCTCCAGCCGGTCCAGGACGCGGCCGGCGTTGCCGGTGGTCGTGGTCAGGTGGAAGTGGTCGGGGCCGAGCCGGGCGGCGACACCGTCGTCGAAGATCATGCCGTCCGCGCCGCACATGACGCCGTATCGGCAGCGGCCCGCCGCCAGCGTCGACATCGTCCCGGTGTACATCCGGTCGAGGAACGCGGCGGCGTCCGGGCCCCGCACGTCGATCTTGCCGAGGGTGGAGGCGTCCAGGACGGCGGCCCGCTCGCGTGCCGCCCGGCACTCGCGCAGCACGGCGTCCTCCATCGGCTCGCCGTCTCGCGGGTAGTACCAGGGGCGCTTCCACTCCCCCACGTCCTCGAAGACCGCGCCGTGGGCCTCGTGCCAGGCGTGCATCGGCGTCCGGCGTACCGGGGCCAGCAGGTCGCCCCGTTCGCGCCCGGCCGGCAGCGCGAACGGGACCGGCTCGATCGGCGGGCGCTGCGTGGTCGCGGTGCTCTGCCGCAGGATCCTCGCCGTGATCGTCGCGGACGTGCGGCCCTGGTCGGCGGCGGTCCCGATCGTGGTGTAGCGCTTGACGTGCTCGCCGGACGACAGCCCCGCGCCCTGGGCGCGGCGGAGATCGGCGAGGGTCGCGTCCCGCTGGAGATCCACGAAGACCCGCCCCGCGTCGCCGTCCGGCTCGGTCACCGGGCCCGGCCGCCCCTCGGGCAGGGTGCCAACATATTGGACATCACCGCGCGGCCCGCCGCCGGGGACGAACGCGGAGTGCTCGTCGGACCACAGCGTCCGCCCGCCCGCCTGGGCGTACAGGTTCAGGTCGGGGCTCCAGCCACCGGAGACGGCGAGGAGGTCGCATTCGACGCGTTCCGGTGGGCCGCCTCCCGGTGCGGTGACGTACGCGGCGCGCAGCACGCCGTGCTCGTCGGCCTCGGTGTCGGCGACGGCGTGCCCTTCACGGGCGTCCGCGACGTGGACGATCTCGACTCCGGCGTCCCACAGTTCGGACGCGGCCAGGAAGGCTCCGTCGTGGGCTCCGAACACCACGGCCTTGCGTCCGGGCAGCACGCCGTACCGGCTCACGTACGCGGCGGCCGCCCCGGCGAGCATGATCCCGGGCAGGTCGTTGCCGGGGAAGAGGATCGGCCTTTCCAGGGAGCCCGTGGCCAGCAGCACGCGGCCCACTCTGATGTGCCACAGGCGGCGACGGGCCATGTGTGCGGGTGCCGCGTCGCCCAGGTGGTCGGTACGGCGTTCGACCGCGATGAGGTAGCCGTGGTCGTAGTAGCCGGTCACCGTGGTGCGGGGCAGCACAAGCAGTTCAGAAAGCACAGTCAGTTCGGGGAACGGATCTGTGTCCAGTGGGACGGGCCAGGAGTCGGCCAGGATGACGCGTTCACCGGCCTCGGCCGCGCTGCGGGCGGCTGCGCGTCCGGTTTCCCCGGCTCCGACCACCAGCACGTCGCAGTGGGCATGGACCTTGTCGTACCGGCTCGTGTCGGGGCGGTCGACGAGCCGTCCCTTGCCATGGGTCAGGGACGAGGCGCGCAGGCCGTCGTAGGCCTCCAGCCGGGCGGCGTTCACCATGGGTTCGCCAGGCCCCGACTCCACTTGGACGAACGCGTTCGGCTCCTCGAACCCTGCGCTGTAGACGCCGCGAGGGCGCCCGGTGTACGGACCGCGCCCCACTGTGCGCACGCCGTGCGCGAGCAGCGCCGACGCCAGAGTGTCCCCTGGGTGTGCCGGGTAGTCCGTACCGTCGAAGGTGACGATGATGCTCCGCGTACGGTCGATGCGGTCGCCGCCCACGGCCGTACGGAACGGGCCGCTCATGTGGGCACTTCCAGCGGCGGATCGCCCGGCCGGTACGAACCGGCGATCTCATACGTCACCGTGTGGCGGACGAGGTTGAACCAGCGGCGGCACCCGTCCGAATGCACCCACCGCTCGCGGAACCATCCCTTGGGGTTGTCGCGCATGAACAGGTAGTGCGCCCACACGGCGTCGTCCACGTCTTCGGGATCGGCGGGGAAGGCGATGTGCGCCTCGCCTCCGTACCGGAACTCGGTCTCGTCACGCTCGCCGCACCAGGGGCAGGGAATGAGCAGCATCCGGTATCTCCCGCTAGTGGGCCACGGCGGCGGCGCCGTGTTCGTCGATGAGCGCTCCGGTGGTGAAGCGTTCCAGGCCGAACGGTTCGGCCAGCGGATGCGGCCGGCCATGGGCGAGGGTGTCGGCGTAGACCCGGCCCGCACCGGGCGTGGCCTTGAATCCGCCCGTGCCCCACCCGCAGTTGACGAAGACGTTCCCGGCCGGGGTGGGGCCGATGATGGGCGAGGCGTCGGGGGTGACGTCCACGATGCCGCCCCATGTGCGCAGCACGTGCGCCCGGGCGAAGACCGGGAAGAGTTCGACGGCCGCCGCTATCTGCTGCTCGATGACATGGAACGAGCCGCGTTGCCCATATCCGTTGTACGAATCGACGCCCGCGCCCATGACCAGTTCCCCCTTGTGGGCCTGGCTCACGTACACGTGGACGGCGTTCGACATCACGACCGTGTCCAGGACCTGTTCCAGCAGTTCCGAGACGAGTGCCTGGAGGGGGTGGCTCTGCACGGGGAGGTCGAATCCGAGCATTTCCGCTAGCACGGACGTGTGCCCGGCCGCGCAGAGTGCAACCCGTCCGGCGCCGATGACGCCCTTTGAGGTCTCCACTGCCGTGACGGAACCCTTCGTTCGCCGGAAGCCGGTCACCTCGCAGTTCTGGACGAGGTGAACGCCGAGCGCGTCGGCGGCCCGCGCGAAGCCCCAGGCCACGTGGTCGTGCTTGGCTATCCCGCCGCGCGGCTGGAACGTACCGCCCAGCACCGGGAACCGCACCGACCGGCTCGTGTTCAGGATCGGCACGAGTTTCTTGATGTCGTCCGGGGACAGCCATTCGGCGTCGACGCCGTTCAGGCGGTTGGCGTTGACGCGGCGCGTTCCCTCCCGCACATCAGGGAGAGAATGCGCGAGGTTGAGAACGCCCCGCTGGCTGAACATCAGGTCGTAATCGAGCTCGTCCGCCAAGCCTTCCCACAGTTTCAGAGAGTGCTCGTAGATCGCGGCACTCTCGTCCCAGAGGTAATTGGAACGGATGATGGTGGTGTTGCGGGCCATGTTGCCGCCGGCCAGCCAGCCGCGTTCCAGCACGGCGACGTCCGTGATTCCGTGATCGCGTGCGAGGTAGTAGGCGGTGGCCAGCCCGTGCCCTCCGGCGCCCACGATGACGACGTCGTAGGAGCTCTTCGGCTCGCGGTCCCGCCACAGGAACTCGGGGTGGGTGTCATCAGCCACGCAGCCGCTCCATCCCGGGGTCGAACAGCGGCTCTCGCGCGACGACGGCCGGTACGCGCCGGTCGAAGTAGCCGATGTCCACGTCCGCTCCCGTCACGGCCAGGTCGGAGGGCAACCACGCGTAGGCGATGCCGTGCCCCACCGTATGGCCCCAGGCGGCGCTGGTGACGTACCCGACCGGCCTGTCTCGCATGTACACAGGCTCCCTGCCCATGACCACCTCATCAAGAGCGAGGCAGGTGAGGCGCCTGGCCGGCCGCGGTCGCTCGGGGTCCTTGCCGTGGACGGCGGAATCGTGGACGGCGAAGCCCAGGCCCGCCTCGTACGGGTCGTGCTCGCTGGTCATGTCGATCCCGTACGAGCGGTAGCCCTTCTCCAGCCGCAGGCTGTTGAACGCGCCGCGCCCCGCCGCGATGAGGCCGTGCGCGCGGCCCGCGCCCCACAAGGTGTCCCACAGCTTGAGACCCATGTCGGCCGTGGTGCACAGCTCCCAGCCGAGTTCCCCGACGTAGGACACGCGCAGTGCCGTCACCGGCACCATGCCGATGTGTACACGCCGGACCTGGAAGTACCGGAAGGCTTCGTTGGACAGGTCGTCGTCGGTCAGCGGCTGCACCAGGTCACGGGCGCGGGGGCCCCACACTCCGACGCAGCATGTCCCGGCCGTCACGTCCCGTACGACCACGGTCTCCGGTGCTGAACGCGCCAGGTGGGCCGCGTCCATGACGGTGTTGGCGCCGACCTGGAATTCCTCCTCCCCCAGCCATGCCACCGTGACGTCGCTGAGGATGCCACCGTGCTCGTCCAGCATCAGGCAGTACGTCACCGAGCCGGGGCCGCGCACCAGCTTTCCGGTCGTCATCCGGCGCAGATGGGCCAGCGCCCCAGGGCCGGACACCTCGATGCGCTTGAGCGAGGTCATGTCGTACAGGGCGACGCGTTCCCGCGTCACCTGCGCCTCCGCGCCGACGATGGGCGACCAGTAGCGCGACGCCCAATCCCCCGGCTCGTGAATGTCACGCCCCTCGACCAAGGGCGCGTTGGCCGCGTACCACTGGGGGCGTTCCCAGCCCGTCCCCTCCAGGAAGGCCGCGCCGAGCTCGCGTTCGCGCTGATGGAACGGCGTCGTACGCAGAGGGCGCGGATCCTCCATCGGCTGCAGCGGATGGATGATGTCGTAGACCTCGGCGTAGTTCTGGCAGTCGCGGGCCAGCACGTACGCCGGAGCACGCTGGTGCGTCTCGAAGCGCCCGATGTCGCACTCGCGTACCGCCGTCGTGGGCTTCTCCCCAGTCATCCACTCGGCCATGGCCCGCGCGACACCGGCCGAGTGGGTGATCCAGACGGCCTCGGCCACCCAGAGGCCGTCGACCTCGGGCGCGGGACCCATCAGCGGCAGCCCGTCGGGAGTGAACGAGAAGAGCCCGTTGATGCCCTCCTCGAACTTCGCCTCGCGGGCAGCCGGGAACAGCCACCGCGTTTCGTACCGTGCCTCGGCGAAATCGTCCTCGGTGAACGCGAGCGTCGCCGTCCCGCCCAGGTCCTCGGCGCGGACGGGCAGCGGCCGGTGGCCGTAGTTGCCGACGCCGAGCCGGTCGAACCGTTCACGGAAGTACAGGCCGGCGTCCTGATGCCGCAGGATCGGATGCACCGCCTCCTGCTCCGCTCCGGCCAGCGCGGGGATCGGATCGGTCCAGGCGAGCTGGTGGGCCAGCGGCGTCAGCGGGAGCGTCACCCCCGCCATCCGCGCGATCCTCGGGCCCCAGATCCCGGCACAGCAGACCACGATGTCGGCCGGGACCGGGCCGTCGCCGGTGACGACCCCGGTGACGCGGTCGCCCTCCATCGTGAGGTCGAGGACCTCGCGGCCGCCGTGGAACGCGGCGCCGCGTTCCCTGGCGGCCGCCGCCTGGGCCGCCGCAGCGTCGAGCGCACGGGCGATCCCGTCGGACGGCACGTACAGGCCGCCGAGCACCCGGCCGGGATCGACCAGGGGATGCAGGCGGGCGCACTCGTCCGGTGCGAGGACGCGGGCGCCGATGCCCCACGACTCGGCCCAGCCCCGCCTGCGGTGAAGCTCGGCGAGCCGTTCGGGAGTCGCCGCCAGTTCCAGCCCGCCGACCTGGTCGAACGCGCCGAGCGCCGCGTACTTGCGGGCGGTGTAGCGGGCGAACTCGGCCATCGCCTTGACCGGATTGATCTGGAAGACCAGCCCGGGCGCGTGCGAGGTCGAACCGCCGGTGGCGAACAGCGGCCCCTGGTCCAGGACGGTCACCGCCCGCCGGCCGCGCCGGGTCAGCTCCTCGGCCAGGGCGCACCCGACGATGCCGGCACCGATGATGACCACACGGGGCTCCGCCATCACGCCACCCCCTATGCGTTGCGTCATCCGCAACTAATAACTGGTATACGCAACACACTGATGCACGTACCACGGTAGGCCGCCAGGGGACGGCGTCAACCCTCTCCGGCGAGATCGCCCGCGATCGCTCCCTCGGCGGGAGCGCCCGCCATCATCCGGGACCACCGGTACCCGGACTCCAGCCGATCCGCCGGGAGATCTCGGCGGCGGCGCGGACCACGGCGGCTCCGACGGCCGGGATCCGGTCCGGCGGCAGCCGGAAGCCCGGCCCGGACCCGCTGACGCTCGCGGCCACCTCACCGTCCGCGCCGCGGATCGGCGCCGCGACCGCGGTCAGCCCGAACTCCAGCTCGTCGACGGCGGTGGCGTAGCCGCGCTCGCGCACCCTCGCCAGCTCCTCCTCCAGCGCCCGCCGGCCGGTGATCGTACGGTCGGTCAGCCGCGCGCGGGGCGGATCGAGCTGCGCGGCGAGCCGGTCGGGCGGCAGGTACGCCAGCAGCGCCTTGCCATTGGACGTGGCGTGCGCGGGAAGCCGCTGCCCGACCCAGTCGTGCGGCCGCAGCACCGACGGGCCCGCGACCTGGTCGACGTACAGCACCTCGTGCCCCGACAGCACGGTGAGGTTGACGGTCTCGCCGATCTCGGCGGCCAGCTCGCGGCAGACGGGACGGCCCGCGCGGACCACGTCCAGCCGCGCCGTCGTGGCACCGGCCAGCCGGACCAGGCCGAGACCGAGGCGGTACTTGCCGCGCTCGCTCTCCTGCGCGACGAGCCCGCGCTTCTCCAGCGCCGCGACCAGCCGGAACGCGGTGGACTTGTGCACCCCGAGCCGCGCCGCGATCTCGGTGACCCCGGCCTCGCCCTGCTCCGCCAGGATCTCCAGGATCGTGACCGCGCGGTCCACCGACTGCACGGGCGATGCGACGTCGCGTAGCCGGCCGTCCTGGTCGGGCCGGCCAGGCTGCGCGTGCTGGTCATGCTGGTCGCCCTGCGCGTCCTGCGGAGCACTGTTGCCCATTGGGGAACAGTACCCAGCTTGTTCAGCCGCCCATCTCGTTCAGTCGCCCAGCTCGACCCGCCGGCGGGCCACGTACTCCTCCAGTTCGGCGCGGACCGCCTCGTCCAGCGGCGGCGGCTCGTACTCCGCCAGCCGGGTACGGACGATCTCGGCGGCGCGGGCGGCGGTGTCGGCGGCGCCGTTCTTCACCCAGCGCTCGTAGTTCTCCGACGAGGACAGGAACGGCCGGTAGAAGCAGGTACGGAAGCGTTCCAGCGTGTGCGCGGCGCCGAGGAAGTGCCCGCCGTGCCCGACCTCCTCGTGCGCGCCGAACGCGAGCGACTCCTCGTCGATGTCCAGCGGGCTGAACTCGTGCTGGAGCATCTCCAGCAGCTGCAGGTCGATGACGAACTTCTCGTACGAGGCGACCAGCCCGCCCTCCAGCCAGCCGGCCGCGTGCATCACCCAGTTCGCCCCGGCCAGGAACGCCGGCAGCATCGTCATCAGCCCCTCGTACGCGGCCTGCGCGTCGGGCAGCTGGGCCGAGGTGAGCGCGCCGCCGGCCCGGAACGGCAGCCCGAAGTGCCGCGCGATCTGGCCCGTGCAGAGCAGCCCGGTCGCGGACTCGGGCGTACCGAAGCAGGGTGAGCCGGACTGCATGTCGATGTTGGACAGGAACGACCCGAACACCACGGGCGCGCCGGGCCGGATCAGCTGCGACAGCGCGATCCCCGACAGCGCCTCGGCGATCTGCTGGACGAGCGCGGCCGGGACGGTGACCGGTGACATCGCCCCCATCAGCAGGAACGGGGTCAGCACGACCGGCTGCCCGGCCCCGGAGTAGGCGAACTGGGCGTCCAGCATCCGGCCGTCCCAGCGCAGCGGCGAGTTGCAGTTGACCAGCGACAGCGTGACCGGGGTGCTCTCGACGGCCTCCCGGCCGCCGAAGAGGATCGCCGACATCGCGAGCGTGTCGCGGGCGTTCTCGCCGGACACGACGTTGCCCATGTAGACCTTGTCGGTCAGCGTCTGCAGCGCGTACGTCATGTCGAGATGGCGGGAGTCCAGCGGCGCGTCGTTGGGCTCGCAGATCACCCCGCCCGCCGAGTCCAGCGCGCCGGCGGTCTGCGCCAGCATCGCCAGCCTGCGGAAGTCGTCCAGCGTGGCGTCCCGGCGCAGGGCGCCCTCGCGGACGAACGGCGGCCCGTACACGGCGCCGAAGGACATGTGGTCGCCGCCGATGTGCAGCGACCTGGCGGGCTCGCGGGCGCGGACGTCGAACTCGCGCGGGGCCTTGGCGACCTGCTCCAGCACGAAGCCGGGATCGAGCCGTACGGTCTCGCCGTCGACCCGCTGGCCAGCCTCGCGGAACAGGCGCAGCGCGCGCGGCGAGTCGAACTGGACGCCGACCTCGGTCAGCAGGCGGCGCCAGCCGCGGTCCAGGACGGCCATCGCGTCGGGCGTGAGGATCTCGTAACGCGGCATCCGGTTGACGAACATTCCGGCTCCCTTCGGCGCGGGGAGGAACGCGAGGGGGAATCGGCCCTTGACGGCGTTCTGCCCGGAATCTTACGCTCGATTTATGGAACCAAGGTTCCATATGATGGAACTCATGAAGCGACCCACCGCACCCGCGTCCGCCCCCTCGGGCACCCAGGCGATCGACCGCGCCGCCGAGCTGCTCCGGCTCGTCGTCGAGTCGGCCGGGCCCCGCACGTTCACCTCCCTCGTCGAGGAGACCGGGTTGGCCAAGTCGACCGCGTCCCGGCTGCTGCAGGCCCTGGAACGGCACCGCCTCGTCCGGCGCGACCGCGACGGCGCGTTCCGGGCCGGCGCGGTCTTCACGCAGTACGCGCTGCGCGGCGACATCACCGACGTGCTGGCCGACCTGGCCGGCCCGGCGCTGGAACGGATCGGCGAGCGCACCGGCGAGACCGTCACGCTCGCCGTCCCCCGGGCCGGCGCCGTCATCACGATCGCGCAGGTCGACAGCAGCTACCTGCTCAGCGCGACCACCTGGGTCGGCATCGACCTGCCGCCCCACTGCACCTCCACCGGCAAGGTCTTCTTCGCCCACGAGCGGCTCCGGCCGCCCGCCGGCGCGCTGGACCGGCGCACCGAGCACACCCTCACCAGCGGCATCGAGCTGGCCCGCGAGTTCCCCGCGATCCTGCGCCGCGGCTACGCGGTGGCGCGCGAGGAGCTGGAGATCGGGCTGGTCTCCATCGGCGCGCCCGTCCTGGCCGCCGACGACACCGTCATCGCCGCGGTCGCGGTCACCGGCCCGACCGCGCGCCTCACCCCCGACCGCACCCCCGAGGTCGGAACGCTGCTGGCCGAGGAGACCCGCGCGCTGTCGGCGCTGCTCGGCCACGCCCCCGGCCACCACATCCGCGGAGGCCCACGCCTCTGAACCATCGATCTCCCGCGGCTCGATCCCGCGGAAGGGCCCGGTCCCGGAGAAGGCCCGATCCTCCGGAAGGGCTCGATCGTCCAGAAAGGAAGGCGCGGCATGTCACCGGAGGAGATCCTCACCGCCCTCTACGACGAGACGCTCGTCGGGAACGCGCCCGCGGTCTTGGAGCTGACGCACACCGGCCTCGCCACGGGGCTGACCCCGGAGCGGATGCTGTTCCAGGCGCTCATCCCGTCCCTGGAGGAGGTCGGCGCACGGTTCGAGCGCGGCGACTTCTTCGTTCCCGAGATGCTGATCGCCGGCCGCGCGATGGCCGGCGCCCTGGAGGTGCTGCGGCCGCTGCTGGCCGAGACCGGCGCGCGGACGACCGGCACGTTCCTGATGGGAACGGTCAAGGGCGACGTGCACGACATCGGCAAGAACCTGGTGAACATCATGCTGGAGGGCGCCGGGTTCCACGTGATCGACCTCGGCGTGCAGGTCTCCCCCGAGCGGTTCATCGAGGCGATCCGCGAGCACCGGCCCGACATCGTCGGCTTCTCGGCGTTCCTCACCACGACGATGCCGATGTTCAAGGCCAACATGAACGCGCTCACCAAGGCCGGGCTGCGCGACGAGGTGATCGTCATGGTCGGCGGCGCACCGGTCACCCAGGAGTACGCCGACGCGGTCGGCGCCGACGGCTACGCCTCCGACGCCTCGGCGGCGGTCAAGCGCGCCAAGGAACTGCTGGAGCGGCGCCGCACGATGGCGGGCGCCCCGTGACTCCCCGGCTGCTGCCGCTGGTCGAGCGGGCGGTGAAGGGCCCGGTGTTCGGCTGCCGGATGTGCGGGCGGTGCGTGCTGCACTCCACCGGCCTCACGTGCCCCATGACCTGCCCGAAGACGTTGCGGAACGGGCCGTGCGGAGGGGTGCGCGAGGACGGCGGCTGCGAGGTCGTGCCGGGCATGCGCTGCGTGTGGCTCGCCGCGTACGAGCGTTCCCGGCGCCTGCCGCGCGGCCGGCGCGAGGAGTTCGCCGAGGTGCGCCCGCCCGTCGACGAGCGGCTGCGGGGCACCTCGTCCTGGCACAACCTCATCACCGGCCGCGACCGCGAGACGCCCGCGGGCTGGGGAGCGTGATGTCGCGGCTGGCCGACCTCGTCGAGAACGGGGGCCGGCCGATCGTCACGGCGGAGCTGCCCGCGGTCGACGGCGGCGGCCTTGACATAGTAAGGCGGCACGTGGCGGCGCTGGCGCCCTGGGTCGACGCGGTCAACGCCACCGACAACACCGCCGCGCACGCGCACGCGTCCAACGTCGCGGTCGCCATCGCGCTGCGCGGGCTCGGGGTCGAGCCGATCCTGCAGGTGGTGTGCCGGGACAAGAACCGGCTCGCCGTCCAGTCCGACATCGTCGGCGCCGCGCTGCACGGCGTCACCAACATCTGCTGCCTGACCGGCGACGACGTCAGCGCGGGCGACGAGCCCGAGAGCCGCCGGGTGTTCGACCTGGACGGGCCGCAGCTGGTCCGGGTCGCAGCGGGCCTGCGGCGCGGCGCGTACCTGTCCGGCCGCCCGATCACCCCGCCGCCGCGGCTGTTCATCGGCGCGGTGGAGAACCCGTCCGCGCCACCGCACGAGTACCGGGTGCGCAGGGCGCTGCGGAAGGCCGCGTCCGGGGCGCGGTTCTTCCAGCTGCAGATCTGCTTCCGGCCCGAACGGCTCGAGCGCTTCGCCACGCTGGCCGAAGAGGCGGGGCTCACCGCCCGCGCCGCCCTCCTGCAGACGATCGTGCTGGTCAAAGGCGTCCGGGGGCTGCGGTTCATGGACGAGAAGGTGCCCGGCGTCAGCGTCCCGGCGGAGACCCTCGAACGGATCGGGCGGGCCGCCGACCCGGCCGAGGCCGCCTACCGGCTGGCCCTCGAACAGGCCCGGCACGCGCTCGCGCAGCCGGGGATCCGCGGCCTGCACCTGGCCGACATGCGGCGGGACGGCTCGCTCCCGCGCCTGATCACCGAACTCGGACTGCGCGGGCCGTCCGGAGAAGGGAACCGGCACGATGCGCACGACCCCCACGACGCACACGACCCCGACGCACACGACCCTGCGCTCCCGTGACGAGGAGATCGTCATCGGCGCGGACCGCCCGTTCTGCGTGATCGGCGAGCGGATCAACCCCACCGGCCGGCCCGCGTTCGCCGAGCGGCTGCGCGCCGGCGACCTGTCCCGGGTCGAGTCCGACGTCAAGGAGCAGGTCGCGGGCGGCGCGATGATGCTGGACGTCAACATGGGCGTGCCGCTGGCCGACGAGGCCGAACTGCTCGCCCGCGCGGTCCGGCTGATCCAGGACCGCACCCGCCTGCCGCTCTGCCTGGACTCCTCGGTCATCGAGGCGCTGGAGGCCGGGCTCGCCGCGTACGAGGGCAAGGCGCTGGTCAACTCGGTCACCGCCGAGGACGACCGGCTCGAGCGGATCCTGCCGCTGGTCAAGCGGTACGGGGCGGCGGTGGTCGGGCTGCCCAACGACGCCGACGAGATCCCCGCCGAGCCGCGCCGCCGGCTCGAGCTGGCCCGCAAGATCGTCGACACCGCCGGCGGCTACGGGATCCCGCCCGAGGATGTGCTGATCGACCCGCTGGCGATGCCCGTCGGCGCCGACACGTCGCTGGTGCGGACCACCCTGGACACGATCGCGCTGATCCACGATGAACTCGGCGTCAACATGACGCTCGGCGCCTCCAACGTCTCGTTCGGGATGCCCGAACGGCACGCGATCGGCGCGGCGTTCCTGCCGATGGCCATGGCGCACGGCCTGACCAGCGCCATCATGGACGCCCGCGCGCCGCGCCTCGTCCAGTCGGCCAAGGCCGCCGACCTGCTGCTCGGCAACGACCCGTGGGGCGGCGCCTGGATCGCCGCGTTCCGCGCCGGGCGGCCGTGACCGCCGGCCGGGTACGGCTGACGTACCGGCTCGGCGACGGCCGGGAGCGCGAGGTCAGCGCGCCGCCGGGCGTGACGGTGTTCGACGCCGCGAGCTGGAACGGCATCGCCGTCGACTCCACCTGCGGCGGGCACGGGACGTGCCGCAAGTGCGGCGTGCGCGTGTCCGACCCGGCGCCGCCCACCCTGGCCGACGCCCGCGCGTACGACCCGGACCGGCTCGCCGCGGGCTGGCGGCTGTCCTGCCGCGCGGTGGCCCGCCACGACCTGGCGATCGAGGTCCCGCCGCTGCTCACCCGGCCCAAGGCCGCCACCGTCGGCGTCGGCCGCCAGGTCATCCTGCGCCCCGCCGTACAGAAGCGCGCCCTGGTCCTGGACGAGCCCACGCTGGCCGACCAGCGCCCCGACCTGGAACGCGTGCTCGACGCCATCGACGACCTCGAACCGCGCGCCGGCCTCGGCCTGCTCCGTACCCTCGGCCGGACGCTGCGCGAGGCGGACTGGCAGGTCACGGCGGTCGTCGTGGACGATCTCCTCATCGCCGTCGAACCGGGCGACACGACCGGCCGCCGCTTCGGCCTCGCGTTCGACCTCGGCACCACCACCGTCGTGGCGACCCTGCTGGATCTGTCGGCGGGCGTCCCGCTGGCGGCGGCGTCCCGGCTGAACGCGCAGCAGCCGTACGGCGCCGACGTCATCACCCGGATCAGCGCCACCATGCTGGACCATGAAGCCCTCCCCCGCCTGCGCGACCTGGCCCACTCCACCCTCTCCGAACTGGCCCGGGAGGTCTGCGCCGAAGGCGGCGTCGACGCCGGGGAGGTCTACGAGATCGCGGTGGCCGGCAACGCCACAATGATCCATCTCGCCCTCGGCCTGGACCCCGAACCGCTCGGCGTCGCCCCGTTCACCCTGGCCGCGGCCCGGCTCCCGGAGACCCGCGCCGCCGACTTCGGCGTCCCCGCGCACCCGTCCGCGCCCGCCATGGTGTTCCCCGCGCTGGGCGCCTACGTCGGCGGCGACATCGTGGCCGGGCTGCTGGCCGCGGGCATGGACCGCGACCGGCGCGTCCGGCTGTTCATCGACGTCGGCACCAACTGCGAGATCGTGCTCGGCTCGGCCGCCGGGCTCGCCGCCACCGCCGCCCCGGCCGGGCCCGCGTTCGAGGGCGCCGCGATCCGCTGCGGCATGCGGGCCGCCGAGGGCGCCATCGAGACCGTACGGCTGGGCGGCGGTCCCGGCGTCGCCGCGGACCCCGTTGTGGACGAGGTCGTTCTCGGCGTGATCGGGGACGTGGAGCCGCGCGGGCTGTGCGGATCGGGCCTGGTCGACGCCGTCGCCGAACTCGTACGGACCGGTCTCCTGGACGCCTCCGGCCGCCTGGTCACGCCCGGCCGGGCCGCCGAGATCGCTCCCAAGATGGCCGAGCGCTTCACCGAGGTCGGCGGCGAGCGCGTCTTCGTCCTGCACGGCGACATCTACCTGTCCCAGCGCGACGTACGGGAACTGCAGTTCGCCAAGGCCGCCATCGCGACCGGCTGGAGCCTGCTCCTGGAGGAGATGGGGACACAGGGGCCTGCGGTCGAGCAGGTCCTGCTGGCCGGCTCGTTCGGTTCCTACCTCTCCCCCGCCAACGCCATCCGCATCGGCCTGGTCCCCCGCCTCCCCGTCCCCCGCGTGGTCAGCGCGGGGAACGTCGCGGGCGAGGGAGCCAAGCTCGCCCTCCTCAACCTGCGCGAACGCGCGGGCGCCGACGCGCTCCTGCGGGAGGTCCGCTATGTCGAACTCTCCGACCGGCCCGACTTCAACGACCGCTTCATCGCCAACCTCGCCTTCCCCTGAAGGCCGCGGGGTCGCCGTGGTGGGTTGCGGGGCGCTGGCTGGACATGTGGAGGAGATCGTGCGCCGGAACGGCTGGCCGGTGGACGTGTACGCGCTCGCGCCGCTGCTGCACAACCGGCCCGCGCTGATCGCGGGGGCGGTGGAGGAACGGGTGCTCGCACTGCGCGATTCGTACGAGCGGGTGGCCGTCGCCTATGCCGACTGCGGCACCTACGGGGCGCTGGAGGAGACGTGCCGGAGCCTTGGTGTGCGGATGCTGCGGGGGGCGCACTGCTACGAGATCTTCGCGGGGCCCTACGGCTGGGACGAGGAACCCGGGACGTACGTGCTCACGGACTTCCTGGTCCGGTCGTTCCGGCACACCGTGATCGGGCAGTTGGGTCTGGACCGGTACCCGGAGCTGCGCGATGACTACTTCCGGCACTACCGGCGAGTGGTGTGGCTGGCCCAGCGGCCGACGCCGGAACTGCGCGCCAAGGCCCAGCACGCGGCCCGCCTTCTTGCCCTGCCCCTGGTGGTAGTGCCCACCGGGGATGCCGGGCTGGAAAACGGACTCCGCGCGCTGGTCCAGGGCGGCCAGGACAACTGAGGCGGCTAAGGCACCGTGAGCCTGGACTTAGGAAGAAAGCAGCTTGGCCAGGAAGTGTCCGGTGTGGCTGGTCTCGACCTTGGCGACGTCCTCGGGGGTGCCGGTGGCCACGACGGTGCCGCCGCGGGAGCCGCCCTCGGGTCCCATGTCGATGACCCAGTCGGCGGTCTTGATCACGTCCAGGTTGTGCTCGATGACGATCACCGTGTTGCCCTTGTCGACCAGGCCGTTGAGCACCCCGAGCAGCTTGCGGATGTCCTCGAAGTGCAGCCCGGTGGTCGGCTCGTCCAGGACGTAGATCGTCCGGCCGGTGGAGCGGCGCTGCAGCTCCGAGGCCAGCTTGACGCGCTGCGCCTCGCCGCCCGACAGGGTCGGGGCGGGCTGGCCGAGCCGGACGTAGCCGAGCCCGACCTCGTTGAGGGTGTGCAGGTGCCGGTGGATCGCCTTGATCGGCTCGAAGAAGACGGTGGCCTCCTCGATCGGCATGTCCAGCACCTCGGAGATCGTCTTGCCCTTGTAGTGGACCTCCAGGGTCTCCCGGTTGTAGCGGGCGCCGTGGCAGACCTCGCACGGGACGTAGACGTCCGGCAGGAAGTTCATCTCGATCTTGATGGTGCCGTCGCCGGAGCAGTTCTCGCAGCGGCCGCCCTTGACGTTGAACGAGAACCGGCCCGGCTGGTAGCCGCGCACCTTGGCCTCGGTCGTCTGCGCGAACAGCTTGCGGATGTGGTCGAACACCCCGGTGTAGGTGGCCGGGTTGGAACGGGGCGTGCGGCCGATCGCCGACTGGTCCACGTGCACGACCTTGTCGAGCTCCTCGACCCCGAGGACCCGGCGGTGCTTGCCCGGCACCGTGCGGGCGCCGTGCAGCTGCTTGGCCAGCGAGTTGTAGAGGATGTCGTTGACCAGCGTGGACTTGCCGGAGCCGGACACGCCGGTGACCGCGGTGAACACGCCGAGCGGGAACGCCACGTCGACGCCCTGCAGGTTGTTCTGCCGGGCGCCCTTGACCGTGACCTCGCGGCCCTTCTCCCGGGGACGGCGGATCGGCGGCACCGCGATCTCGCGGCGGCCGGACAGGTAGGCGCCGGTCAGCGAGCGCTCGGAGGAGATCAGGTCCTGGACGGTGCCGGAGACGACGATCTCGCCGCCGTGCTCGCCGGCCCGGGGGCCGATGTCGACGATCCAGTCGGCGGCCTGGATGGTGTCCTCGTCGTGCTCGACGACGATCAGCGTGTTGCCCATGTCGCGCAGCCGCAGCAGGGTGTCCAGCAGCCGGTGGTTGTCGCGCTGGTGCAGGCCGATGGACGGCTCGTCCAACACGTACAGCACCCCGACCAGGCCGGAGCCGATCTGGGTGGCCAGCCGGATCCGCTGCGCCTCGCCGCCGGCCAGCGTGGCCGAGGCGCGGTCAAGGGTGAGGTAGTCCAGGCCGACGTCCAGCAGGAAGCCCAGCCGGGCGTTGATCTCCTTGAGCACCCGCTCGGCGATCTGCTTGTCGCGCTCGTTCAGCTCCATGGCCAGCAGGAACTTGGCGCACTCGCCGATCGGCATCGCGGCCACGTCGGCGATCGAACGGCCGGCCATGGTGACCGCCAGAATGATCGGCTTGAGCCGGGCGCCGTCGCAGGACGGGCACGGGATCTCCCTCATGTAGCCCTCGAACTTCTCCCTGCTGGAGTCGCTCTCGGACTCGGCGTGCCGCCGCTGGATGTAGGGGATCACGCCCTCGTAGGAGGTGTAGTACGAGCGGGTGCGGCCGTAGCGGTTCTTGTAGCTGACGTGCACCTGGGTCTCGTGCCCCTGCACGATCGCCTTGCGGGCCTTGGCCGGCAGCTTCTCCCAGGGGGTGTTGAGGTCGAAGCCCATGGCGTCGCCGAGCGCCGACAGCAGCCGCAGGAAGTAGTCGCTGACATGCCCGCTGGACCAGGGCTGGACGGCGCCCTCGCCCAGCGTCATCGTGGGGTCGGGGATGACCAGCTCGGGGTCGACCTCCATCCGGGTGCCCAGGCCGGTGCAGTCGGGGCAGGCGCCGTAGGGCGAGTTGAACGAGAACGAGCGGGGCTCCAGCTCCTCGAACGACAGGTCGTCGTAGGGGCAGTAGAGGTGCTCGGAGAACATCCGGGTGCGGTGCTCGTCGGCCTCGGGCAGGTCGACGAAGTCGAGCACGATGGTGCCGCCGGCCAGGCCGAGGGCGGTCTCCACCGAGTCGGCCAGCCGCTGGCGGGCCGAGTCCTTGACCGCCAGCCGGTCGACGACGATCGAGATGTCGTGCTTCTCCTGCTTCTTGAGCTTGGGCGGGTCGTCCAGGCGGATCATCGCGCCGTCGACCAGCGCCCGGGAGTAGCCCTTGGACTGCAGCTCGCGGAACAGCTCGCCGTACTCGCCCTTGCGGCCGCGGATCACCGGGGCCAGCACCTGGAAGCGGGTGCCCTCCTCCAGCTCCAGCACCCGGTCGACGATCTGCTGCGGCGCCTGCCGGCTGATCGGGCGGCCGCAGTCGGGGCAGTGCGGGTGGCCGATCCGGGCGTACAGCAGCCGCAGGTAGTCGTAGACCTCGGTGATCGTGCCCACCGTGGAGCGCGGGTTCTTGCTGGTGGACTTCTGGTCGATCGACACCGCCGGGGACAGCCCCTCGATGAAGTCGACGTCGGGCTTGTCCATCTGCCCGAGGAACTGCCGGGCGTACGCCGACAGCGACTCGACGTACCGGCGCTGGCCCTCGGCGAAGATCGTGTCGAACGCCAGGCTCGACTTGCCGGAACCGGACAGGCCGGTGAACACGATCATGGAGTCCCGCGGCAGGTCGAGCGAGACGTCCTTCAGGTTGTGCTCGCGTGCTCCACGCACGATGAGTCGGTCATGCACGGCGTTGTTCCGGCTTCCTCTAGTGGCGTCTCTCGGCCCGGCAGGCCTCGGCCGGCCGGCGGTCCCGGGGGCATGCTGGGGACACACTCGTCGTTCTCAGGCTAGTCAGGGGGTCCGACAGAAATCCGGCGGTCGTCCCCGTCCTTCAACAGCGGGGCGCCCCGCGGCATTTCTCATGACCATCGCCGCACGCTCCTCCCCCGTCCCGGAAGCCTGCGGCGCCACTCAGAAACCGTACACGTGTTCGAAGATCTCTCGCTACCGGAACGCCTCGCGGGTCAAGGTCCAGCACATCGTACGTCCGCTCTCGGCGGGCGCACCGATCTCGCGCGGCTCGTAGCGGTCGAGCCGGTAGCCGAGCTTCCGCGGCACCGTGGCGCTGGCCACGTTGGCCTCGTCACAGCGGATCTGCACGAGGTTCACGCCCGGCGAGTCGAAGGCCGCCCTGGTCAGCGCGCCGGCCGACAGGGTTGCCAGGCCCCGGCGAAGGTACGCGGCGTGCGTCCAGTAGCCGATCTCGCGCAACTCCGGGCCCGCCGGGACCATGAGTGCGGCGCTGCCCTGGACCGTCCCGGCCGGGTCGAAGATCCCGTAGGTGTAGGACGTGCCCTCGTCCCACTCGCGGATCGCCTGCCGGACGAAGCGCCGCTCGTCCTCGAACGTCGGGGGCTCGGCCGCCCAGGCCGCCCAGGGGTGCAGGTGCTCGAACGACTCGGTGACCGCCAGGAACACGCGCTCGGCGTCGTCCTCGGTCCAGCGGCGCAGCTCGAGCCCCGGCGCGGCGGAGGTGGACAGGGGGATCCGCTCGGGCGGGGGTGTCATGGCTCCGATCCTGCCTCGTCGTCGAGGGCGAAGTCGAGGTAGCGGGCGGCCGAGCGGGCCACGGCCTGCTTCCCGTCGGTCTGCACGATCCGCTTCCACCATGCCCCGTACACCCGGCTGAACGGGTAGGGCTCCAGCAGCCGCAGGGCCCGGCGGACCGTACGGGGCCGCTCGGGGATGAAGTTGGGGTAGCTGTACATGAAGCTGACCCAGTCGCGGTCGCTGACGACCTGGAGGATGTCGCCCGACAGCAGCGCGCCGGCGCCGTCCTCGCCGTCCCGCCAGTGCAGGACCTGCCCGCCGTCGAAGTGCACCCCGGCGTTGACCAGGGTCATCCCGTCGGCGATCTCGAGCGTGTCGCCGGTCCAGAACGTCACCGCGTCGTCCGGCCGGGCCACCCAGCGGCGGTCGGCCTCGTGGATGAACACCGGCGCGCCGAAGGCGTGCGCCCACTCGATCATGGTGCCGTAGTAGTGCGGATGGCTGATCGCGATCGCCGCGATCCCGCCCAGCGCGCGGACCTCCTCGACCAGCGCGTCGTCGATGTAGGTGATCATGTCCCAGAGCACGTTGCCCGCGGGGCTCCTGACCAGCAGGGCGCGCTGGCCGATGGCGGTCGCGGGCTCGGCGCCGATCCCGGTGAGGCCCGGGCCCTCGTCCCGGACGACGCCCCGGTGGCCGGCGGCGCGCAGCTCCTCCAGGGTCGTCCAGCGCTGGCCGTCCCAGCCCACGTACTGGCGCTCGTCCTCGCAGATGGGGCAGTCGGGACGCGGGTCGGAGTACTGGACCCCGCAGGTGGCGCAGATGGGAAACCTCATGGAGATCATTGTCACCGGCGTGGCCCGGGACATGCCAGGGCAGGATGGATCCGACCGGACGGGCGCGACGGAGGCAGGGCGAGATGAGCGAATGGCGGAAGGTCCTCGCGGAGGTCGACGCGGGGACGGAGCGGATCGTGGCGACGGTGGCGGGGCTCGGCGAGGAGGAACTGCGGGCGCCGTCCGCGCTGCCGGGCTGGACGCGCGGCCATGTGGCCACCCATATCGCGCGCAACGCCGATTCCCTGTGGAACCTGCTCGAATGGGCGCGGACCGGCGAGGAGATCCCGCAGTACCCGAGCCTGGACGCCCGCAACGCCGATCTGGAGGCGGGCGCCGGGCGGCCGGCGCGGGTCCTGGCCGACGACGTCCGGGCGACGGCGGAGCGGTTCAGCGCGCAGGCCGAGGCGCTCCCGGAGGAGGCGTGGCAAGCGCCGGTACGGGCGATGCCGGGCTGGTCGCATCCGGCCTGGTTCACGGTCTACCGGCGCTGGCATGAGGTGGAGGCCCATCACGTGGACCTCGCGGCCGGCTACGGGCCCGCCGACTGGCCCGTCACGTACGTGGAGTGGGCGCTGACCTGCACGCTGGCCGATCTGGAGGGGCTGCCGGAGGGCCTGCGCGGCGGGCTGGCGGGGTACAAGCTGGTGGCCACCGACACCGGTGACACCGCGGACCTCGGCGACGCTGCCGAGATCGCGGGCGGTGGCCGGGCGCTGCTGGCCTGGCTGAGCGGCCGGTCGGAGGGCGAGGGGCTGATCACGCGTCCGGAGGGACTGCTGCCCGCGCCGCCGCCGTGGCCGCACGCCCCCAGCGGTTTCTAGGGACTCGGGAGTCAGCGGGACGGGGTCAGGGCGCCACGCGCTCGCGGGCGTCGTGCAGGTGCGGGCGGGGGGCGAACGGCTCGACGACGGCCGGCTCGGGGTCGTCGGACAGGCGGCGCAGGGCCTCCGCCGACCGTACGGTGATCATGTTGCGGGCGACGGTGACCCGGCCGCCCTCGGCGGCCAGGATCTGGGCCACCTTGCGCCGGCCCATGCCCGCCCAGCGGCCCAGGTCCTGCTGGCTGACCGGGACCTGGACCGCGTGGCCGAGGCCGCCGGGCAGCGGCTGGCCGAAGCGGGCGACCAGGCGCCGCAGCCGGCCCGCCAGGCGCCGCCGCGGCTCGTCGGGGAAGTGCGCGGTGCGCAGGGTGTTGGCGTCGCGGAGCCGTTCGGCCAGGACGGCGGCCACGGCCCACGACGAGCCCGGATGGGCGTCCAGTACGGCGCGGAACCGGTCCGCGGGCAGGACCAGCGCCTGTACGGCGGTGAGCGCCTCCACGCTCGCGTCGCGGACGCCTCCGTCCACGGCCTCCAGTTCCCCGACGATGTCGCCGGGGCCCAGCACGTCCAGGATGACGGTCTCGCCGTCCCGCTCGACCCAGACCTTGGCCGCGCCCGAGCGCAGCACGAAGACCGGCGCGGCGCGGGTGTGCTCGCGGGCGAGGAACCCGCCCGGTTTGATCATCACGTTGGTGCCCGCCCGCAGCAGGCCCTCCCGTGCCCGCTCGGGCAGCACGTCCCAGAATCTGATGATGTCCATACCGCCAGTGAACGCGGTGGTACGGCGGCCGACCGCGTACGACGCCACATTCGCTGCGCAATACATGCAAATTGCACCACGGGTTGCGATTCCTCCCCCGCCGTTCTCCTCCGCGCCGTCCCGCGTTCGCGTCGGTCGCCCAAGCCCGCTGTCAGTCCTCCTCGGGCGCGGCCGACTCCAGCCAGCTGTCGATGGCGCGGAGCCTGCGGTCGCAGTCGGCGACACCGGCACCGTCGCCGAGCATCAGGCACGAGTCGCGCAGCCGTTCCAGCGCGGCCCGCTGGCCCCGGTGGTCGCCCATCTCCCGGCGGATGACGATCTCGTCCAGGAAGCGGTCGACGGACCGGGAGTGCCGGCCGAGCCGCTGGGAGGCGCGCCCCATGGTGTGCAGCGACATGGCCTGCTCGCGGGTGTCGCCCAGCTCGGCGGCCATGCCGTGGGCCCGCTCGCCGGTCTCCAGCGCCTCCTCCGCGCGGCCGAGCTCCAGGTAGATCGCGGCCAGATGGACCAGCGCGGTGCCCTCGCCGTGCCGGTCGCCGACCTCGACGAGCAGCCGCAGCGCCTCCAGCTCCTTCTTCAGCGCCTCCTCGGGACGGCCCCTGGCCCGCAGGACGGCGGCGATGGTGTCCATCCCCACGCCCATCCCGTACCAGTCGCCGATCTCCTGCCGGATGGCCAGCGCCTGCTGGGCGGCCTGCTCGGCCTCCTCGTACAGGTGCAGCCGCAGGTAGGTGCGGGCGAGGCTGCCCAGCGTCCCGGCGAGCCCGCCCTTGGCGCCGAGCCGGTGCCACAGGTCCAGCGCCTCCAGGCCGAGAACGAACGCCTCCTGGTCGCGCTCGAGCCGCCGCATGACCATCGAGAGGTGCTCGAGGTCGTGCGCCTCCCCGTGCAGGTCGCCGATCTCCCGGCGGATCTCCAGGGCGCGGACGAGATGCTCGCGGGCCTCCCGGTAGCGGCCGAGCCGCCAGTGCACGATCCCGGTCTGCGCCAGCGCCTCGGCCTCCCCGGAGCGGTTGCCGGTCTCGCGGTGCAGCCGCAGCGCCTCGCCGCAGTGGGTGAACGCCTCGGCGAACCGGGTGGCGTCGCACATGAGCATGCCGAGCGTCGACAGCGCCCTGGCCTCCCCATGGCGTGCCCCAAGGGACCGATAGGTGCGCAGGGCTTGCTCGGCGTCCTGCAGGGCCAGGTCACGCAGGCCCAGGGCGGCGTTCATGCGGGCGAGTTCGGTGAGCGCCTGCGCGGCGCCGTACAGGTCCGACAGGTCCTGCCTGATGTAGAGCGCCTCCAGCGCGTGCGAGACGGCCTCGTGTACGGCGCCGCGCCGCCGGTGCACCCGCGCCAGGGTCAGCAGCGTCTCCGCGACGCCCGGCATCTCCCCGATCTCCCGCCGGATGTTCAGCGCCTCGCCCGCATGGTCCAGGGCCGCGTCGTAGTCGGCCAGGCCTATGTAGGCGGTGGCGAGGGTCTCGTGTCCCTTGGCCACGCCGCCTCCGTTGCCGAGGGCCTCATGGATGTTCAGGGAGCGGCGCGCGTGCTCGATCGCCGTCAGGTAGCGCCCCAGCGACGCGTGCACATCGGCGAGCGTCGCCTGCGCCACGGCCTCACCGAAGCGGTCGGGCGGTTCGACCGAGCGGAAGCCGCGCCGCGCGTCCTCGCCGTAGCCGATGGCCTGGACGGACAGGCCCAGCTCGAAGTGCGCGACCGCCAGGTTGTGCAGCATGACGGCGGCGGCCTGCCAGTCCTCCTCCGCGCGGGCGGCCCGCAGGCCCGCCTGGTGTACGGCGATGTTGTCCTGGCTGTAACGGCGGAACGCCTGGAAGTCGAACAGGGCGTCCGCCAGTTCCCAGCACGTCCGGTGCAGTCCCAGCCGTGCCGCCTGGTGCACCGCGGCGACCAGGTTGCGGCGTTCGGCCTCGAACCACGACAGGGCGACGGTCCGTACGGCGGACTCCGGCTGCGGGCCCTCCCGCCCGTCCAGCACGGGGCGCCGCGTACGGGGCAGATGCGCGCCCGCCCGCCGCGCCTCGGCCAGGTACCGGCCGAGCAGGCGGCGCTGCGCCGCGAGGCGCTCGTTGTCGGCGTCCTCGCCGAGCCCGCGCTCGCGGGCGAAGTCGCGCAGCAGGTCGTGCATGCGGTAGCGGCCGGGGCCGAGGTCCTGGACGAGGTGCGCCTGGCGCAGGTCCTCCAGGCACTCGCCCGCCTCCTCCTCCGGCGCGTCCAGCAGGGCGGCCAGGGCGCCGGCGTCGAAGTCGGGCCCGGCGATGAGCCCCAGCAGCCGGAACGCCTCGCGCCGGTCGCGCCGCAGGCCCCGGTAGGCGATGTCGAACATGGGGCTCAGCACGGTGGTCAGGCCCTGCCCGACGGCCGGTGAACCCCGCCCGACGGCAGGCGAGGTGTCCGCCAGCTCCCGTACCGTCTCGGCGACCGACTCCCCGGGGTTCTCCGCGAGCCGCGCGGCCATGATGGCCAAGGCCAGGGGCAGGTGGCCGCACTCGCGCGCGAGCCGTTCGACCGCCCGGTTCTCCTCCCGGACCCGCCTGTCCCCGGGGCCCAGCACGCCCGCGATGAGGTCCACCGCCTCCTGCGTCGCCATCTCGCGCAGCTCCAGGGTCCGGATGTCGGCCCCCTCCACCAGCGCCGGCAGCCGCCGCTGCGTGGTCACCACGACCAGGCCCGAGGTGACGGCCGCGACGACCGGGCGGATCTGCTCGGCCTCCGAGGCGTTGTCCAGGATCAGCAGCACCCGCCGGCCGGCCAGCAGCGAGCGGCACTGCGCCGCCAGCTCCCGCTCGGTCCGCGGCAGCAGGTCGCCCTGGACGCCGACGCCGCGCAGCACCTGCCCCATCGCCTCCGCCGGGGTGGCGGTCGCGCGCAGGTCCACGAAGATCGAGCCGTCCGGGAACCGGTCGGCGGCCCGGTGCGCCCAGTGCAGCGCGAGGGTGGTCTTCCCGACGCCGGCCATGCCCTGGACGATCACCGCGCGGGGCAGCTCGGCCTGCGACACCAGCAGATCGAGCTTGCCGAGGCTGACCGCCCGCCCGGCGAAGAACGGCTTGGCCTCCGGCAGCCGCGGCGTCCGGGCCGGCGGCTCCAGCCGGACGGGCGCGCGCGCCGCGATCCTGGTGGCCTCCAGCGGAGGCTGGGGCGGCCGTACGGCGGCGTCGGGCCACTCGTCGCCCCAGGGGCTGGCGGCCCGGCGCAGCGCGTCGGGATCCAGGATGGTCAGCGGGCGCGGCTTGCGGTCCAGGATCCCCCGCGACCGCCAGAGCCGGAACCAGCGCACCAGCGTCTCCCGCGAGATGCCCGACCAGTTGGCCAGCTCCGCCTGGCTCATCCGCAGCGGGATCTCCACGCCCCGCGCCGTCCGCCTCCCGAACCGGTGCGCCAGCTCCAGCAGGTGGTACGCCAGGCGCTGCTGGTGCTCGGCCGACCGGACCGCGTGCCGCCGCCCCCCGAACGTGGTGGTGCGCGCGAGCGTGTGCATCATCGCCTCGGCGACCCGCGGGTTGGCGGCCATCAGGCTGCCGAACTTCTCCCGGTCCAGCCGCAGCGTCGCCACGTGGTCCAGGGCCGCGACCGTGGCGCGCTGGGGATGCCCCCACGGGGCCAGCGCGCCCACCAGGTCGCCCGGCCCCACCAGGTCGATGATCGACTCATCGCCCTCGCTGGAGTCCACGAACTCCTTGGCCACCACGTCGCTGGTGGTGCGCGCGCCCAGCTTGAACACCACGTGCACGCCGGCCGCGATCACCCCCTGGTGGCACAGCATGCCGCCCGGCGGGATGTCGGTACGCCGTCCCATCGCGCGCAGCGCCTGCCGGTCGGTGTCGCCCAGCCGCTCCCAGAAGCTGCCGGGCCGCGCGTCATGGTCGGCCATGGCTCACCCCGCCGCCGTCATGATCGTCGTCCAGAGCAGGAAGGCCCCGCCGGTCCCCACCGCCCAGACCACCGCCTGCCAGGACAGCTCGGCGCACCGGTAGGCCGCCCCCAGCAGCCGGCGCAGCTCGGCGTCGCGCACCCGCGGTTCGACGTCGGCGCTGAGGCCGAACGGCGTCCACGGCACGCCCGGGTCGAGCGGGGCTCCCGTGCCCGCTCGTACCGCGCCCAGCGCCGACACCATCGTCCGCCGGGCCCGTACCGCGAGGCTCGCCGCCATCGCGAACGGTCCCACCACGGGGGTCAGCAGCACCAGCGGTATCACTCCCGCCACCATCTGAGTGATGACCCCGGCCGCCACCAGCGTCAGCAGCATCGCGGCGATGGCGGCGTCATGCGCACAGAGCCGCAGCAGCGTGCACGCGTGCCCGAGCAGTTCTTCGGGCGTGCCGGTGAGCACCGGTGCGTCGTGAGGCGAACGTGTCTCGTGACGCGAACGGAAAACCGTAGCCAACGCGCCCTCCAAGGTCGAAACTGCCCTTGCGTACTCGATACTGGGGCATCGCGCCGGAGACGTCCGTCCGGAACGGCACTCTTCGACTGAGTCCGGTGACTCATTCTGGCTGCGGGCCCCTTGCGGGGCCACCCCCGGCGATGGGGGAGGATGGTCACAGCACCACGGACGGAGACGCATATGGGCTACACGGGAACCGTCGAAGTCGGCGGCAAGGCCGAGGTACGGGAACTCGACGGGCTGACCATCACCAAGGTCGCGGTCGGCCCTTACGACAACAACGCCTACCTGCTGCGCTGCACCGCCACCGGTGAGCAGCTCCTCATCGACGCCGCCAACGAGGGCCCGCGCCTGCTGGAGCTGATCGGCGACGCCCCGCTGGCCCGCATCGTCACCACGCACCGCCACCAGGACCACTGGATGGCCCTGGCGGAGCTGGTCGAGGCCACCGGCGCCCCCGTCGTGGCCCACCCGTTCGACGCCGAGGCCCTCCCCGTTCCGGTGGCCGAGCCGGCCGAGCACGGCTCCACCGTCCAGGTGGGCGAGGCGTCACTGGACGTCATCCACCTGCGCGGCCACACGCCGGGCTCGATCGCCCTGCTGTACGCGGGGGACGACCGCCCCCACCTGTTCACCGGCGACAGCCTCTTCCCCGGCGGCGTCGGCAACACCTGGGGCGACGAGGGCCGCTTCAAGCAGCTCCTGACCGACGTCACCGAGCGCGTCTTCGACCCGCTGCCCGACACCACCTGGTTCTATCCCGGCCACGGCAAGGACTCCACCCTGGGCCGCGAGCGGCCGAGCATCCCCGAATGGTGGAACCGCGGCTGGTAGCCGGGAACGGCGGGGCGACCGCGCCCTCTGGAGTACCCTCCGGTAACGGAGGAGGCCGCCTTTCGGTCATAGGAACCACTGGTCACAGGTGTTCGTTTTCCCAACCACCAGTGATTCCGGGGGCCGAGACCAGGAGATGCGTGATCCGCGAACTCAAGAAGGCGGAGCCGGAGGCGGGGGCCGGCGCCGAGCTGCGCTTTCCCGCCGGCTCCCTCGTGCTCGTGGCCGGGCTGCCCGGCGCGGGTAAGAGCACGCTGCTGGAGCGGCTCTACCGGCTGGGCGGTGAGGAGACGGCCCCCGTCGCGATCGACGGCGGCTTCGTGATCGACTCCCGCCAGGCCCGCAACCGGTGGTCGCACCGGCTGCGGCTGGTCCCTGCCCGGGCCAGGGTGCCCCTGGTGAACGCCACGCACGTCTGGTGGATCGCCCGCGCGGTCAGGAGGGGCGAGGGCGTGGTGGCCCACACCCGCGGCACGTGGCCGCACATCCTGCGCATGTTCTCCTGGCTGGCCGCCCGGCACGGCGGCCAGGTGCATCTGGTCCTCATCGACGTGGACCCGCGTACGGCGCTGGAAGGGCAGCGCGCCCGCGGCCGGGTGGTGGCCACCATGACCTTCGCGCGGCACTGCCGCCGCTGGCATCCCCTGCTGGAACGCGCCCGTGACGGCGCGGTGCCTCCGGCCGCCACGGTCACCCTGCTGTCGCGCACCGAGGTGGACGCCCTGACCGCGATCCGCTTCCGCTGAGCACGCGGGTCGGCCGAGCACCCGGGTCGACTGAGCACGCAGGTCAGCCGAGGGTGGCGAACCAGCGCGCGATCATCGCGGTGCCGGCCACGTTGGCGCCCAGATGGCGGGACTCCCCGTAGGTCCGCTCCCCCACGTCCACGACCGGCACGTCCGCACCCGACGCGGCGAACGCGTCGCGGCAGTGGTCGGTGTTCGCGGTGACCGCCTGCTCGTCCCGGCTGATCTTGTAGAGCCGGAGCGGTGCGCGCGGCGTCCAGCCCGAGCAGACCTCGTCCCGGCGCAGGGCTTCGGCGAACCGGCCCGACGGCTCGCGCAGCATGGCGAACCCGTCCTTCGTGAGCAGCTCGTCCAGCGTGCCGGGCAGGCCGGCGAGCATCTCCTGGCCGGGAGTGGTGCCGTCGAAGAACCTCTCCACGCGATCCGCGTACGGGGCCTGGAAGAGTTCGGACGGCGAGTCGTACAGGCCGTAGACGCGGTTCCAGGAGGTCAGCAGGTACGAGGTGTACGCGACGGCCAGCTTCGGGGGCAGCGGCGAAGGCACCTCGTCGCTCAGCATCGCCGGCAGCTGGGCGCCCCGGAAGTCGTACCCGCCGGCGATCGGAGCCACCGCGCGGACGCGGAACCACCGGTCGTACTGCAGTGCCCTGGCGAGGCCCAGCGCGCTGGAAGCACCCTGGGAGAACCCGGTGACCAGCACGTCGCGGTCCAGGGTCCGGCCGGTACGGACCACGGCGCGGCGGGCGGCGCGCAGCATGTCCAGCGAGGCGGTCGTCTCCGAGGCCACGTGCTTCCAGGGGTGGACGCCCGGTCCCTTGCCCAGGCCGAGGTAGTCGGGCGCGACGGCGGCGAAGCCCGCGGCGGCATAGGTGACCGCCGGGCCCGGGCCCCAGACGTCGCTGAACATCGACGGCGCATCGGGCTTGTAGCTCATCGTCCCGTGGGTGTACGAGACGGTCCGCAGGTGCCTTTGGTGGTTGCGGGGCAGCACCAGCAGCCCGCTGGCGGTGGTGGGCCGCTTCCTGGCGTCGACGGTGCGGTAGACGACCTGGTAGGCGTCCACCCCGTACCGTACGGACGACACGTCGAAATCGTCACCGGCCAGCCACGCGCGCACCTGCTTCGCGGTGAACCCGCGAACGTGCACGGCCGACACGACGTGGCCGCGCTGGACGGAGTCCCGTGCGTGGACGGCACGTACGCCGTCCTGGGACGGCACGGCCAGCGCGGGCGCGGCCATCGTGGTAACGGCCAGCCCGGCGCCGATGGCGGCGGCGGCCAGGGTGGTGCTGACGCGGTTCATGAGGATCCCCTCGTGCTGGACCGGCCTCGTCGCCGGCCGGAGTACAGCGTCCGACGGGACGAGCCGGACGGGCATCACGCATGAAGGTGATCTCGCAAGTGGCTCTGAGGACAGACGCGGCCGGGCCCGCGTGGCACCATGGTCTCCGTCCGGGCGGCGCGGGAGAGGGACATTGATGCGGTCGAGGCCCTTCCGTCTCGCTCTGTGGGGGCTGGTGCCGTGCGTGTTGGCGGCGGGCTGCGGTACGCCCTCCACGGCCTCCACCGGGACCCAGGACGTACCTCCCCCGACCGCCACGGCAGGCACGCCGTCCTCGGCCCCCACCACGCCCACGAGTTCCGCGACCGTGCCGAGTCCTGCGCTCCAGCCGCTCGGCAAGGCGGAGTCGTGGCGTATCACCACGTATTACACGGCGGTCCAGTCGTTCCACGGCGGGAAGCCCAAGGCGGTACGCGGCTGCCCCGAGCTGCACTGCAAGTGGGGCAAGACGCCGCTCGGTGCGTACCCGGAGGACTTCCTGAAGATCATCCAGACCGAGGGCAGCGGCCGGATCACCGGCGGCCCGCAGCGCGGCCGGTACCTCAACTGGTCGAGCAGTACCGGCTGGTGGCTGGACGACACCACCCGCGACTCGACGGCGCGCCCGCTGAAGGCCTGGTCCTCGGCGGCGGCCGACCGGGACGTGATCACCCGCGGCCGGCGCTTCAGGATCCTCGACTGCGGCAAGGACTGGAAGGGACGACCGGTGCCGTCCCGGGTGTGCGACCGGTTCCGCGCGGCCACCTGGACGGTGACGGACCTGTTCCGTCCCGGGTACGGGGGCGAGCACCACGCCGACGTCTACATCGGCGAGGAGACCGGGCCCGACTTCACGAAGTCGCCGTACTACACGACCCTGCGCAAGGCCACGATCGCCGGGAGCTAGCGGGCCTCGCGGGGTACGGCCAGCACGGTGGGCTCGGTACGGCCGCGCAGCACGACCTCGTCGCCCAGCAGCCAGTGGGCCGACTCCTCCGGCCCCGCCTCCTCGACGAGCCGGCCCGCCGCGAGCACCCGGCCCTCGGTGTTCTTGGCCAGGTCGGTCAGGCGGGCGGCCTCGTTGACCGGGTCACCGATGACGGTGTACTCGTAGCGTTCCTCGGCGCCGATGTGCCCGGCGACGGCCTCGCCCGCCGACACGCCGACGGCGGCGCTCAGGGCGGGGACCTCCGCGCGCAGCCGGGCGGCCAGCGCGCGGGCCGCCGCCAGCGCCCGTACGGAGGAGTCCGGCAGCGGCAGCGGCGCCCCGAACACCGCCAGCGCCGCGTCCCCCTCGAACTTGTTGATCCAGCCGCCGTGCTCGCCGATCGTCTCCACCACCACGGCGAAGAAGTCGTTCAGCAGCTTGACCACCTCGGTGGGGGGCCGGTCGGCGGCCAGCCGGGTGGAGCCGATGATGTCCACGAACACCACCGCGACCTCGCGCAGCTCGCCGCCGAGGTCGATCCCGCCCTCCAGCGCGACCTTGGCGACGTCCTCGCCGACCTGGCGGCCGAACAGGTCCTGCAGCCGGGCGTGCTCGCGCAGCCCGGCGGCCATGTGGTTGAAGCCGGCCTGGAGCAGGCCGATCTCGCTGGCGTCGTAGACCGGGACCTCCACGTCGAGGTCGCCGCGCTCGATCCGGGCCAGCCCGAGCCGTACCGACTCCACCGGGTCGGCGATCGCGCGGGCGGCCCCGTAGGTGACGCCCAGCCCGACGACGAGCGAGGTGCCGCCCAGCGCGAGGACGGCCAGGGCGAAGTCGCGCAGCGTGACCCGGTTGATCAGGAACGAGCCCACCGCCAGCACGATCAGGCCGAGGATCGGGACCGCCGTGCCGAGCCCCCAGGCCAGCACGGACCGCGCGACCACGCCGGGCAGGCCGCTGCGGCGCGGCGTCCCGGTGGCCAGCGCGGTGGTCACCGAGCGCCGCAGCAGCCGCTCGGTGAGCAGGTAGACGATGGTGCAGGTGGTCAGGCCGCCGAGCAGGCTGGTGAGGCCGAGCTTGACCGCCACCAGCCAGGAGAACGGGAGGTTGATCAGGACCCAGCCGACCGTGCCGATCCCCCACAGCGTCAGGTGCAGGCCCATCAGGCGCAGCGGCCCGTACAGCAGCAGCGACCGCTCGTGCTTGTCGGGGGCGCCGTGCCGTTCGGCCAGCCGCCGGACCCGCCGGAAGAACCGCTCGCCCAGCAGCAGCCCGACCGGCACCGCCGCGATCACGTACGCGCTGAACAGGACGAAGTTGAACGTGCGCAGCCGTCCGGAGCCCTCGCCCTCGGGATCGGGCACCACGATCGTGAAGAGCAGCACGACGAGGGCCCCGCCCAGGTTGGCCAGGCCGGTCGACACGGTGACCAGGAGCCGGGCGCGGCGCGCGACCAGGGCGCGCGAGTCGCCGGGACGGCCGTCGATCAGGCGCCAGAAGGGCCCGAGAAGGCTCCCGCGGGTGCGCGCACCCGTCCCTTCCGTCGCATCTGTCTCCATGGGGGTGCAGATTAGCCGCTCAGCGTGACCGATCTGACACCCGCCCGTCAGACACGGCTCGGCTCGTCAGACAGGGACCGGCTCGAGCAGCCGGTGCGGGCTGCGCAGCGCCACGCTGACCGGGTCCTGCCGCGCGGCGTCCAGGCCGGGACCGGGGTGGATCTCCAGTTCCTCCGGCGGCACGACCCGCCCGCAGGCCGGGCACGCACCGCCGGCGTCGATCGGCTCCGAGCAGCCGATGTGGACGAACAGGCGGCACGGCCCGCGGTCGGAGAAGTTGCGGTCGCCCCAGCGGGCCAGCGAGTGGACGATGGGCCACAGGTCGCGGCCCGTCCCGGTGAGCACGTAGTCGTGCCCCTGCTTGTCCAGGACGCCGGTGTCCACGAGGGACTGGAGCCGGGCGGAGAGGACCGCGCGCGGGATGTCCAGGTGGGTCTGGAAATGACCGAACCGGCGGACCCCGTACAGCGCGTCCCGGACGATCAGCAGCGTCCAGCGTTCCCCCACGACCTCCAGCGCGCGGGCGAGCGAGCATTCCTGCTTGACATAGTCCTTGCCGAGTGCCATGCCCTCACAGTACCGCCCGTCCAGTTCGGTCACCGAACCACGCGTGTTACGGTCATCCCACCTTGGTTCGATGACCGAACTCGCGAATGGGAACAGGATGACGACACTGGCCACGCCCCGTGCCTGGCAGCCCCGTGCTTGGCGGCGGCGGAACGGCGCGTCGGGTGCCGGCGGCGCGCTGGCGATCCCGGCCGCCGCGACGCTGCTGGCGCTGATGAACTACACCGCGCCGCTGGCGATGCTGACCGACACGGCCGCCGGGCTGGGCTCCGGGGCCACCGCGCAGATCTGGCTGATGAGCTCGATCAGCCTCGGTCTCGCGGCGGCGCTGCTCCCGGTCGGGAGCCTGGCCGACGATCACGGCCGCAAGCGGGTGTTCGTGCTCGGCGCCGCACTGCTGGCGGTCTCCAGCGCGGCGTGCGCGGTCGCGCCGGGCTCGGCGGTGTTCGTCGCGGGCCGGATCGTCCAGGGCGCCGCCAGCGCCGCCCTGATCGCGGCGGGGCTGGGCCTCATCGGCGCCACCTTCGCCGGTCCCCGCCGCGCGCACGCCACCGGGATCTGGGGTGCCATGGTCGGGCTGGGCATCGCCCTCGGCCCGATCGCCGCCGCCGGGCTCGGCGTGCTGGCCGGCTGGCGGCTCTGGTACTGGTTCACGGTCGCCGCGGCGGCCCTGCTGGCCGTCGTCGCGGCCCGTACGCTGCGCGAGTCCCGCGCCGAGCGGCGCCGCGGCCTGGACGTGCCGGGCGCGGTCACGATGAGCCTGGGCGTCACCGCGCTCCTGTCGGCGGTCACGCTCGGGCGGCTGGGCTGGGGCCGCCCCGAGGTCGGCGGCCTCCTGGTGCTCGCGGCCGTGCTGCTGGCCGCGTTCGTGGTGGTGCAGGCCCGCCGCCGCGAGCCGATGCTGGACCTCGGCCTCCTCCGGCGGCCCCGCTTCCTGCTGTCGATCGTCGGCGCGCTGGTCACCGGCCTGGGGATCATCGGCGTGATGAGCTTCGTGCCGACCGTCCTGTACGTGACGCTGGGCATGGGCCCCCTGACCACCGCGTTCCTGCTGGCGATCTGGTCGGGGCTGTCGTTCGTCGCGGCGGCGCAGGCCCGGCGGCTGCCGGCGCGGCTGCCGGCGGCGCGGCTGCTGGCCGTCGCGCTGGCACTGAACGCCGCCGGCCAGCTCGCCCTGCTGGGCTTCGGCCCGGACGGGCACTGGTGGCGGCTGGTCCCGGGCCTGGTCGTGGCCGGATTCGGCAGCGGCCTGGGCAACGCCATGCTGGCGCGCATCGCCGTGGAGAGCGTGCCGCCCGAACGCGCGAGCATGGGGTCGGGCGCCAACAACACCGCGCGCTACATCGGCGCCTCGCTCGGCGTGGCGCTGGTCGGCGCGATCGTCACCGGAACCGGCTCCGGCCACGCGAGCCCGGCCGAGGCGTACGGCCACGGCGCCGATGTGGCGATCGTGGTCTGCAGCGCCATCGCCCTGCTCGGCGCCGTGTTCGCGGCCCTCGTACCCGACCGGGACTGAACCCGGCCGGCACCGAGCGGTATCAGGCCAGTTCCTCGATGAACTCGGTGAGCTGGGCCAGGTTGCGGCACTCGTGCATCGGGACGATCTCGCCGTAGCGGGACGCGGCCGAGTCTCCGGTGTCCCACTGGGAGCGGGGCTCGGGGTTGAGCCAGTACGCGTGCCGGGCCCGTCCCGCCATCTCCTTCAGGATCGGCAGCGACAGCTCGCCGTAGTTGGAACGGGCGTCGCCCAGCACGAGCAGGGAGGTCCTGGACGTGATCGCGTCGGCGTACTTGCGGTCGAACACCTTGATGGCGTGGCCGTAGTTGCTGCGCCCGGTGATCCAGACCAGGTCGGCCTCGCTCGCCAGCCGGGCCATCGCGTCCACCACGTCCACCCCGGGCGCGAAGAACCTGGTGATCTCGTCGGTCGCGTCGATGAACGCGAACGCCCGTACCTTGCTGAACTGCTCCCGCAGCGCGAACGTCAGCAGCAGCGTGAAGTGCGCGAACGCCGACACCGAGTCGCTGGCGTCGCACAGGATGACCAGCTCGGGCTTGTGCGGGCGGCGGGGGCGGTGATGGGTGGTCAGCGGTACGCCGCCGCTGGCCAGCGACGCCCGCACGGTGCGGCGGAAGTCCAGCCGGCCCCGGTTGCCGGCCCGCTGCTTCTGCTGCAGCCGGGTCGCCAGCCGCCGCGCCAGCGGGTAGACCTCGCGGCGCAGCGCGGCCAGGTCGGCGCGGGCCGCGCGGCCGAAGTCGAGCCGTTCCAGCGGCGGCCGGACGACCATCCGCGCGGTCCGCTCGACCCCGGTGTCCTCGGCGATCCGCCGCCGCACCTCGCCCGCGACCATGTTCTCGAACCGCGCGATCCGGGACCTGAAGTTCTGCCGGGCCACCCGCTCGGCCATCCCGCCGCGCTCCTGGCCGTTCAGGACGGCGTTGAGCAGGCTCGACATCAGCGTCTCGGGCGACATCGCCCGCAGCACCCCGGAGGAGAACCACGACTCCTGGCCGGGCGTCTGCCCGTACTCGGCCACGGCCGACCGGACGAACTGGCGCAGCCCCGCCTCGTCGCCCGACAGCAGCAGCTCGTACAGCTCCCGGCGGCGCGCCTGGACCTCGGGGTCCAGCGGCGGCGGTACGCGGCGCTCGCCGGGATCGCGGCGCCGCCTGACCCCCGGATCGACCGCGGCACCGTCGCCCAGCGCCGCCGGGAACCACAGGTCGAACAGCGTGTCGAAGGTGGTCCGGTGCGCGGGCCGCTTGACCAGCGTGGCGGCGTACGCGGCGCGCAGCGCCTCCCGGTCGACCAGGTCGATCACCTGCATCGCGCGGACCGCGTCCAGGCCCTCGGCGACCGACACCGGCAGCCCGGCCTCGCGCAGCGCCGCCGTGAAACCCGTGTGCCGGTCGACCAGGGAGCGCCGGCCGGCGGCGGCGCCCCGGTCGGCGCCCTGGTCGGCGGCGGCGCGCCGGTCGCCCGCGGAGGAGGTCATCGCGATCAGCTCCTGAGGCCCAGTTCCTTGACGGCCCGCTCCTGGTCGGAGACGTGCTTGAGCACCACGCCGAGGGTGCGCGCCACCGCGGCCTCGTCCAGCTCGTCCAGCCCGAGGGCCAGCAGCGTGCGGGCCCAGTCGACGGTCTCGGCGATCGAGGGGGCCTTCTTGACCTCCAGCGCGCGCAGCGTCCCGACCGTGCGCACCAGCTGCTCGGCCAGCGCGGCCTCGATCCCCGGCACCTGCGCGAGCACGATGTCGCGCTCGCGCTCGGGGCCGGGGTAGTTCAGGTGCAGGTAGAGGCAGCGCCGCTTGAGCGCCTCCGACAGCTCCCGCGCCGCGTTCGAGGTGATCAGCACGAACGGCTTGCGGACCGCGCTGATGGTGCCCAGCTCGGGGATCGTGACCTGGAAGTCCGACAGCACCTCCAGCAGCAGCCCCTCCACCTCGACGTCGGCCTTGTCGGCCTCGTCGATCAGCAGCACGGTGGGGTGGGTCCGCCGGATGGCCGCCAGCAGCGGCCGTTCCAGCAGGAACTCCTCGGAGAAGATGTCGTCGTGGGTCTGCTCCCAGGCCCGGTCCTCGCGGGCCGCCTGGATCGCCAGCAGCTGCTTCTTGTAGTTGAACTCGTACAGCGCGCGGGCCTCGTCCAAGCCCTCGTAGCACTGCAGCCGGATCAGCTCGGAGCCGGTGGCGGTGGCGACGGCCTTGGCCAGCTCGGTCTTGCCGACCCCGGCGGGGCCCTCCACCAGCAGCGGCTTGCCGAGCGCCTGGGCGAGGAACACCGTCGTCGCGATCGCCTCGTCCGCCAGGTAGTCCACCTCGGCGAGCCGGCGGTCGACATCGGCGGGCGAGGCGAAGGACGCCGCGGTGTCCGGTTCGATCCCTTGAACGGTCATCCCTTGGCCTTCGTGTAGGTCTGGTTGGTGCCGGCGAACAGCATCTTGGTGCCGCCGTCGGTCAGGGTGGCGCCCCAGTACGAGGCGCTCTGGGGGTCACCGCCCTGCCAGGAGAAACGGAACTTGCCCTTGCCCTCGGGAATGACCTTGCCGTTCCAGAGCGCCTGGCCGCCCTTCATCCAGGCCCCGGTGCCGTCGGCCTTGAACTCGAAGTGGTCGCCGTTGGGGCCCGTCCAGCGTCCGACCAGCGCCTTGACCTGGGCGGCCTGCACCTTGGGCACCGCGGGCATCTTGGACGCGCCGGGCGCCGGGGTGCCGAGGGGCACCGAAGGGACGGCGATGGGCGGGGACGAGGACGCGCCCGCCTTCGCCGGTTCCTCACCGCCGCCGCAGCCGGCGACGGTCAGCGCCAGCGCTGACGCGAGCGCCGCGCAGCCCAAGACGGCACGGGCATGGGGGGCGGCCGAACGGGCGCGAGCTCTCACGTGGGTCCTCCGGGATCGCGATGGGACGAAGTCGGCATTTTAGCCAGCCCATGCCCACCGGCCGGCCCTGCCGTGCGGGACCGCGGCGGGCCTGGTATGCCCGCCGCGGTCCGCCTCGCCTACTTGCCCGGCTCGGGGTCGCGGGGCAGGCCCAGCAACCGCTCGCCGATGATGTTCAGCTGCACCTCGGTGGTACCGCCGTAGATCGTCATCGCCCGGCTGAACAGCATCGCCCGGGCCACGATGCCGCTGCGCGTCATCGGCACCTCGGTCGCGGCCTCGACGCCCTGGGCCGCCCAGCAGTAGTCGGCGACGTCCTGGTTGAACTGCACGCCGAGCAGCTTGCGGACGCTGGCCTCGGCGCCCGGCTCCACGCCGGTCAGCTGCTTGAGCGTCGTCCGCAGGCCCAGCAGGTCGATCGACTGGCCCTGCGCGATCAGCAGGCCCACCTCGGCCTCGGCGATCGGGTCCAGCTCCTCGCCCGCGAGGAACTTCAGCAGCTCCGGTACGCCCATGCCCATGCCGCCGCCGGTCGACAGCGACACCCGCTCGTTGCTGAGCGTGTTGCGGGCGACCTGCCAGCCCTTGTCGACCTCGCCGACGACCTGGTCGTCCGGGACGAACACCTCGTCCAGGAAGACCTCGTTGAACAGCGCCTCACCGGTCAGCTCCCGCAGCGGGCGCACGTCCACGCCGGGGGCCTTCATGTCGACCAGGAAGTAGCTGATGCCGTCGTGCTTGGCCGCGTCCGGGTCGGTCCGGGCCAGGCAGAAGCCCCACTGCGCGTGCTGGGCCACCGACGTCCAGATCTTCTGGCCGGTCAGCTTCCAGCCGCCCTCGACCCGCTCGGCCCGCATCGACAGCGAGGCCAGGTCGGAGCCGGCGCCCGGCTCGCTGAACAGCTGGCACCAGATCAGCTCGCCGCGCAGGGTCGGGCGCAGGAAGCGCTCCTTCTGCTCGTCCGAGCCGTACGCGACCAGCGAGGGCACCAGCCAGGCACCGATCACCAGGTTGGGCGCCTTGACGCCGGCGGCCTTCAGCTCCTGCTGGATCAGGACCTGCTCGACCGGGTCGGCGCCGCGGCCCCAGGGCTCGGGCAGGTGCGGCACGGTCCAACCCGCGTCGCCCATCGTGCGGTTCAGCTCGCCCTTGTCCTTGATGGCGGCCAGCTCGGCGATCTGGGCGCGGACGCGCTCGCGTACCGGCTGCGCGTCCAGCTCCAGCTCCAGCTCGACCTCGCGGCGGCCGCCGGCCAGCGCGAGCCCGGCCACCTCGGCCGCGTAGTGCTTGGCCGGACCGGCCATCGCCCGCAGCGTCAGCGCGCGGCGCAGGTAGATGTGGGCGTCGTGCTCCCACGTGAAGCCGATGCCGCCCAGGATCTGGATGGCGTCGCGTGCCGAGCGCGCCCCGGCGTCGAGGGCGATCACGCCGGCGACCGCGGTGGCGAACGGGGCGTCCTCGGCCCCGTCGTCCAGCGCGCGGGCGGCGTCCCAGACGGCGGCGCGCGCCTGCTCCTGCGCGATCAGCATCCGGGCGGCCTTGTGCTTGACGCCCTGGAACTGGCCGATCGGGCGGCCGAACTGCTCGCGCACCTTGGCGTACTCGGCGGCGGTGGTCACGCACCAGGAGGTGATGCCGGCCGCCTCGGCGCCCAGCAGCGTGGCGGCCAGGCCGATGACCTGGCCGTCGGTGAGCCCGTCCAGCACGCGGTCGGCGGCCACCGGGACGCCGGTGAGCTCCACCTTGGCGACCCGGCGGACCCGGTCGAGGCTGGCGGCGATCGGGGTCACGGCCGCCTCGGTCGCGTCGACGGCCAGCCACTCGCGGCCACCGCCCTCGACCGACACCGGCAGCACCAGCACGTCGGCGAGCGCGCCGCCCAGCACCGGCTCCGCGGTACCGGTGACGACGAGGGTGTCGCCGTCCCGGCGGGCGGTGAACTCGCCGGACCCCAGCAGCGCGCCGGTCACCGACCCGTCACCGAGGCCGGGCAGCAGCGCGGCGCGCGCCTTGGCGTTGCTGGAGGCGTGCACCGCCGCGCTGGCCAGCACGGTCGGCAGGAACGGGCCGGGCGCGGCGGCCCGGCCCAGCTCCTCAAGGACGACCGCCAGCTCCAGCAGGCCGTAGCCCTGCCCGCCGTGCTCCTCGTCCAGATGCAGCCCGAGCAGCCCCTGCTCGGCCAGGGCCGACCAGAACTCCGGCCTGGTCTCCTCGCCGGCGTCCAGCGCCGCCCGTACGACCGCGGCCGTGATGTTGCGCTCGGCGAACCCGCGCACCGATTCGGCGAGTGCCTCATGCTCTTCGGTCAGCCCGATGGCCATGCGTCACCTTCTCTCAGCCCATTAGTGATCCTGATTCTAGAACAGGATTCGGGTCCGATGGGCAGGTGAGCTTCGTCTCAGCCCAAAGTTCCGCGCGACCTTCTCACACCTCGCGTGACTCCAGTGCGTCCGGGTCACTCGCGGCACCCTGGCCGGCGTCCGGGCCGGCCTTCTCCGGGACGGCTTCGGAAGCCTTCGCGGAACCGGCCGCCCCGGCCGCTTCGGCCGCGGCCCGTGCGGGGGCACGGCGGCGGTCGGCGGCCAGGCTGGCGAGCGTGGTGGCCACCAGCGTTCCGGCGATCACCGCCAGGGACAGCCAGATCGGGACGTCGGGCGCCCAGTCGACGCCGTACTCGTGCATCGCGTGCAGGATCAGCTTCACGCCGATGAAGCCCAGGATGAAGGCCAGCCCGTGGCTGAGGTAGACCAGCCGGTCGGCGAGCCCGCCCAGCAGGAAGTACAGCTGCACCAGGCCCATCAGGGCGAACGCGTTGGCGGTGAAGACCAGGTAGGGCTCGGTGGTGAGGCCGAAGATCGCCGGGATCGAGTCGATCGCGAACATCACGTCGGTGGAGCCGATCGCGATGATGACCACGAACAGCGGGGTGAACACCCGGCGCCCGTTGCGGCGCGTGACGACCTTGTTGCCCTCGTACTCGTCGCTGGTCGGCAGCACCCGCCGCACCCAGCGCAGCAGGAAGTTCTCCTTGACGTCCTCGTCCTCGCCCGCGGTGCGGATCAGCCCGATCGCGGTCCAGATGAGGAAGACACCGAAGATGATGAACACCCAGGTGAAGGCGTTCAGGGCGGCGGCGCCCGCCGCGATGAACAGGCCGCGCAGCACCAGCGCGATCACGATCCCGGCCATCAGCACGGTGTGCTGGGCGTGCTTGGGCACCGCGAACCGCGCCAGGATCACCATGAAGACGAACAGGTTGTCGACGCTCAGGCTCTTCTCGGTGACGAAGCCGCCGAAGTACTGCGCGGCGTACTCACCGCCCGAGAACGCCCACACGCCCAGCCCGAAGGCGACGGCGAGGCCGATGTAGACCATGGACCAGAACGCGGCCCGGCGGGTGGTGAACTCCCGCGTGTCCCCTCGGTGGATCACGAAGAGGTCGGCGGCGATGATGGCGAGGATCCCGAGCAGGGTGAGACCCCACACCAGGGGTGAGACGTGCAAAACATACCTCCGGCGGGCATGGCTTAGCGCCGGAGGTCTCTCCCGCCCTGCTGATACGGAACGGGCCGAAGGCCCCGGGCCGGTATGGACCGACCGTGCTGACGAGACCAACGCGCGGGGATACTCCCCTCCATTACCTCCTCAAACGCCGCAGCCGACCCGCGCGTTCCAAGATCTCGCCTTTTTTCTGAACGGGCTCGAACCGGAACCGCGTGGGAGGCGTCTAAGACCCGACCACCTCCCACGCGCAAGCCGCCCTCAGCCGGGCGGTGCCCGGCAGGGGGCGGGTCCGTCAGATGGTGAGCCCGAGGTAGATCCCCGCCAGCTGGTCGACCGCGTCCGACTCGACGGGCAGCACCCGGGAGCGCTCCGCCGCCGCCGCGCCGAGCCGTACCGCCAGGGCCGAGTCGTCCAGCACGCGGCTCACGGCCCGTTCCAGCGCCTCGGGGTCGGCGGGCGGGACGAGCAGCGCCGCCTCCGTCCCCGTCTCCGGCGCGCCCGTGCGGTCGGCGCCGACCATCCGCGGGATCCCGCCGACCCGCGTGGCGACCAGCGGCCGCCCGGTGCGCAGGATCTCCTGGACGATCAGCGGCTGCCCCTCCCACACGCTCGGGACCACGGTCACGTCGGCCGCCGCCAGCAGCGCCGGGACGTCCCCGCGCCCGCCCAGCAGCCGTACCGGCAGGTCCTCGGCCTCGATCCGGCCGCGCAGCATGGCTTCGAGGGGTCCGCTGCCGACGATCGCGACCAGCGGCGGCGGGGTGCGCCGCGCCCAGCCCCGGGACGCCTCCAGCAGCGTCGGCAGGCCCTTCTGGTCGGCCAGCCGGCCGACGGTGAGGATCAGCGGGCGCTCCCCCACGCCCAGCTCGGCGCGCAGTTCCGACCGCGCGGCCGGGTCCGGCTGCGCCTTCGGTACGGGCGCCGGCACCAGCGCATGCCCGACCGAGCGGGCGCCGAGCTCGCGCATCCGCTGCTCCAGGTCGGGCGAGACACCGAGGACCTCGTCGGCGCCGAGGGCGACGACCCGTTCCAGCGCGGCGTACGCCACGGCCGTCTTGCCGCCCGCGATCACCGCGTTGTGCAGCGTGACGACCAGCGGGGGCCCGCCGCGCCCGAGCCGCAGCGGGCCCGGGGCGACCCGCGCGCACGCGGCCGCCGCCAGACCGCCCGCCCGCAGCCCGTGCGCGTGCACCACGTCGGCGCCACGCAGCAGCGTGCGCAGCCGGCCGACCGCCTTGGCGTCGCTCATCGGGCGCGGCCGGTCGGCCAGGTCCACCGCCGCGAACCGGACGCCCTGGCGCGCGAACCTGAACGTCTTCTCGGTCTCGGGCGGCCCGCAGACCACCACCCGCGCCCCCCGCCCGGCCAGCCCGAACGCGACGGACCGCACATGCCGGCCCACCCCGCCCGCGCTGGTGCCCAGGACCAGCGCGACCCGCAGCCCGTCCAGCTTGGCCACGTCACCCGTCAGGTGCCCCGCCGCGTCACCTACCGCGTGCCCGGCAGCGTCTCGTTCCGTCATTTGCGCGCGACCTTCCTGCTCAGGACGGCCCGCAGATCCCGGCCGTCGATCACCAACGCGAACGCCGCGAACACGGCCGCGGCGACAACGGCGGCGAGTGCGGCGATCCCGATGTTCAGCACCTGTCCTCCTGTACCGAGGGCGGCCGCGACGGCGTTGCCCGCGGCCCCTCCGGCCACTCCCCCCGCCAGCCCGGCCGCCAGCGCGCGCGGTACGCCCCGTACCGCCGCCCGGCCCCGGGCCCTGACCACGACGCCCAGCAGCAGCGCCCCCGCCACGGTCATGCCGATGGCGTTGCCCAGGCCCAGCGCCGCCACCACCCACTGCCGGTCGACCGTGAGCACCAGGATCACGTCCGCCACCATCACCAGCACCCAGCCGGCGACGACGGCGGCCGCCCCCATCCTCCCGCGATGGCAGGCGAACAGCACCCGCGACAGGTGGGCGATCAGTCCGTACCCGATGAGGCCCGGCGCGAAGGCGAGCACCGCCCGGCTCAGCACCTCCTGCTGATCGGGCTGCCCGGGGTTGAAGACCGCGGCGGCCGGGACCGCCACCGCGGCCAGCACGGCGGCGCCCGCGCACGACACCAGGATCACCGCGCGGGTGGTAGAGGCGGTGATCCGGTCGAACTCCGCCACCTCGTCCATCCGCGCCGACAGCATCGGGAACGCGCTGGTCGCGATGGGCACCGCGAGGATCGCCCACGGCAGCAGGTAGATCGCCCAGGCGTACTGGTAGTTGGCCAGCGCGCCGCCGGTGCCCTCATAGCTCAGCCGTACGACCAGCAGCGCCGACAGTTGCTGCGCCACCACCGTCGCCAGCCCCGCGGCGGCGAGCCGCCGCACCTTGGGCGCCACCCCCTCGGGAAAGCGCAGCGTGGGCCGCAGCCCGAGGCGCAGCCGCCAGGCGGCGATGCCCGCCGTCACCGCCATCGCGACGCCGCCGAGCGCGGTCCCGATCGACAGCGTCAGCTCCGCCGACAGCGGCAGGCCCGCCAGATCGTTCTCGTACCCCCGGCCGAGCGGCGCGTAGACGAGGTAGGCGCCGATCACCACCAGGCTCGACATCAGCGGCGCCAGCGCCGGGGCGACGAACCGGCGGTGCGACTGCAGCAGCCCGTACAGGACCACCGCCACCCCGTACATCACCATCTGCGGCGCCATGATCGCCATCATGTCGCCGCCCACCGACACGATCCCCGACCGCGAGCAGCCCTGCAGGTCGCCGCCCACCAGCAGCTCCATCAGCGGCCGCGAGAGCAGCGCCATCAGCGCCGACAGCGGCACCATCAGCAGCACGATCCAGGTGAGCAGCGCCGAGGCGATCTGCCGCACCCGCTCCCGGTCGCCGCGCTCGGCCGGGCCCGCCAGCACCGGGACGACCATGCTGGCCAGCGCGCCGCCCGCGACGATCTCGTACACGATGCTGGGCAGCTGGGTCGCGGTGAAGTACGCCTGGCTGAGGCACGACGTGGTGACGGTCTGGGAGAACGCGAACGTCCGCCCGAACCCGGCCAGCCGCGACAGCACCGTGAGCACCCCGATGAGCACGGCGGCGCCCGCCAGCCCGCCGGCCAGGCGGCGCATGCTCGGTGTCACGCCCGCCCCCGGGAGGACGGCGGCGCGAAGGTCGGAGTCACGATCTGGAGCTCACCACTGGCGGTCGGGGCGGGTGCGGTCGGGGCGGGTCCCGGCGGGCCGGACGATTCCGGCCGGCCTGCCGGCCGCTCAGGTCTGCCGGCTCTGCTCCGCGGTGCGCCCGGCTGCGGTACGCCCGCGGGCACCCGGAGCGGGCGGGCTCAGGGGGCGGGGTCGGTGACCGGCGCGAAGCCGGGTTCGCCGGCGGCGTGGCCGAGGGGGTGGCCCGGCTGCGCGGGGACCGAGGCCGCCGTGCCCGGGGTGGCCGGAGGGCGGCGGCCCAGCATGTCGATCCGGTCGAGCACCGGCGTGTTCTTGATCACCTTGGTGAAGCTGACGAACTCGCTGGCGGCGTTGAGGCCCGCCAGACCGGCCAGCACCGCCAGCCGCGGGCCGCGTCCCAGCCGGGTCGCGGCCAGGCCCAGCAGCGCGCCCAGGGCGTTGGAGCCGGTGTCGCCGAGCATGGCGCGCTCGGCCAGGTCCTCGGGGAGCAGCGCGGTGGCGGCGCCCAGCGGGGCCGCGACGACCGCGGATCCGGACCGGGTCAGCGCCAGCGGCGCGCCGGTGATCAGCGCCACCTTGATCGCGCGGCCCGGCCGCAGGTCGAACAGGTTCATCAAGTTGGCGCCCGCGGCCACGATCGCGCCGTTGACCAGCGTGTCGAAGGCCCGTCCCGGACGGGTCGGGGCCGGCGAGCCGGCGATCGCGGCGGCGGCCAGGCCGGTCGCGCCGATGCCGAGGATCTTCACCGCGCCGCTGGTGACCTCGCCGCGTGCCAGCGCGCCCAGATGGCCCTTGAAGCCACGGGAGTCGGCCGATCCGGCCAGGTCGTCGTAGCCGCCGAGGACACCGGAACCGGCGCCCGCCAGCAGCGCGGCGGCGCGGGCGCGGCCGCCCAGCCCGGGGGCCAGCAGCACGCCGGCGGTGGCGCCCGCCACGAACGCGGGGCCCTCCAGCAGCGTGACGGCCTCGCCCCGGTGGTTGGTGCGGCCCCAGACCTCCTCGCCGGGCAGCCCGTTCACACCGGGCGGGCGGCGGCTCAGGGAGCGGTAGGCGGCGCGCGCCGCGATGGCGCCGAGCGCGGAGCCGGCCAGCAGCCGGCCCGTGCTGCGGGACGCCGTGGTCCGGAACACCGCCGAGGTCGGGGGCACCGTGGTCTGGGGCACCGTGGTCCGGAAGACCGTGGTCGGGGGCACCGTGGTCGGGGGCACCGTGGGTCCGTTCATGGGGGTCACCCGTTTCCTCCGGCGGCGGGGGGCGGCGGCGACGGCAGGTACCCGCTCACGCCCGAGCCCGTCCCGTAGTGCCCGACCTTGCCGCTCATCTCGTTCTGCAGCGCCAGCAGCGTCGCCACCTGCCCCGAGGCCGTGTCGACGGTGTCCTGCGAGGAGACCGACTTGTCGATGTCGGAGTCGCGCAGCGCGGCGACCAGCCCGCCCTCCTGGACGGCGGTCGACGGGCCGCCGAGCACGGTGCCGCTGTTGGCGCCGTCCAGCGCCGCGGCCAGCGACAGCAGCGCCTTGTTGTCGGTGTCCCCGCCCTCGGAGGCGTACGGGGAGGACGGTGCGATCATGACCGCGAGTGTCGCATGCTGGCCGGGCTTGCCGCTGGTGGTCACGTAGCCCGCCTGCCGGAAGCCGGCCAGGATCGAGGCGGCGGCACCGTCCTCGCGGCCCGTCTTGGCCGCGTCCTTGGTGACCAGCGCCGAGGCCAGCACCGCGCCGGCCTTGTCGTAGCTGCCTGCCCCCGACGGGAACGTCATGTCAGCGGGCTTGAGCTGGCCGGCCAGCTCGTCGACGGTACTGGTCTGGTCGTCGTCCAGGAACTTCTTCTGAATCGTCACCCGGCCGGTGACCGCGGCGCCCGCGTTCTTGGCCAGCTCGCTCAGCTGCTCGATGCTGGCGTTGCTCGCGCCGGGCGTCTCGACGAAGATCAGCGACTGGCCCTTGAGCCGGTCGGCGACGATCTGCGGGCCGAGCGTGCGGGCGAAGTTCTCGTCGCCCTCCACCTGGGTGCGCAGCTTGGTCCCCGTACGGCGGTGCTCCTCGTTGCTCTTGGCCAGCTGCGCGGTCTGCCGCTGCAGGCCCTTGGTCACCGACTGCGACAGCGTCGTGGAGCCGAGGATGATGCCCAGCGCCAGCGCCAGGAAGACCGCGACGATGGAGACGAGGTGGTATCGGAAATCGATCACGTGAAGAGTCCGGTCAGCCAGAAGAGGAAGGCGTGCCAGCGGTCGGCCAGCAGGGGACGGATGACGTCCCCGGCCGGTGACATGAACACGGCGGTGGTCATGGCGATGAAGGCGCCCAGCACCAGGAACAGCAGCGAGCCGGTGGAGATCCGGCTGCGGTAGAGCCGGCTCACGCCCTTGGCGTCCACGAGCTTGCTGCCCACCCGCAGCCGGGTCAGGAACGTGCTCGCCATCCCGGCCCGGCCCTTGTCGAGGAACTCCACCATGTTGGCGTGCGTGCCGACCGCGACGATGAGCGAGGCGCCCTTGTCGTCGGCGAGCAGCATCGCGATGTCCTCGCTGGTGGCGGTGGCCGGGAACACCACCGCGTCCTGGTCGAGCTCGTGCACCCGCTGTAGCCCGGGCGCCCGGCCGTCCCGGTAGGCGTGCACGACGATCTCGGCGCCGCAGGTGAGCGCGTCGTCGGAGACCGAGTCCATGTCGCCCACGATCATGTCCGGGCGGTAGCCGGCCTCCAGCAGCGCGTCCGCGCCGCCGTCCACGCCGATCAGCACCGGGCGGTACTCGCGGATGTACGGGCGAAGCGCGGCGATGTCCTCGCGGTAGTGGTAGCCGCGCACCACGATCAGCGCGTGCCGGCCCTCCAGGGCGGTGGCCACCTCGGGCACGCCGACGCCGTCGATGAGCAGGTCGCGCTCGCGCTTGACGTACTCCATCGTGTTGGCGACGAACGCCTCGAGCTGGTGCGCCAGGCCCGCCTTGGCCTCGACGAGGGACGCCTCGACCGTCTCGGTGGTCTGCAGGGTGCCCTTGGCGATCACTTCGTCGCCGCGGTGCACGACCGCGTCCTCCAGCCGGATCTGGTCGCCCTCGTCCAGCCGGCTGAAGATCTCCGGGCCGACGTCGTCGACCAGCGGGATGCCGGCCTCCACCAGGATCTGCGGGCCGAGGTTGGGATAGCGCCCCGAGATGCTGGGCGCGACGTTGACCACGCCGCCCACCTCGCAGGACACCAGCGCCTCGGCGCTCACCCGGTCGAGGTCGACATGGTCGATCACGGCGATCTCGCCGGGCTGCAGCCGCTTGGTCAGGTTCTTGGTCCTGCGGTCGAGGCGCACCGTGGCGCTCACCCCGGCACGGCCCTCGTCGCGGCCACGGCGCAGCGGAAGGACGCGCCGCGGCAGCCTCTGCGAGAGCCGGACGCGCCGCTCGGTGGTCGGAGTCGGGTCGTTCATCGTTTCCCGGCGACGGAGACTGAGGCGCCCATTGCGAAGAACAACCCTTCTCATCTTGACCAACTGCTAGATTACATGCTGTCAGTGATAACCAAGCTGACGGTGTTCGAGACCAACCTCGCCGCCGGGCCGGTGGAGAGGTGAAACGCCTGCGGAGGCGGTGCAAGTCCCGCTGAGAGTTCTGCTTTCAGTGGGCGGCTGCCTGTGAAACAGGAAACCCGGTGGGTGACCACCGGCCTCTCCACAAGGAGAGCAGGCCAACAACTGCCATCCTGCCAGAACGCGAGAGCAGACACGCCCCAAGCCATACAGTGGGCGTGTCTGCTCTCGCGTTCTGGCTCAGCGCTCCTCGGCGGCCAGTTCCAGAAGCTCTTCGGCGTGGGCGCGGCCGAGTTCGGAGTCCTCCAGGCCGGCCAGCATCCGCGACAGCTCGCGCACCCGGCCCTCCCTGTCGAGCGCCGTCACGCCGCTGCGGGTGACGGTGCCGTCGTCGGACTTCTCCACCAGCAGATGCTGGTCGGCGAACGCCGCCACCTGCGGAAGATGGGTGACGACAATCACCTGGGCGTTGCGCGCCAGCCGGGCCAGCCGGCGCCCGATCTCGACCGCGGCCTTGCCGCCCACGCCCGCGTCGACCTCGTCGAACACGAACGTCGGGACCGGGTCGGCGCCCGCGAACACCACCTCGATCGCCAGCATCACGCGCGACAGCTCACCGCCCGAGGCGCCCTTGTGCAGGGGCAGCGGCGACGATCCGGGATGCGGCGCGAGCCGTACCTCCACCTCGTCGGCGCCGTGCGGGCCGTACTCGCCGGTCGGGTTGACCATCACGTGGATGCGGGCGTGCGGCATCGCCAGCGCGGTCAGCTCGGCCGTGACGGCGGCCGAGAAGCGCTCGGCGGCGGCGGTGCGCACCGACGTCAGCTCGGCCGCCTCGGCCTCCAGGCGCCCGGCCAGCTCGGCCTGCTCGGCGGCCAGCCCCTCGATCCGGTCGTCGTCGCCCTCCAGCTCGGTCAGCCGCTCGGCCGACCGCCCGGACCACTCCAGGACCTCGTCCAGCGTCGGCCCGTACTTGCGGGTCAGGCCGATCAGCTCGGCGCGCCGCTCCTGGACGGCCGCCAGCCGCGCCGGGTCGGCGTCGACCGACTCGGCGTAGGCGGCCAGGTCGGTGCCCACGTCGGAGACCAGGTAGCCGGCCTCGGCGAGCCGGTCGGCCAGCCCGGCCAGCTCGGGGTCGTGGTCGCGTACGGCGTCGAGCGCGTTGCGGGCCGTGCCCAGCAGGGTCACCACGTTGGCCGCCTCGAACGCGGCGGACGGGTCGCCCAGCAGCGACTCGTGCGCGGAGTCGGCGGCGCCGCGCAGCGCGTCGGCGTGCCCGAGCCGCTCCTCCTCGGCCGCCAGCTCGGCGTCCTCGCCCGGCTTGGGATCGACCTTCTCGATCTCCTCCAGGCCGAAGCGCAGCATCTCGGCCTCCTGGGCGCGCTCGCGCGCCCGGGTGGTCAGCTCCACCAGCAGCGCGGAGACCTGGCGGTGCCGCTCGTACGCCGCGGTGTAGGCGCGCAGCGGCTTGAGCAGCGCGTTGCCGGCGTACCGGTCGAGCGCGCCGCGCTGCCGGCCGGCCTGCAGCAGCCGCTGCTGGTCGGACTGCCCGTGCACGGCCACCAGGTCGTCGGCCAGATTGATCAGCAGGCTCACCGGCACCGAGCGGCCGCCCAGATGCGCCCGCGAGCGTCCCTCGGCCGACACCGAGCGGGTGATCAGCAGCACGCCGTCGTCCAGCTCGCCGCCGGCCTCCTCCACCCGCTCGACCACCCGGCCGCCCGGATCGAGCACGATCCGGCCCTCCACGGTGGCGCGGTCGGCGCCCGGCCGGACCCGCTGCGGGTCGGCGCGGCCGCCGAACAGCAGGCCCAGGCTGGTGACCACCATGGTCTTTCCCGCCCCGGTCTCACCGGTGACGACGTTGAAGCCCGGCGACAGCTCCAGCACGGCCTCGTCGATCACACCGAGGCCCTGGATCCGCACCTCATCGACCATCGGACGCACCAGCGTCACAACCCCTCGCAAAACAGATCCCGGTTTCAGCGCCTCGCTGGTGAGATTACCGTCCCGGCCCGATCCCGGCCTCCCCGGCGGGCTCGGGACCGCCCGTACCGCAGGCATCGTCGCTGGTCACCTCGCTCGTACGGGTCCTGCTCACCTCGCGGCCCGCCGGGCCGTCCTCGAGCGGGCCGTCGCCGGCCGGCCCGGGGGGCACCGCCGCCGCGGCCGCGGCCTGCCGGGCCCGGCCTCGCCAGCCGGTGACCGGCAGCCCGAACTTGGTCACCAGCCGGTCGGTGAACGGGGTCAGATGCAGCCGCGCGAGCCGTACCGGATCGGCGCCGCGCCGTACCTCGACCCGCGCGCCGGGCGGCAGGGCGATGGTGCGGCGGCCGTCGCACCACAGGACGGCCCGGGCCGTGCCGGGCTGTACCTCGATCGCGACCGTGGACTGGGGCGAGACCACCAGCGGGCGGGAGAACAGCGCGTGCGCGCTGATCGGCACCACCAGCATCGCCTCGACCTCCGGCCACACCACCGGGCCGCCGGCGGAGAACGCGTACGCCGTGGAGCCGGTCGGGGTGGCGCACACCACACCGTCGCAGCCCCAGTTGGACAGCGGGCGGCCGTCGATCTCGGCGACGACCTCCAGCATCCGCTCGCGCTCGGCCTTCTCGACGCTGGCCTCGTTGAGCGCCCAGGTCGTCCCGTCGACGCCGCCGTTGCGGCGCACCACGACATCGATCGTCATCCGCTCCTCGACGTCGTAGCGGCGGGTGACGACCCGGTCGACGGTCGCGGCGAGGTCATCCCGCTCGGCCTCGGCCAGGAAGCCGACATGCCCGAGGTTGACGCCGAGCAGCGGCGTGCCCACCGGGCGGGCCAGATCGGCCGCCCGCAGCAGCGTGCCGTCGCCGCCGAGGACCATCACCACCTCGGCGTCCTCGGCCGCCGCCCCGGTGCCCGGGCGCACGTCCACGCCCGCGCAGCCGATGTCGGCGGCCTCGCTCTCGAGCACCCGTACCGAGATGCCCGCCGCACTGAGCCGGTCGATCACCAGCTGCGCGCTGCGCACCGCCTCGGGCCGTCCCGTGTGCGTGACGACCAGTACCGATCTCTCACCCATGGGCACGCTCCGACACCGCTTCCGCGTTCGCTTCCAGTGTGACTTCCACGCCCGCTACTACGTCCGGGCGGCCCGCAGGGATCACTGGGGTCCCTCCGCCACGGCCCTGGCCAGGTCGGCCTCGTCGAGCCGCGGCGCACCCGCCCGCAGCCACAGGAAGTACTCCACGTTGCCCGCCGGGCCCGGCAGCGGGCTCGCCGTCACGCCCAGCGCTCCCAGGCCCAGCGTCCACGCGTGCGCGGCCACCCCCCGTACCGCGTCGGCGCGCAGCTCGGGATCGCGGACGACGCCGCCCGCACCGACGAGCTCCTTGCCGACCTCGAACTGCGGCTTGACCATGATCGCGTAGTCGGTGCCGGGGGCGACGCAGCGCCGCAGCGGCTCCAGGACCAGGCGGAGTGAGATGAACGACAGATCGCCCACGACCAGGTCGGGGGCGGGCGCCTCGGGCTGCCCGAGCAGCTCGGGCGTGAGGTCGCGGACGTTGACCCGCTCCAGGACGCTCACCCGGTCGTCGGTGCGCAGCGACCAGGCGATCTGGGCGCGCCCCACGTCGACCGCGTAGACCCGCGAGGCGCCCGCGCGCAGCAGCACGTCGGTGAACCCGCCGGTGGAGGCGCCCGCGTCCAGGCAGACGCGGCCGGCCACCTTCAGGTCGCCGAAGGCCTCCAGCGCGCCGGCCAGCTTGTGGCCGCCGCGCGAGACGTACTCGGGCCCGGCGTCCCCGGTCGCGACCAGGATCGCCGCGCCGGTCTCCACCTGCGTCGCGGCCTTGCCCGCGACCTGCCCGCCGACCTTGACCCGGCCGTCGGCGATCAGGTCGGAGGCGTGCTCGCGCGAACGGGCCAGCCCGCGCCGGACCAGCTCGGCGTCCAGCCGCCGGCGGCTCATGGCCACGATCCCGGACGCGGCCCCTGGGGCCAGGGCCCGGGCCTCGGCGGCCCGGGAGCCGCTTGGGCTCCGGCGGGCGCTTGGGGCGGGGCGGCGGGTGCGGGCTCGTCCTGGTCGGCGGAGACCAGCAGCTCCTGCAGCCGCTGGTGGATCCCCTCGAAGACCGGCACGTGGCCGGACACCGGCACGCCGCCCAGCTCGCCCAGCCGGGCCAGCACCGCGTCGATCCGCGGATCGCCGGTCGGCTCGGGGCCGGGCGGGACCGGCGCTGGCGCCGGCGCGCGCGGAACCGGCGCCTCCGCCGGGTCGTGCGCGGCCTCGTCGGACATCACGTCTCCCTCCAAGCGGGCCACCGATCGCCCGCCGCGAGTCGCACGGGCCCAGTCAGAACGCTACCGTCCCATCACGACATCGTCGTCGATCGAAGGGGGAACGGCCTGACCATGGCCAACGAGGAGGAGTGCCGAGCCGCGCTCGACCGGATCGCCGAGCGCCTGGCGGCGGTCGACGCCGACCGGCTCGCCGAGCACGTCGTGGAACGGACGATCAGCTGCCGGATCCCCGATCTGCGGGTGGCCTACGCGTCCCGGCTGCACGCGGGCGGGCTGGACCCGTTCGAGCCCACCGGGGACGCGGGAGGCGCCCAGGTCCGCCTCACGGTGAACAGCGACGACCTGGTCGCGCTGGCCGCCGACGAGATGAACCCGGCCAAGGCGTGGGCGACCGGCCGTCTCAAGATCGACGCGAGCATCTTCGACCTGCTCCGCCTGCGCAAGCTGCTCTAGCCCGCCCGGCCCACGCTCACGGCCGTGCCCGGTACGGGCGGGGCAGGCGCAGCCCGCGCTCGGCCATGACGGCACGGAGCCGGTCGGGGTGGTCGGTGATGATCCCGTCCACGCCGTCGTCGATGAGCTTGTTCATGGTCGGCTCGTCATCGACGGTCCAGGGGATCACCTTGAGCCCCATCCGGTGCGCGCGCCGGACCATGTCCCCGGTCACGTACGGCCGGTAGCCGGGGTCGGTGACCTTGCCGTTCTGCGGGAAGCCGTGCACGGGCGAGAACGCACCGGCTCCGAACGACTTGACCGCCCTCAGCGGGTCCCCACCGAAGTCGTCGATGTCGATCCCGCCCAGCCACGGCGACCGGCCCGGCTGCCCGGTCTGCAGGAAGTCGTGATTGGTGAGCGCTACGAGCGGAAGTCTCGGCTCGACCTCGCGCATCCGCATCAGGGCGCCCCAGTCGAAGCTCTGGATCGTCACCTGACGCCGCATGCGCGCGCGGCGCACCTCCTTGGCGGTGACCTGGACGAACTGCTCACGCGGCGCCGTCTCGTGGGGTGCTCCGGCTTCCACCTTGGTCTCGATGTTGAGCTTGACCCCGTACGCGCGGTAGCGGTGCACCAGCGTGAACACTTCGCGCAGCAGGGGCATCTTCGCCCCGGGTACGGCGCGCTGCTCCGGGAACTCCGCCAGTGTCCGCGATCCGCAGTCCATCGTGCGGACCTGCTTGAAGGACAACGTGTTGATGTACTTGCCGACGTAGGGGTATTCGGGGTCGCCGGCCACGGCGGGAGCGGTGTCCCGGCACTTGCGGTCGCTGATGCGGCGGTCATGGGTGACGACCGCGTGCCCGTCCTCGGTGATCTGCACGTCCAGTTCCAGCGTGCTGACCCCGAGTCGCAGCGCGTTGGCGAACGCCGGAACCGTACTTTCCACGACCAATCCCAGGCCGCCCCGGTGAGCCTGCAGATCGAAATCCTCGCCCTTGGCCTTGTCCTTGGCCAAAGCGGGATCCGTCAGGGCCGAAGAACCCATCGCGACCAACCCGGCACTCAGCACTCCCACCAGCATCGAACGCCTCACGGCATACCCCTCCCAAGGTGAATTCAGGAGAGGTAACCATCCGCCCGTGACCGCCGGGGGAACGTGATGCGGCCGTTGGGCCAAGTCCCGCCGGGCCGGTCAGGTGAGGGCGAGGCGCTGGAGTGCTCCCTCGAGTGCCTTCGCCGGCGGAACGGTGTCGTCCCGCCATGCGGCGGCGGCCAGTGCGCGCAGTCCGTCGTAGGGGTCGCCCTCGCCCGTGAGTTCGACCCGGTCGTCGTCCCAACGGGCGGTCCAGCCTTCGCACTCGTAGCCGACCCCGTCGGCGTGTACTCCGGGATGCGGCGCGAGCAGCCCCGTCAGGTCAGGGGCGATGTAGGTGGGGCGGTGGTGGAACGGGGCGGTGAGAGCCGTCATCGGGTCCGTCACGCCTGTGAAGACCAGCAGGCTGTCGGCGCCCCCGTTGTAGGCGCCTTCGATGTCGGTGTCGAGCCGGTCGCCTACGACGAGGGGACGCTGTGCCTCCGTACGGAGGATCGACTCGTGATGCAGGGGCCGTTCGGGCTTGCCGGTGATGATGGGCTCCACACCGGTGGCGGCGCTGATGACCTTGAGCAGCGACCCGTTGCCGGGCTTGGGCGGGCCGCCCCCACCGGGAATCGTGAGATCGCCGTTGGAGCCGACGAACAGGGCCCCGTTCCGTACGGCCGACGCCCCCTCGGCCAGCAGCCCGTAGGACAGGCCCGGGTCGTACCCCTGGGCGACTGCCGCCGGCCGTTCCGCAGCGGTGGACACGGGCTTCAAGCCCCTCGCGTAGAGGGCCTGCCGCAATCCCATGCCTCCCACGACGAGTACGCTCGCGCCCGCTGGAAGCCTGTCGGCCAGGAGGCGCGCGGCGGCCTGCGCGGACGTGACGACGTCGTCCGCCGCCGCGGGGACGCCCACGTCCGTGAGCAGCGCCGCGACGGCGGAGGGCGTACGGGAGGCGTTGTTGGTCACAAAGGCGAGCCGCTGCCCGGCCGCGCGGGCCTTGGCGAGCGATTCGGCCGCCGCCGGCACCGGCCGGTGGCCGATGTAGACGACCCCATCGAGATCGAGCAGAGCGACGTCGTAGGCCTCGCACAACGGCCGATCACAGCTTTTCATCGCCGCCATCGTACGAGAGCGTCACTTGCGGGCCTCCAGGGTGGCCCGCGCATGCCGCAGGGCCTTGGCATAGTCCCTGTTCTCGGGCTGCATGGCCACCGCGAGGGCCAGTGGCTCCACCGCCCCCCGGAAGTCCCCCAGACGGCTCAGCGAGAGCCCCAGGCCGAACAGGGCGTAGTCCTCGGCCGGATCCGTCTCGACGATGTAGCGGAAGTTCTCGGCCGCCTCCTGGAAGCTCCGTGCGCCGAACTGCGCGCGCGCCAGCGCCTCCCGGATGGACCGTGATGACGGCTCCGCCTCGGCCGCCCGTACCAGAAGCTGTGCGGCGGCGGCCGCGCTCCCGGACTTCAGCAGTTCAAGGCCCCGCGTGTACCACTCGTAGACCCCGCCGTCCGGGCCGGCGGGGCCGGGATGGGCGCCGCCGGGGGAATCGTCCGACCGTCCTGATCCTTGAACATCCATATGGACCTCCCTCGGACCCCGATCACTTGGACCGTACCCGCCCGCCGTTCACTCACCCGTCGCTCAATAGCATGCCCACGGTGAAGGCCGATTTCCCGTCCGGGCTCGGACCGGAGGAGTTCAGCGCCTGGATCTTCGGGACCACCGGGCCGCGATCGCGCGCCGGGCTGGAGCTGGCGCCGTTCCGCGGCGTCCGCTTCGCCCCGCGCATCGACCCGGCGGAGGTCACCAGCCCCCCGTACGACCTGCTGGACCGCGACCAGGTCGAACGACTGAAGGCGCGCGGCGGCCACAACATCGTCCGGCTCACCCTGCCGGAGGACTACGGCGGCGCCGCCGCCACGCTTGGCCGTTGGCTCGCCGACGGCTCGCTCGTCACCGATCCCACGCCGGCCCTGTACCTGTACGAGACCGACGGCCAGCGCGGCCTGATCGGCGCCCTGGGGCTGCGCGCCGAGGCCGATGGCGTGGTCCTGCCCCACGAGAACGTCTATCCGGGCCCGGTCCGCGACCGGTTCGCCCTGATGGAGGCCACCCGCGCCAACCTGGAGCCGATCTTCCTCGTCTACGAGGGCGGCGGCGACACGGCCGCGATCATCGACACGACCGCCGCGCTCCCGCCGCTGATGGAGTTCCGCGCCGGCGATCAGCTCCATCGGCTCTGGCGCGTCGACGATCCCGCTCTGCACGCCCGGATCGCGGAAGACCTGCGCCCCCGCCAGGCGCTCATCGCCGACGGGCACCACCGCTACGCCACGTACAGGGCCCTGCAGGCCCGCCACGGGCCGGGCCCCTGGGACTACGGCCTCGCCCTCCTGGTCGACTCCACGCGCTATCCGCCCCATCTGGGCGCCATCCACCGGGTACTCCCCGGCCTTCCCCCTGAGACCGCCCTGGAGCAGGCGCGGGAGGCGTTCCGAACGACCCGCCTCCCGTTCCCGCAAGCCATCGCGGCCCTCAAGGACGCCGGAGGCCCCGCGTTCCTGCTGGCGACCGGCGAGGACCTGCATCTGCTCACCGATCCCGCGCCCGAACGCCTCGCACGGGCCCTGCCCACCGGCCACTCGCCACGCTGGCGCGCCCTGGACACCGCGATCCTGGACCACCTCCTGATCCGGGACATCTGGAAGATCCCCGAGGACGAGCACAGCGTCGAGGTCGTCCACGACGACCCCGTGGCCGCCATCGACCGGGCGCGCCGTACCGGCGGCACGGCAGTGATCCTCAACCCCCTCAAGGTCGAGGACGTCCTGGCCGTCGCCGCCGAGGGGGAACGGGTGCCCCGCAAGTCCACCTCGTTCGGCCCCAAACCCCGTACCGGCCTGGTCCTGCGCCGTCTGTGACGGCCTGTAGCCGTCCTCGGAAGATGGCGCGGTGCTTTGGAGATGGCGCCGTGCGAACCGTGGCCAACCCGGCCGGACCCGCGAGATGATCCTCCGATGGACACCACGATCACGCCACTCGGCGGGGACGTCTACGAGATCGACACGCGGATGGCGGGCTACGCGGGCATCACCGCGGGATACCTGATCCTGTCCGACCGGCCCTGCCTGGTGGAACCGGGAACCGCCGGTTCGGCGCCGGTCGTACGGCAGGCGCTGAGCGAGCTGGGCGTCGGCGCCGCGGATCTGGCGACGGTGGTCGTCACCCACATCCATCTCGATCACGCGGGCGGGGTCGGCGACATCGCCGAGATGTATCCCGAGGCGGAGGTGGTCGTGCACGAGAAGGGCGCACGGCACCTGGCGTCGCCGGAACGGCTGATGCGCAGTGCCCGGATGGTGTACGGGGACAGCCTCGACACACTGTTCGGGGAGCTGCGCCCCACGGACGCGGCACGGATCCGCGCGGTCGAGGACACCGGCGTGATCGACCTGGGCGGGGGGCGGCGCCTGGAGTCGTACTACTCCCCAGGGCACGCCAAGCACCATGTGGGGCTGATGGACTCCGGGACGGGAGACCTGTACGTAGGGGACGCCGCCGGCATCTACGTCCCGGAGACCAAGGACGTACGGCCGGCGACGCCTCCCCCGGACTTCGACCTCGAGACGGCCTTGGCGTCGCTGCGCAAGTTCCAGGACCTGGGGCCGCAGCGTCTGCTGTTCGCCCACTACGGCCCGGTCGTCGAAGTGAGCGACACGCTGGAGCGGTCCGCGGAGGAACTGCGGATCTGGGTGGACGCGGTGAGCGACGCCAAGGACGAGGGCCTCGACCTGGACCATGCGGTGGAGATGGTCCGCGAGCGTACGAACGAGCGCTACGCGGTCACGCGCAAGGGCGGCGACCCTGAACTGGCCGCCAAGTACGAGGTGCTCAACAGCACCGAGAGCAACGTCGCGGGCATCATGCACGCCTTGAACCGGCACGCATGATGCCCACCCATCGCTGGAATCGCCGCTGACGCCCCGTCAGCGGCGGAAGGGGCCCGTCACCTCGTACGTGTAGCCATCGGTGCCCGCGATGAAGCCGCTCTTGCCTCGCTGGGAGGAGAAGTACAGCCGGCTTCCATCCGGCGAGAACGCGGGACCGGTGATCTCCGAGTCGTCATGCCCGTTGAGTCGCAGGAACGGCGCGACGGTGCCCTCGGGCGTGATCAGGTTGATCTCCATGTCGTCGCCGTCCTCGGCGACGTACAGATCGCCCGAGGAGGTACCCGTGATGTTGTCGACGCCCGAGAGCGGGGGCTCTCCTCCGGTGACGAGGTCGTCGTCGTAGGTCAGGTCGAGCCGTCCGGCAGCGGCGTCGTACGACCAGACGCGCTGGTCGCCCTTGGTGGTGAAGTAGCAGATGCCGCCCGCGTAGTAGCAGCCCTCACCGCCGTCGAACCGCATGGCTCCCGCCACCTGGTCGCGGGGCGCGGTGGTCCAGATCCGGGGGTTCGGCACCTTGGCCCAGCTCACGGGGCCGACGTCCGACCCGACCAGGACCTCCAGGGTGCCCGCGGACAGGTCGCCCCAGGTGCTGGGCCGGAAACGGTAGAAGCAACCGTCCGACTGGTCCTCGGTGAGGTAGACGACCTGGCGTTCGGGGTCACAGGCCGCGGCCTCGTGCTTGAACCGCCCCATGGCGGGACGGGGCTTCGCCGACTTGCCGCCCTGCGGGTACGTCTCGTACACGAGCCCGAAGTCGTGCTCCTCGCACGACAGCCAGGTGTCCCAGGGCGTCGCCCCTCCCGCGCAGTTGAGGGTCGTTCCGTTCAGGATCCGGTACGCGGACGCCACAGTGCCGTCCGCGCCGAAACGGACCGCGGAGACGCCTCCCACCAGGGGGACCTCGGAGTTGCTGACGTAGATCCAGCCATCACCGTCACGGAAGCACGCACCGCCGTCCGGGGCCGCATGCCAGGTGTGACGCGTACCGGCCACCCGCTGCATGGAGCGGGCCAGGATCCGGCCGGTGAAGCCCTGCGGAAGCTGGAGTCCGTTGGCGTCGGCGGCCAGCAGCGCGCCGTACGGGCCGGGCCCCGGCTGCGCGGGCCCGGCGAACGCCTGGTGCCACAAAGCGCCCGAGAAGGCGGTGGTGCCACCGGCGATCGCCGTGGCGCGCAGGAACATGCGTCGGTTCAGGGGGGTGGGCATGACGCTCCTCACGAGAACAAGATCGTGGAGGAGTCGATCACGACCGGATGACTCCCCCACCCCCCGAACGACACGATCTCGTGAATATCGGGCGAACCGCCCCGCCCGTCAAGCCCGCGAGGGATCTGTCAGCCGGACGGGGGCCCTTCCTCGTCCGGCTCGTCGGCCGCCTGCGGCTCCAGGAAGACCGCAGGCGCCTCCGGAACCTCCGGGGCGGGCACGTCCCGTACAGGCTCCTCAGCCGCCCCTGAGGGCGTCTCTGGAGCCGTCTCGGGCTCGGCCGGAGCCGCCATGAACGCGATCGCCGTCGGATCGGACGGCTCCGCGGGCACGGATGCCTCCGGAACGCCGCCGGACTCGTCCTGCGGCTCCGGCTCGGGCCGCGGCTCCGCCGCCACGACTTCGGCCTGAGCCTCATCGCCGGCATCGGCCTCGTCCTCGGTCTCGGCCTCGCCGCCGATCACCTCGTCCTCGTCGTCCTCGTCGTCCTCGTCGTCCTCGTCGTCCTCGTCGTCCTCGTCGTCCTCGTCGTCCTCGTCGTCCTCGTCGTCCTCGGCCAGTGGCGCCGACGCCTCGCCGGCGGACTCGGCCTGACGGTCCTGGCCCGGCTCGAGCGTTCCGGCCGACTCATCGTCCTCGGTGTCGACGATCTCCAGGCCCTCAAGCTCGGCGTACCGCTCGGCCGCGTCGGTCTCCCCGTCGCGGTCGGCGGCCGACGCCCTGGCGAACCACTCCGCCGCCTCGCTCTCGCGCTGCGCTTCGGCGAGCGCGTCGGCGTACGCGTACAGGAGCCGCGCCGACCAGGGCCGGAGCCTGCGGTCCCGCAACTCCGGTATCTGAAGGGTCACCACGGCCGCCTCGTACTGGCCGAGGTCACGCCGCGCCCCGGACTCGACGATGCGCAGCTCGATGTGGCCAGCCTGATCCAGCTTCTTCGCCTCGGGCGCCTTGACCAGGTCGAGCGCACGCTCGGGACGTCCCAGGCCACGCTCGCAGTCCGCCATGATCGGCAGATACGCATCCTCGGCGCTGCTCAGGCGCCGCGCCGCACGCAGCTCGGCGAGGGCCTCGGACCACTCCCCCGCGTGGTACGCGGCGAAGCCCGCCGCCTCCCGTACCAGCCCGACCCGCGACGCCAGCCGGCGTGCCGCCTTGGCATGCAGGTACGCGGTCTCAGGCTCCTCCTCGGCGAGCCGCCCCGCCATCACGAGGTGCCGCGCGACCCGTAGAGCCAGGTCCTTGGGCAGCGAACGCAGCTCGGCGCGCGCGTCCAGGTCCAGCTCCTCGCCCGTCACATCGTCCGGCAGCACCGGATCGTTGTGCCTGGGCGCGGGCCGCTCCTCCGCGTAGTCCCGGCGATCGGAACGGTCGCGCGGCCCAGAGGGCCGCCCGGCACCGGCTTCCTGGGGCCGCTTCGAGTAACCGCCCGGCGACCTGTCACGGTCACCCGGACGTCCCCGGCCGCCCTCACGACGCGGCCCGGAGCCGCGCTCGGCGCCCGCCCCCGGCCGCCGCTGTCCCGGCCCGCCACGATCATCCTGACGCGGCCGGTCATCACGGCCACCCCGGTCATCCCGCTGAGGCCGATCGTCCCGCTTCGGCCGGTCATCGCGACCGAACCGCGCATCGCGCTGCGGACGGTCGTCCCGGCGCGGCCGATCATCACGCTGGGGACGGTCATCACGGCGCGGCCGGTCGTCACGACCCGAACGCGCGTCCCGCTGCGGACGATCATCACGAGGTCCACGAGCGTCACGAGCCGGACGATCATCACGGCGGAAGCGATCGTCTCGCTGCGGCCGGTCATCACGGCTCGGCCGGGCGTCTCGGGAACCCCGGTCATCCCGCGGCGGCCGGTCATCGCGTGCGAAGCGGGCATCCCGCTGCGGACGGTCATCACGGCTCGGCCGGGCGTCCCGAGAACCCCGGTCATCCCGCTGGGGCCGGTCATCGCGTCGGAAGCGGTCGTCCCGCTGGGGCCGGTCGTCACGACGCGGCCGGTCATCGCGCTGGGGCCGATCATGACGCTGCGGCCGATCGTCACGGGCGGCACGGTCGTCCCGACGCGGACGGTCATCCCGCGGCGGACGCGCGCGATCGTCCCTGCGAGGACCGCCATCGCGGTCCCGGGGAGGCCCGAACTTCCGGCCCTGGGAACCCGAAGAGGGCTTGCGCCCTTCCTGGGGACCGCCTGCTGGACGCGAGCCGCGAGGGCCACCCGGACGGGATGCTCCGCGCTCGCTCGAGCCGGCGCCGGTCGCACCCGGACCCCGCCGATCGTCGGAACGCTTGAAGGGCCGGTCCTGCCGCCGATCGTCCCGGTCGCCGGGACGCCCCTTGGCGCCACCACCGGTTCCGGGACGTCCCTTGGCGCCACCACCGGTACCGGGACGGCCTCCGCTGAACGGCCGGCCGCGGCCGCCGCTCCCCTGCGGTCGTCCGCCCTCGCCGGTACCGCCTTCAGAACGGCCACGGCCCCCCTGCGAGCCACCGCCCTTACGGAACCCCGCACCTCCGGAGCCACCGCGGGCATCGCCTCCGCGACGAGGGGGCGGCGTACCGCGCCCTCCGTCCTTGCCGCGCCGCTCGCGGCTGTCGTCGCTGCGGCCGTCCTCTTCCGCGCTCATCACGTCCGTCACTGTTCATTGTGGTTTCGTGGGCCTGCCCCACCCATTTTGGCAGGTCCTAGACACGCGTCGAGGGCCGCCCCAGAAACCGGGGCGACCCTCGACCAATATATATGTCCGGCGGTGTCCTACTCTCCCACACAGTCTCCCATGCAGTACCATCGGCGCTGAAGGGCTTAACTTCCGGGTTCGGGATGGGACCGGGTGTTTCCCCTTCGCCATGACCACCGAACGCT